>NZ_JBMDKB010000012.1:0-177260 GCF_057809495.1 Allobosea sp. FG18
CAGTACTATCAGAGACTCGTCGCTTCGCACCAGTTTTGAAAGTACCTCGCCTTCGCATAAGGTATATTATGGAACTAACTCTGATGCGAATGCCGCCTGAGATGCTGGATATTCAGGCCGGAACCGAGATCGTCATCCCGTCGTATGCCACCTCTGCAATCCCGGCCAAGCGCATGCTCAGGCTGGCATAATCCAGATCCACATGGAGGTTGGTCAGGATCGCGCGGCGCGGCTTCAGGTGCGCGATCGCTTCCAGCGACTGGGCCAGATGGAAATGGCTGACATGCGGCGTCTCACGCAGGCAGTCGAGGATCAGTACGTCGAGATCGGCCATGGCCTCCATCGCGGCCGGCGGGATCAGGCTGACATCCGGCAGATAGCCGAGATCGCCGAAGCGGAAGCCCAGCGCCTCATAGTTCGGTCCGTGCTCGACCCGGAACGGCAAGGCCGTGATCGGCCCGCCTGCGCCGTCGATGGTCTGCGGCCGGCCGGCGCTGATCTCGTCGAGATCGATGATCGGCGGATAATAGCTGCCCGGCGGCGTCTCGAAGAGATAGCCGAAGCGCGAACGCAGCGAGGCTTGCGTCGTCTTGTCGGCATGGACGCGGATGCGCTGCCGCATATGCAGGACGAGCGCGCGCAGGTCGTCGATGCCATGGGTATGGTCGGCATGGTCATGCGTCATCAGCACGCCGTCCAGCGCCGGGACCTCGGCCGCGAGAAGCTGCTCGCGCAGGTCCGGCGAGGTATCGACCAGCACGCGCGTCGTTCCATCCGGGCCGATGCGCTCGACCAGGATCGAACAGCGCCGGCGCCGATTCTTCGGCTCGGCGGGATCGCAGGCGCCCCAGCCGGCGCCCGGCCGTGGCACGCCGCCGGAGGATCCGCTGCCGAGAATGGTGACGGTGAGCGTCATGGCGCCGGGTCAGGCCACCTGCGCGACCGGCGCGGCGTGGTCCATCTTCCAGTAGCAGCGCCGCGCGTTCTCCGTGGTGATCTTGGCGATCTCGTCGAAAGACACGCCAATCGTCTCGCCGAGAACCTTCGCCGTTTCAACGACATAGGCCGGCTGGTTGCGCTTGCCCCTGAACGGCACAGGCGCGAGATAGGGCGCATCCGTCTCGACCAGCAGGCGCTCGCGCGGCACCATCCGGGCGATCCGGCGCAGGTTCTCGGAGGTCTTGAAGGTCAGGATGCCCGAGAAGGACACGTAGAGCCCGAGCTCGACACCCGCCATCGCCAGCGCCTCGCCAGCGGTGAAGCAGTGCAGAATGGCGGGGAAGGCGCCCTTCCCCATCTCCTCGCGCAGAATCGCGATCATGTCGTCATCGGCCTCGCGGGAATGGATGACGAGCGGGAGCTGCGTGATGCGCGCCGCAGCGATATGCGTGCGCAATCCCTGGGCCTGCGCGGCGCGCGGGCTTGAATCGTAGTGATAGTCGAGCCCGGCCTCGCCGATGGCGACGCAGCGCGGATGGCGCGACAATTCCACGAGGCGCTCGGCCGTGACGTCGAGCTCCTCATGCGCCTGATGCGGATGCGTGCCGACCGAGAACCAGACCGACGGAAAACGTTCCGCCAGCGCGGCGTACTCGGCGTAGCGCGCGACCCGCGTCGAGATCGTCACCATCCGGCCGACGCCGGCTTCTTCCGCTCGCGCGACATAGGCCGGCAACTCCTCGGCGAAATCCGGGAAGTCGAGATGGCAATGCGTATCGATCAGCATCACAAAACCTTAGGTGCTGTTGACATGTGATCACAGCGGTTTCGAGCACCGCCCTTGTCATTCCGGGGCGCGCCGAAGGCGCGAACCCGGAACCCACGACTGGGTGAAACAGCTTGGGCCTCTCTTGGAACCAGCTCGCTCGGTCGTGGGTTCCGGGTTCTTCGCTTCGCGAAGCCCCGGAATGACAAGGGTGGTTCGCACCCGCCTTAGGCGGCCTGGCCGTCCTCGGGCTCGACATAGCGCGGAAAGATCGCGCTCGGCGCAGGCAAAGCAGTGCCGCTGACGAGACGATGCTCCGCGCCGAGCGCCGCGAAGCTGCGGGCCTCGGGCGCGACGCCGAGCAGGTCGAGCAGCTTGCCCGCGGCCACCGGCATGACCGGCTGCACCAGGATCGCGACCTCGCGCAGCACCTCGATCGTGACATAGAGGATGGTGTCACGGCGGGCCGGGTCGGTCTTGGTCAGGCGCCAGGGCTCGTTATTGGCGAAATAGCGGTTCGCCTCGGCAATGAGAGCCCAGAGATCGGCCAGCACGGTGTGAAGGGCGAAATCCTTCATCGCCTCGCGCGCCTTCGCGAGCGCCGCGTCGGCCATGGCGAGCATGGCTTCGTCGGCCTCGTTCAGCGTCCCGCGCGGCGGCACCCTGCCCTCGCAGTTCTTGGCGATCATCGACAGCGAGCGCTGCGCGAGATTGCCGAGGTCATTGGCGAGGTCGGCATTGATGCGCCCGACGATGGCGTCATGGCTGTAATTGCCGTCCTGGCCGAAGGAGACCTCGCGCAGGAAGAAATAGCGCAATTGATCGACGCCATAGGTCTCGGCGAGGCCGAAGGGATCGACGACGTTGCCGAGCGACTTCGACATCTTCGTGCCCTTGTTCAGCAGGAAGCCGTGGCCGAAGACGCGCTTCGGCAGCGGCAGCCCCGCCGACATCAGGAAGGCCGGCCAGTAGACCGCGTGGAAGCGCACGATGTCCTTGCCGATGATGTGGACATCGGCCGGCCAGTAATGCGCGCGCGGGCTTTCCGGATCGGGGAAGCCCGTCCCGGTGACGTAGTTGTTAAGCGCGTCGACCCAGACATACATGACGTGCTTCGGGTCGCCCGGCACGGGCAGGCCCCAGTCGAAGGTCGTGCGGCTGATCGAGAGATCCTCGAGCCCGCCCTTCACGAAGGAGACGACCTCGTTCTTGCGCGTCTCCGGCGAGATGAAGTCGGGCACATCCTCGTAGAGCTTCAGGAGCCGGTCCTGATAGGATTTGAGGCGGAAGAAATAGCTCTCCTCCTCGACCCACTCGACCGGAGTACCCTGCCCGCCCAGGCGCGTGCCGTCGGGCTGAAGGGTGGTCTCCTCCTCGCCGTAGAAGGCCTCGTCGCGCACCGAGTACCAGCCGGCATATTTGGCGAGATAGATGTCGCCATTGGCCTCCATGCGACGCCAGAGCTCCTGGGTCGAGGGCAGGTGGTCGGCATCGGTGGTGCGGATGAACCGGTCGAAGGAACAGCCGAGGCGCTGCTCCATCTCCTCGAAGCGCGCCGCGATCTTGTCGACGAATTCCTTCGGCGAGAGGCCGTTCTGCGCCGCCGTGCGCTGCACCTTCTGGCCGTGCTCGTCGGTGCCGGTCATGGCGAAGACGTCGTAGCCGTCGAGCCGCTTGAAGCGCGCGATCGCGTCCGACGCCACCATCTCATAGGCGTGGCCGATATGCGGCGGCCCGTTGGTGTAGTGGATCGCGGTCGTCAGGTAGAATTTCGGGGCCGTGGCCATCGTCTGTCCGAAAGCTTCGCTTCACGCTGCGCGCGAGCGGGACACCGCAGACGACAGATCATGAAACAGGGTCATCACCAGCGGGCGGCGGTCGAGATTATAGGTCTCGACCTCGCGCGCCTGCTGTCCAAGCTTTTCCCATACCTCCGCCAGCGGTGCAAGGCGCGCCGGTTGCGCCGCAGCATGCGCGTGGAGATGGTCGCTGATCCAGCCTTGTATGGTTTCGATCATCACCGCGAAGTCGCGCTCGCCCGCCTTGCCGGCGACATCCTCGGCCAGCGCCATCAGCGCGGCGAGATCGATCTGCGGGAGAGCGTCGAGCCGCGCCCTCACCGCCTCGACCAGCGCCAGCGTCTCGGGATCGACATAGGTCAGCGCGCGCCGCACGGAGCCTTCGGACAGGCCGGAGGCCCGGCGCAGGGCCGAGCCGTCGAAGGGCATCTCCATGCGCTCCAACGCGAGCTTGCCGGCTTCGCCTACATCGGCTTCGGACAGCGGATCGAAGGTCAGAAGCCGGCAGCGCGAGCGGATCGTCGGCAGCATCCGGCCGGGGGCATGAGCGACGATCAGGAACAGCGCCCGCGGCGGCGGCTCCTCCAGGAGCTTGAGCAAGGCATTGGCGGCCGAGCGCTCCATGTCCTCGGCCGAGTCGACGATGCAGACGCGCCAGCCGCCCTCGGCCGCGCTCGACCCGAAGCGATCGATCACGCGCCGGATGGAATCGACCGGGATGTTGCTCGTGTAGCTCTTGCCGTCCGGCTTCTGAATCCGGCGCAGCACATGCAGGTCGGGATGCGACTGCGCCATCACCCGCCGCGTCGCCGGATCGTGCTCCGGCATCGCGAGATCGGCGCTGCGGGCCGCCCTCGCCTGCGGATCGCCCACCGCCAGCAGGAAGCGCGCGGCGCGATAGGCGAAGCTCGCCTTGCCGATGCCTTCGGGCCCACCGAGCAGCCAGGCATGATGCATCCGGCCGGACGCCAGCGCGTCGAGGAAGGTCCGTTCGCGCGCGGAATGGCCGACGAGCGCCAGCGTCTCGCGCGGATGCGGCGCATTCGGCAGCCGGTCGGGTTCGTCGCTGGTCGGTAGCATCAGACTTCCGGATCGATGGGCAGGCGCTCGCGCAGGATATGCCACGCCGCCTCGGCGAGCGCCTCGGGAGGCAATGTCGCATCGAGCACGGCGCAGCGCTGCGGCTCGGCGCTCGCGATATCCAGATAGGCTTGGCGCAGATTGCGATGGAAGGCCAGCGTCTCGCCCTCGAAACGGTCGATCGCCTCGCCCGGCCGGCGGCGCTTGGCGGCTCGGGCCAAGCCGATCTCGGGATCGAGATCGAGGATCAGCGTCAATTCCGGCATCAGGCCGGAAATCGTCACGGTTTCCAGCTCGGCCAGCACGGCCTTGTCGAGCTTGCCGAGCACGCCCTGATAGACCCGCGTCGAATCGATGAAGCGATCGCAGATCACCCATTCGCCGCGTTCCAGCGCCGGGCGGATCAGGCTGTCGATATGGTCGATCCGCGCGGCCGAGAACATCAACGCTTCGGCGAAGGGGCCATAGTCCCGCGCCTGCCCCGCCAGGATCATCTCGCGGATGGCTTCCGCCTTGGGCGAGCCGCCGGGCTCGCGCGTCGTCCGGGCTGTAAAGCCGGCCGCGTCGAGCCGCTCGCTGAGCGCGCGCGCCAGCGTCGACTTGCCGGCGCCCTCCCCGCCTTCGAGCGTGATGAAACGTCCCCTGCTCACGCGACCTGCTCAGCTCCGGCTCAAGGCCTTGCGGACCCAGCCGGTCGTCGCCTCGAGCAGCGCGTCGAGCGCGCGTGACTGCAAGGTGCCGGCCTGCACGCTCTCGGCCGCGTAGAGGGGTAAGTCCAGCGTCTTGATGTCGCCGCGCGTCACCACGAGCCGCGCCACCTCCGCACCTTCCTGGACGGGCACGGTCAGCGGGCCACGATAGATGATCCGGGCCGCCAGCCGCTCCGTGCTGCCGCGCGGCAGCAGCAGGCTCACAGTGCTCTTGCTCCTGAGCCCGACGCGCCCCTTCTCGCCGCCATAGACGCTGGCCTCGCCCACGGTCTCGCCGGCGGCGAAGAGCTGGCGCTTTTCGAAGGCGCGAAAGCCCCATTCCAGCAGCTTGCGCGCTTCCGTCGCCCGGTCGCGCGCCGTCTTGATACCGTTGACCACGACGATCAATCGCTGGCCGTTCTGCACGGCTGAGCCGACGAGGCCGAAGCCCGACTCGTCGATATTGCCGGTCTTGAGTCCGTCAGCGCCGATATCCATCGTCAGCAGCGGATTGCGGTTCTGCTGGCGGATCTTGTTCCAGGTGAATTCGCGCTGGCCGAAGATCTTGTAGAGTTCGGGATAGGTCTTGATGATGTGGTCGGCGAGGAGGGCAAGCTCGCGCGCCGTCACCCGCTGCTGTGGATCGGGCATACCGGTGGCGTTGCGGAAGACGGATTTCGTCAGGCCGAGCCCCCTCACCCGCTCGGTCATGATCCGCCCGAAGGTCGGCTCGTCGCCGGCGATGGCCTCGGCCAGCGCGATCGAGGCATCGTTTCCGGACTGGACGATGATGCCCTGCAGGATGTCGGAGAGCTTGATCCGGCTGTTGATGATGGCGAACATCGCCGAGCCGCCGGACGGAGCACCGCCCTTGCGCCAGGCATTCTCGGAAATGCTGATCTCACTATCGAGCGAGAGCCGGCCGGCAGTGATGTCCTGGAAAGCGACGAGCACCGTTGCGAGCTTGGCCATGCTGGCCGGGACCATCAATTCGTCGGCAGCCTTCTCGTAGAGCACCGCCCCGGTCTCGGAATCGAGCAGAACGGCGAAGGGCGCCTGCGACTGGAAACTCTGGGCGAAGGCTATCGGGCCGAAGCAGACGAGCCCGAGCAGGAAGACAAGGCCCGCAGCCAGCCGGCGGACCGCCTGCGGCGGCGCGACAAACCCTGGCTGACGGCGAAAGGCGCTCATGCCTCGATGTGAAGCAGAGCGCCCGCCATCAGGTCAAGCCGGAGGTCAGTTCCGCGCGAGCGGCTGCAGGGTCTGCGACGCAAGCTTGTTGAGCGGATGGGCCTTGGCAAGACGTTCGCCCGCGCCCTTTTCCGGGGCGGCGAACAGGCTGGCGCGCATCGGCGGCAGGGTCGTGCGCAGCGTCGCGGGAACCGCGACGGGCTTGGCCGCGTTGGCAATGGTATCGAGATCGAACGGCCGGTTCGGCGGCAGCGGAGCGGCGCGCATGGACGGCGCTTCGACCGGCGTCGAGACGGTCGAGGCCAGAGTCGCGGCAATCGGGGTGGAGGGCGTGATCATGCGCGGCTGCTGCGGCGCATAGGCCTGCACGACCGGCGTGACGACAGGAGCCGGCTCGGGCTCGACGGCCGGCTGCGCGTCGACATCGACGCTGCGGGTGCGCGTGGTGGGGACGGGCTCTGTGCTCGCGACCATGGTCCGGGCGCTCGTGCCCGGGATCGGCGCCGCAGAGCCATCGGTGCGAAGCGTGGCGAGAAGGAGCTTGTCGTCGGAACCGCCGAGCGAGGCCTGGCCGAGATACTCCATCTTGATCCGCGCCGTGCCGAGATGGCGGAAGGCCAGCGCATCGGCCGTCGTCTGCGAGAGATCCATCATGCGGCCGCCATGGAAGGGGCCGCGGTCGTTGACGCGCACGATGATCGAGCGGCTGTTCATCAGGTTGGTGACGCGGGCATAGGCCGGAAGCGGCATGGTCGGGTGCGCGGCGGAGACGCTGTAGCGATCATAGACCTCGCCATTGGCGGTACGCCGGCCATGGAAGGCCTCGCCATACCAGGAGGCGGTGCCGACCTGGGTGAAGCCGACCGGCTTCTCGAACGGGGTATAGCGCTTGCCGGCCACGGAATAGGCCTTGCCGACGAGCTGGCGTCCGCCACCCTTCGGCACCTCTTCGCCCTCGGCCACGACGCGCTGGCTGGCGGCGCCGTATTTCGATTGCGGGAAGGCGCCGATTTCCTTGGAGCGGCGGGCGGCGGTCTGGTTGCCGGCGCAGTTGGCCGCGAACAGCCCGACGAGAACGACGCACCCCATACGGACGACGGCAGGCATGGAAGAAGACGCAGGCATCGGTCCGGACGTGGTGGAAGCGGGCTCCCGGGCCGAAAAGCGAGCGTCTCGTGTCATTCCGCCAATTCCGCTTTCTGCGCCAAAAACTATTCTGTCGGCTCGCCGCCATAGGCAACAGAGCCGAGTTTTCGGCCAATTCCATTAAGGGATCGTTAAGCTGCTAAAATCCGCCGGAAAGCGGACCATTGAACAGGCCATCCCTGCGCCGTTAGGCGGCGACAGGAGCGTTTGAAAAAGGGCACATGTCAACGCCGAGGCGATCGCGGTCGCCATTTTTCTGTGCAGCGTGGCCATCAGGACACGGTCCATGCAGGGCTCGAAGAGGCCTCGAAACCGGCTCATCCGCGACGCGCCGTCACAGTTCGCGCATCAAGGCAGCGCCCTCGCCTTTGCTCGCGCTAGCCTGCATCTTCCGCTTGCAAATCGCCTCATCGACCGGCATTGAACGCTCGCCGGAAGGGTGGCCGAGTGGTTTAAGGCAGCGGTCTTGAAAACCGCCTTGGGTGCAAGCCCACCGTGGGTTCGAATCCCACCCCTTCCGCCATTGTTTTTGCGGCATCTTATTGATTTTTAAATAGAATTTGAACTCTGGAGCGCTTAAGGCGCCGGCTTCCACCCCAACATTTGTTGCCGCTCACAACCCCCTTGTTGTGTCAGCCTCTGGTTCCTCCGGAGGTAAGCGATTCGGATTTGCGCCCCACGCGGACATTGGCGATCACTCGAAAGCGAAATTTCGTGGCCACGCACCGGGGGCGGTCCTCTCCGCTTCGACGGCTTTAGCCGATTGCTTGGCTGGCAAGCGCTATTCGGCGCGGGCCGGTCGCCGATCTCGGCGTAAACGGTGGCCGCCCCAGCCCCATCGACGTGGCGCTGTCGTGGATTTGCATGCCGCTCCCGACCAGGAAGTTCGTGAAGACGGTATTGCTGGCCGGAGTGTCGGCACGCAGAAAGCTTCCCGCATGAGCCTCGACATGGGGACGCGAGACGGCGATTGCATCATCCTCGCTCGCGGCGATGATCGGGCCGATGACGTGCCCCCGGCCGAAAGGCCGGCACAAGGCGAAGGCCACGATCTCGTCATTGCGGACGAGGACCTGCCCTCGCGACGCAGGCAATAGGGCCTGGAAGACGGCAGAGCGGTCATGGCCGGTCGCGGCCTGATCGAGCCTCAGAAGGCTGCCGTGATCCTCGGCGGCGAGAGGGCGAATCGCGCCGTCCACCTTCGCCGAAGATGCCGTCATTCCGGGAACCAGCGCCTCCGGCGTTGCTTCTCCCTGGCATCGCAGAATCTTCTGCTCGTAGCCGTATCCGAGCGAGCGATAGAGTCGCTTTGCCTCTCGCGTCGCGTTGAGGCCGAAGACGGCGCCCTTGTTCAGCTCATGCGCCTTTTCCATGAGCCAGCTCCCCGCCCCCTGCTCCTGCAGGCGAGGCAGGGTGATGAGCATGCAGATCATGGCGAAATCCGCGTCATAACGCAGCCACATCACGGTTCCGACCACCCGCCCGATCTCGTCGACGGCGGCGAGCCCCTGCCCGAGCTCGAGCAGCATCTGCCAATCGCTGTCCCGATGCGGCCATCCCACCGAGACGGAAAGCGCGTGCAGCAGCTTGGGATCGACCCGCTTGATGTCGCGCAAGGTGAGCTCGAACGTGTCGATATGCAGTCGAGCGATCGTCTCCAAAGCGCGGCCTCCGCCGTGTCCACGGCTCTGCCCGGCCATGGGCTCCAGCCGGGTTACCGATAGTTGTAAACCAATCCTGCAACAGGAAGCACCGTTCTTCCTGGGCATTTCAGCAGGGAACTGCGTCAGAGGGCGACGAAACGATCCGATCACTGGCGCGCCGCCCTTATCCTGTCGCGACGCAGCTGGAACCGGAGCCGTCCGTGACGCCGGAAGAGATCCTGAAGACCCTAATAGGGTTCCCCTCCGTGGTGGGGCAGCCAAACGCCGCCATCGCAGGCTGGATCGCGCAGTATCTCGGCGATTTCGGCATCGAAGCGCATCTCCTCATCGGCCCCGAAGGCGACCGGGTGAACCTTTTCGCGACGATTGGCCCGCGCGACGTTCCCGGCCTGGTCCTGTCCGGCCATATGGACGTCGTCCCGGCACAGGAGCCGCTATGGAGCGCTGATCCGTTCCAGTTGCGCTTGGACGGCGACAAGCTGCTCGGCCGCGGCACGAGCGACATGAAGGGCTTTCTCGCGGCGGCGCTCGCGATCGTCCGGTCGCTCATTGCCCTGAAGCCCGCCCGACCGATCCATCTCGCCTTCTCCTATGACGAGGAGGCCGGTTGCCGCGGCGTTCCTCATCTCCTCGAAGCGCTGCCTTCGCTCTGCGCCCTCCCCGTGGCGGCCGTCATCGGCGAGCCGAGCGGCCTTCGGCCGATCCTCGCCCATAAGGGCAAGGCCGCCGCGCGCGTCGAGGTTCAAGGCCGCTCGGGCCATTCCTCCCGCCCCGATCTCGGCCTCAACGCCATCTATGCGATGGCGCGGGTGATCGCGGCCGCAGAAGGCACGGCGGCAAAACTGAGTAGGGGCCCGCTCGATCCCGTTTTCGAGCCCCCCTGTTCCACCGTCCAGATCGGCACGGTCCGCGGCGGCGACGCCGTGAATATCATCCCGGAGAGCTGCATCATCGAGATCGAGGCCCGTGCCATCGCCGGCGCTTCGCCGGCAGCCTTGCTCGAACCGGTTCGCGAGGCGCTCGAAGGCCTGAAGACGGAGGGCTTCGGGACGAGCTGGCAGCCGATTGCCGGCTACCCCCCGCTGTCTCTTTCCGCGGATGCTCCGATCGCTCGACTGATGACCAGGGTCACCGGCGAAGCCCCGCTGGCGGCGGTGAGCTACGGCACCGAGGCCGGTCTCTATCAGGCGGCGGGGATCGACGCGATCATCTGCGGGCCGGGCGACATCGCCCGTGCCCACAAGCCGAACGAATACATCACGCGTGGCGAGCTCGCGGACTGCGTCGGCATGCTCGAACGGCTCTGCGTGCAGTTCGCGCGCGAAACACCCTGATCTCCCGGTCTTACGGAGCTCGCCTTGACCTTCCTTTTCAATTCGACTGACGAGCGGGCGCGGGTGTTCGCAGCGCGTTTTGCCGAGGAACTGCCCGATATCCGCTTCATCAGAAGCAGCGATCCCTACGATCCCGCCGATATCCGCTACCTGATCACCTGGACGGCCCCGGAGAATCTCGAGCGCTTCTCCAATCTGGATATCCTGTTCTCGATCGGGGCCGGCATCGACCAGATGAACACGGATGGCTTGCCGGCCGAGGTTCTCGTCGTCCGCATGGTCGAGGACGGCATCACCCGGATGATGCAGGAATACGTTACGCTCGGCGTGCTCGCGCTGCACCGGCAATGGCCGCTCTACCTCGCCCAGCAGAGAGCAGCGCATTGGGAGCCCTACGATCTCGTATCCGCTACCGACAGGCGGATCGGCGTGCTGGGGCTCGGCATGATGGGATCGGCGGTGATCGAGCGCCTGAAGCCTTTCGGCTTCCCGATCTCCGGCTGGAGCCGCTCGCCGCGCACGATCGATGGGATTCGCTGCCTGCATGGAGAGGCCGGCCTCTCCGCCCTGCTCGCCGAAACCGACATCCTGATCTGCCTGTTGCCGCTGACCCCGGAAACATCAGGCATTCTGAATGCCGGGCTCTTCGCGCAGCTGCCTGCCGGCGCCGGCCTCGTGCATGTCGGCCGTGGCCAGCATCTCGACCATGCCGCGCTTCTCGATGCCCTCGATAGCGGTCACCTCTCGGGCGCCGTCCTCGATGTCACCGAGCCCGAGCCGCTGCCGGCCGGTCACCGCCTGTGGAGCCATCCCGGCGTGATCCTGACGCCGCATATCGCCAGCAAGGTCGAGGCCGCGCCGGCGGCCAAGGCGGTCATCGAGAACCTGCGTCGTCATCGCTCCGGTCTGCCGCCGATCGGCCTCGTCGATCGCAGCCGTGGCTACTGAATTTCTCCAGCCCCGAACGAAAGGCTTTTCATGTCCCTCCTCATCAAGCTCGACCATGCTCCTACCGGCGAGCCCAAGCACGCCAAGGCTGCCGCTGACCGTCTGATCTCCGGCGATCCCTCGTTCAAGACCTGGGCCCAGGACCAGTCCCGCAACGAGCCCGTGCGCACCGGCGTCTGGGAAGCGACACCCGGCGAAACCCGCTCGATCAAGGGCGAAACGGTGGAATTCTGCTACATCCTCTCGGGCGTGATCGAACTGACCGAGGAAGGCCAGCCGCCGCGCACCTTCCGCGCCGGCGACAGCTTCGTGATGAAGCCCGGCTTCGTCGGCGTCTGGAAGACGATCGAGACCGTCCGGAAGATCTACGTGATCGTCGGCTGATCCGAGCCCGCCGAAGAATCGGCCGCGCGGAGCCCCGCAAACAGGATTTCCGGTCGGTCGAGCCGCCCTCACAGGCGCAAACTTCGGACCGGGCAGAACTAGGCTTGGGCGGCCACCATTCGGAGATGCGCCCTTGTCGCTGAGTTTCGATCCCGCTTCGGTCACGCTGCCGCGCGGCCATTTCATCGCCGGCGAATGGGTCGACGCCAGGGACGGCATCGATCTGCATCGTCCATCCGATGCGATTGCCTTTGCCGCCTGCCCCGTCGCCGATGCCGAGCTCGTCGACCGCGCGGCGGCGGCTGCCAAACAGGCGCTTGCGAGCAGCGGCTGGGGCCGTCTGGCACCGCGCGAGCGGGCCCGTGCGCTGCACCGCTGGGCCGATCTCATCGAGGCGGAAGCGGAAACGCTGGCGCGGCTGGAAGCGATCGCCTCGACCCGCCCGATCTCCGAGCTGATGGCTGGCGACGTCCCCGTCACGGCTGAGCAGATCCGCTTCTTCGCCGAATTCGCCGACAAGGAAGGCGGTGATCTCGTTCCGACCGGCGCCGACAGTTTCGGCATGATCGCGACTGAGCCCTATGGCGTCGTCGGCGCCATCACGCCCTGGAACTTCCCGCTCAACATGGCCGGCTGGAAGCTCGGCCCCGCACTCGCGGCCGGCAATGCCGTCGTGCTCAAGCCCTCCGAGATGACGCCGTTCGCGACGCTCTACCTGGCACAGCTGTCGGTAAGGGCCGGACTGCCCGCGGGCTTGATCAACATCGTGCTCGGCGATGGCCGCACGACCGGCACCGCAATCACGGGCCATCCCGATATCGCCAAGGTCAGCTTCACCGGCTCGACCGCAGCCGGCGCCGCCATCATGGAGAACATCGCCCGCACCGGCATCAAGCCGATGACGCTGGAGCTCGGGGGAAAAAGCCCGCAGCTCGTCTTCGCCGATGCCGATCTGCCGCAGGCAGCAGCCGCCATCGCCCGCAGCATCCTCGGCAATGCCGGCCAGGCCTGCGTCGCCGGCTCGCGCCTGATCGTCGCGGAGAGCGTCGCGGAGCAGCTGGTCGCGCTCATCGTCGAACGCATGAGCGCGGTTCGTCCGGGCGCAACCTGGGATGCGGCGAGCGCCTACTCGCCGATCATCTCGGAGCGGCAGATCGGCCGCATGGAAAGCATCGTCGATGCGGCAGTGGCGCGCGGCGCCACCTGCCGGCTGGGTGGTGAACGCCTCGACCATGTGGGCTATTTCTACGCCCCCACCGTACTGGAAAGGGTCGACGCCACCTCGCCTGCCGTGACCGAGGAAATCTTCGGGCCGATCCTGACCGTCCAGACCTTCCGCGAGGAAGAGGAAGGGCTAGGGCTCGCCGATCACCCGACCTACGGGCTCTGCGCCGGCCTTTACACGCGCGACCTGTCGCGGGCGCTGCGCGCCGTCAACCGCCTGCAGGCCGGCACGGTCTGGGTCAATCGCTACGGCCGCTCGCGCGACCACATCCTGCCGACCGGAGGCTACAAGCAATCCGGCCTCGGCAAGGACTTGGGGCGCGAGGCCTATCTCGCGAACCGCAAATCGAAAAGCGTCCTGATCGCGCTGTGAGGAGCCTCCCCGTGAAATCCTACAAGATCGCCCTGATCCCGGGTGACGGCATCGGAACCGCCGTCACCGAGGCCGCCTGGGAGGTGCTCGGCCGCGCCGCGCATGGTGGCGGCTTCAGGCTCGAAGGGACGAGCTTCCCCTGGTCCTGCGACTTCTACGAGAAGACCGGCGCGATGATGCCGCCTGATGGCATCGAGACCTTGCGCGGCTTCGACGCGATCCTGCTCGGCGCGGTCGGCTGGCCCCAGCGCGTGCCGGATTCGGTCTCGCTGCACGGGCTCCTGCTGCCGATCCGCAAGGCCTTCGTGCAATACGCCAATATTCGCCCGCACCGCCTGCTGCCGGGCGTCGAGGGGCCATTGCGTGCCAGCGCCTTCGACATCCTCTGCATCCGCGAGAACACCGAGGGCGAATATGCCGGGGCCGGCGGACGCGTCCATAACGGCACGGCCGACGAGGTCGCCGTCGAGACCTCGATCTTCACCCGCAAGGGTGTCGAGCGCATCCTGCGCTTCGGCTTCGAGCAGGCGCGCAAGCGCCGCGGCAAGCTCGCCTCGGTGACCAAGTCGAACGCCCAGAAGTACTCGATGGTGTTCTGGGACGAGATCACGGCAAGGCTCGCCGCAGAATATCCGGATGTCGAGGTCGCCAACTACCATATCGACGCCATGGCCGCGCGCATGGTGATGGCGCCGGAGAGCCTCGACGTAGTGGTCGCCTCCAACCTCTTCGGCGACATCCTGACCGATCTTGGCGCGGCCATACAGGGCGGCCTCGGCTTCGCCGCTTCCGCCAACATCAACCCTGAGCGCAGCGCGCCCTCGATGTTCGAGCCCGTGCATGGCTCGGCACCCGACATCGCCCATCTCGGCATCGCCAATCCGATCGCCGCGATCTGGTCGGGCGCGATGATGCTGGACCATCTCGGCGAAGCCGGCGCGGCAAAGGCCGTGATGACGGCGATCGAAGCCGCCACGGCCCGCCGGATCGGCACCGAACCGGGCAGGCACAAGACCCAGGACATTACCGCCGCCGTGCTTTCGGCACTCGGCTGACGGAGACCGCAATCATGGCCATCGAAGCCCTTCGCGACCCCACCCTGCTGCGCCAGGCCTGCCTCGTCGGCGGCAACTGGCAGGCCGCCGCCTCAGGCCGCACGCTCGACGTCATCGATCCGGCGACGCAAGCTGCCATCGGCTCCGTGCCGGATGCCGATGGCACCGATACGCGCGCCGCAATCGAGGCCGCAGCAGCGGCCTTCGGCGCCTGGCGCGCCAGGCCGAATGCCGAGCGCGCCGCTCTGTTGGAGGCCTGGCATGCACTGATGCTGGAGCATGTCGAGGATCTCGCGCTGATCCTGACGCACGAGCAAGGCAAGCCGCTGGCGGAGGCGCGCGGCGAAATCCGCTACGGCGCTTCCTTCGTCAAATGGTTCGCAGAGGAAGCCCGGCGCATCGACGGGGCGACGATCCCCGCCCCGACCGCCGACAGGCGCATCATCGTGATGAAGGAGCCGGTCGGCGTCTGCGGCATCGTCACGCCCTGGAACTTTCCCAACGCCATGATCACCCGCAAGGTGGCACCGGCCTTGGCGGCGGGCTGCACCGTCGTGATCAAGCCGTCGGAGCTGACCCCGTTCTCGGCGCTGGCCCTCGGCGTTCTGGCCGAACGGGCCGGCATCCCGGCCGGCGTGATCAACATCGTCACCGGCATGCCCACCGCGATCGGCGCCGAGCTCACCGGCAATCCGACCGTCCGCAAGATCTCCTTCACCGGCTCGACGCGGGTGGGGGCACTGCTGATGCGACAGGCTGCCGACGGCATCAAGCGGCTCAGCCTGGAGCTCGGCGGCAACGCCCCCTTCATCGTCTTCGACGATGCCGATCTCGACCTCGCGATCGAGGGCGTGCTCGTCTCAAAATTCCGCAATGGCGGCCAGACCTGCGTCTGCGCCAACCGGATCCTCGCGCAGGACGGCATCTATGATCGTTTCGCCGACAAGCTTGCGGCCCGCGTCGCGGCGATGAAGGTTGGCCCCGGCACCGATGCCGGCGTCGATATCGGACCGATGATCAACCGCGCCTCGATCGAGAAGATCGAGCGCCATGTCGACGACGCTCTGTCCAAGGGCGCCCGGCGCCTGGCCGCCGCGGCCGACATGCCGAAGGGCGCCCAATATGCGACGCCTCTCGTGCTGGGCGATGCCACCATCGAGATGCAGCTTGCCGGTGAGGAAACCTTCGGCCCGGTCGCGCCGCTGTTCCGTTTCGGCAGCGAGGACGAGGCGATCCGCATCGCCAACGGCACGCCCTTCGGGCTCGCCGCCTATTTCTTCACGCAGGACATGCGGCGCTCCTGGCGCGTCGGCGAGGCGCTCGAATTCGGGATGGTGGGCTTGAACACCGGCGCGATCTCGATGGAGGTCGCGCCCTTCGGCGGCGTCAAGCAATCGGGTCTCGGCCGCGAAGGCTCGCGGCTCGGCATCGAGGAATATCTCGAGGTCAAGGCCTTCCATATCGGCGGACTCGGCTGACCCGCTCAGAAAAAGGCGCCGGAGCATACCCGGCGCCTTCCAACGTTTCACGGCAAAGCCGACGACCTACTGAATGCGGTCGAGCGCCTTGTAGTAGAGCCCGACCAGCGGCAGGAACCAGGGCTTGCCGAAATGGCCGGGCACGGCCGGCCAGGCGAGGCCCTCGAGCGGGTTGCGGTTGGGACGACCAAGGATTGCATCGGCCATGATCATGCCGAGATGCGTCGACATCTGCGCGCCGTGGCCGGAATAGCCCATCGCATACCAGACGCCGTCCTCGTAGCCGGCACGGGGATAGCGGTCCTTGGTCATGTCGACCAGCCCGCCCCAGCAATAGTCGATCTCGACATCCCTGAGCTGCGGGAAGATGCCGGCAAGGCTCGCGCGCAGGATGGCGCCGCTCTTGGCGTCGGAGGTCTGGTCCGACGTGGCGGAGAAGCGCGCGCGCCCGCCGAAGATCAGCCGGTTGTCCGGCGCCAGGCGGAAATAGTTGCCGATATTGAGCGAGGTCACGGCCGTCCGGTTGCCCGGCATGGTCGCCGCGACCTCGGCCTCGCTCAACGGCCGCGTCGCGATCAGGAATGAGCCGACCGCGATGATCCGGCGCCGGAACCAGGAGAAGGGCCCGGAGGTATAGGCCCCGGTCGCCACCAGCACGTCCTTCGCCGAGACGCTTCCGCGCGGTGTCTGGAGGACATGCCGCCCGCCTTCCTGCCGCCGCTCGGTCACGGGTGCGTGCTCATGGATCACCGCGCCGTGCCGGGCGGCCGCCGTGGCCAACCCGGTCACGAAGCGGCCCATATGCATCATGGCGCTCTTCTTCGAGAGCATCGCGCCATGGAACGCGTCGGAGCCGACCTCGCTCACGAGCTCGGCCCGGCTCAGCATGGCCGTGTCGGGATCGGCGTCGCGATGCAGCACCTCGAAGTTGCGGGTGAGCGAGGCGACGTGCTCCGGCTTGGAGGCGAGCTTGAGCTTGCCCGCCCGCCGGAAGGAGCAGTCGATGCCCTCCTCGGCGACGATCCGCTCGATCGTATCGACGGAATCGTCGAAGGCTTTGTAGAGGGCCACGGCGCGTTCGGTGCCCAGCGCGGCCTTGGCCGCGATGAAGCTATGGGCGAGGCCGTTGTTGAGATGGCCGCCATTGCGGCCCGAGGCTCCGTAGCCGACGCTTTCCGCCTCCAGCACCACGACCTTCGCGCCGGCCATGGCGAGCTGGCGCGCGGCGGCGAGACCGGTGAAGCCACCGCCGACGATGGCCACGTCGTACGAGCCTTCGACCGGCCCCCTGGCGGCGCCGGTGAAACTGCTGGCCGTGTCATGCCAATAGGATTTGAACTGCATCGGCCGGGGCCTCAGAGTCCGAACACGCCGGGCAGGCCCGAGATGTCCTTGATTTCGGTGTAGCCGTAATAGGGGTTCGCCGGTTCGTGCCCGCGATTGACCCAGACCTTGTTCCTGATCCCGAGGTCATGCGCCGTCATCAGGTCATAGCGGAACGAGGACGAGACGTGGCAGACGTCTTCCGGGCCGCAGCCCAGCATGTCGAACATGTACTCGAAGCCCTTCATCCGCGGCTTGTAGGATCGGGCCTGCTCGGCGGTGTACACCGCATGGAAGGGCGCGCCGAGCCGGGCGACGTTATGCGGAATCTGGTCGTTATCCGCATTGGAGAGAATGACGAGCGGGATTTCCTTCGCCACCTTGGCAAGGCCTTCCGGTACGTCCGCATGCGGACCCCAGGTCGGCACCTGCTCGTAGACCCAGCGCGCATCCTCGGGGCGGAAGGCGACGCCGTTTCGGCGGCAGGTCCGCTCCAGCGAATTGTAGACGACCTCCTCATAGGGCTTCCAGTCGCCGAGAATCTCGTCGAGCCGATAGGCCGAGAAATTCGTGATGAAGGTCCGCATCGCCGGCTCGTCGAGCTTGTCGCCGTACAAGGCGCGCGCGGCCTTATCCATCGCGAAGTAGATCAGCGTGCCATGGCAGTCGAAGGTCACGAATTTGGGCTTGATGACGGTCATCCGCGGAAATCCCCTGTGGCAAAACGGTTGTATCCGTTGCCGGAGATCATAGCGGCGGCCAGAACGGCGCGAGCACCGCATTGCCTGCGGCGGGAAGCAGAAACTGCCGTCTGCCGATGAGGCTGTGGCAGAGAGTTTCGCCTGCATCGCAGCGGAAGGCCCGCATCGCCTCCCAATCACCGGCTTCTTCCCGCCCGTCGTGGCATTCCATGCGGTCGCCGCGCATTCCTACGGCCAAAGATATCGCCCGACGGCCTTCCTCAGGAGCAACTGCGCCGGCACGCACCCTATCCATGATGCAACGGATACGAAGCGAAGCATCATGGACCAGGAAACGATCGATCTCGTCGCCTTCGACGAACGCCATCTCGATGGAGCCGTTCTGCTCTCGCGCGAAGCGGGCTGGCCGCACCGGCGCGAAGACTGGGCGATGCTGCTCGCGCTCAGTCACGGCTTCGTCGCGCTCCAGGGCGATGCCGTGGTCGGCACGGCGTTTCTGACGCCGTTCGGAGACGACCGCGCAACCATCAACATGGTGATCGTCGCGGCCAGCATGCGCGGACGCGGCCTCGGCCGGAAGCTCATGGATGCCGCCCTGCAAGCCTGCGGCGCGCGCGAATGCCGCCTCACCGCGACCGCTGATGGCCTGCCTCTCTATGAGAAGCTGGGTTTCAGTGCGACCCACGAGATCCGTCAGCACCAGGGCATTCCCACTCCGCCGCCGGCGGATGCCGCAAACGGCGCCATGGAACTGGATTGGATTGGTCCCGAGAGCCTCCCCACAGTCACCGCGCTCGATCTGCAAGCGTTGGGGATGGATCGCCAGCCTCTGCTGAGTCTCCTGACCGAAGCCGGGCGGATGGTCGTTCTGCGCGAAGCCGGCCAGGTCGCCGGCTACGCGGCGCTGCGCCCGTTCGGCCGCGGCGAGGTGATCGGCCCGGTCGTCGCGAACACCTTGGAACAGGCGCAGAGCCTCATGAGCTTCCTGATCGCCAGCCGTCCCGGCGCCTTCCTGCGCGTCGACACGGCCGAATGGCCCGCGCTTTCGCCATGGCTTCACGCTCGCGGCCTCGCGGGCGTCGGCGGCGGCATCGTCATGCGCCGCAACGGGGCAGGCCGGTGGCCGCTCGGCCCCGCCAAACCCTTCGCTCTCGCCAGTCAGGCGCTCGGATAAGCTGGAGAACCGCCATGTTGAGCAATTCCCTGATCGAACTCGATCGCGAACACTGGATTCACCCGGTCGCCTCCTATCGTGGCCATGAAAAGGCCGGCGTGCGCGTGCTGCGCTCGGCGAAGGGCGCGACCATCACCGACGCGTCCGGCAAGCAGCTCATCGACGGCTTCGCCGGGCTCTGGTGCGTGAATGCCGGCTACGGCCATGACAGCATCGTCGAGGCCGCGGCGAACCAGATGCGCGAGCTGGCCTATGCGACGGGCTATTTCGGGCTCGGCTCCGAGCCCGCGATCCGGCTCGCGGCCGAGCTCGCCGAGCGTTCGCCGGGCGATCTCAACCGCGTCTATTTCACGCTGGGCGGTTCCGACGCGATCGACAGCACGGTCCGCTTCATCCGCTACTACCAGCAGGCTCGCGGCAAGCCGCAGAAGGACCAGTTCATCTCGATGGAGCAGGGCTATCACGGCTCCTCGACCGTCGGTGCCGGCCTCACCGCCCTGCCCGTCTTCCATGCCGGCTTCGGCGTGCCCTATGACTGGCAGCACAAGATTCCGTCGCACTATACTTATCGCAATCCCGTCGGCTCCGATCCGGCCGCCGTCATCGCCGCCTCGCTGGCGGCGCTCAGGAGCAAGGTCGAAGCCGTCGGCGGTGCGGATCGCGTCGCAGCCTTCTATTGCGAGCCGATCCAGGGCTCCGGCGGCGTGCTCGTCCCGCCGCCCGGCTGGGTCAAGGCGATGCGCGAACTGTGCCGCGAGCTCGACATCCTCTTCGTCGCCGACGAGGTGATCACCGGCTTCGGGCGCACCGGCCCGCTCTTCGCCTGCGAGGACGAGGAGATCGTCCCCGACCTGATGACCGTCGCGAAGGGGCTGACCTCGGGCTATGTGCCGATGGGCGCCGTGCTGATGTCGCAGAAGGTCTACGACGTCATCGCGGACGGCTCGGGCGCGGCGGCGGTCGGCCACGGCTACACCTATTCCGCCCATCCGGTCAGCGCCGCTGTCGGCCTCGAGGTGCTCCGTCTCTATGAGAACGGTCTGCTCGACAATGGGCGCAAGGCCGGCACGCGCCTGATGGCCGGCCTCGAAAGCCTCCGGGACCATCCCCTCGTAGGCGAGGTGCGTGGCCGTGGCCTGCTGGCCGCCGTCGAACTCGTGACCGACAAGGTCAGGAAGACGCCTCTGCCGGCCGCTGCCGCACCGGCCCAGCGCGTTTTCGACCGCGCCTGGGACAAGGGTCTCGTCATCCGCGCCTTCGGCAACGGCGTGCTGGGCTATGCCCCGCCGCTGTGCTGCACCGATGCCGAGATCGACGCGATCGTCGAACGGACCCGCGCGACGCTCGACGAGACATTGGCCGATCCGGACGTACGTGCCGCGATGGCATGACGCCGGGGGCTCTGCGAAAGCGGGGCGGACGCTGGGTCAATCCCGCGCCCGCTCCCTGAAGCCGAGATTCCGCGAAGGCTGCGAATTCGGAATTTTGTGCCGCGCAGTTTTCGACATTCAGCGTATCCGGCGAGCCAACAGTGAGAAACTCCCTCATGGCCGGCGAAGACCGGCCGAAGGGAACAGAGCGCAACCGTCACGACCAGTGGCCGAGCAGCCCGGTGACGATGAAACGGCGCTCGCTGAAGACCATGAATTCCTGCCTGTGACCGGCGGGGGAAGCGGAGAGGCTATGGCTAAGAGTTTCGGCGACTTCCGCTATATGACGTTCGACGTCGTGGGCACGCTGATCGATTTCGAGGGCGGCCTCGTCGGCAGCCTCGCGGACATCGCTCGCGAAGCCGGTGTTGCGTTCGATGGGGAAGAGGCGCTGAACCTCTACCGCGCCGCCCGCTACATGCCCGACGTCCAGCACTTTCCAGACGATCTCGTTCGGGTCTACGGCGTGATCGCTCCCAAACTCGGCCTTCCGACGGGCGAGAGCCACGGCCAGCGCCTGCGCGGCGCCGTCAAGGACTGGCGCCCCTTCCCGGACAGCGCCGAGGCGCTTGCGCGCCTGTCGAAGCGCTACAAGCTGATCGCGATGACCAACGCCCAGCGCTGGGCCTTCGAGCATTTCTCCCGCGCGCTCGGCAACCCGTTCTATGCCGGTTTCACCGTCGACGACACCGGCACGGAAAAGCCCGATCCCGCGTTCTTCGAGCAGGTCTTCGCCTTCGTCGAGAAGAATGGCGGCTCGCGTGGCCAGATCCTGCATGTCGCCCAGAGCCAGTATCACGACATCGGAATCTCGCGGAAGCTCGGCCTGACCAATTGCTGGATCCAGCGGCGCCACGCCCAGCCCGGCTATGGCGGCACGATCGAGCCGGAACGCTTCACCGAACCCGACTTCCACTTCACCTCGATGGGCGCGCTCGCCGACGCCGTCGAAGCCAGTCTGGTGGCCTGAAGGAACCCGTAGCGAAGAAGACCAACGCCGGAACAACGGCGCAAATCATAAAGAGGGGAATACACATGACGGACAAGATTTCTTCCAGCTGGACGAATGCCGACGACGCCATCGTCGAGAATGCGATCCGCCGCGGCGCCAGCCGCCGCGACCTCCTGCAGATGCTGATGGCCGGTGGCCTTGCCGCCTCCGCCAGCAGCCTCGTGCTGGCGCGCGCCACCTCCGCGCTCGCGCAGACGCCCGTGAAGGGCGGCAACCTGAAGGCAGCCGGCTGGTCCTCATCGACCGCCGACACGCTCGATCCGGCCAAGGCCTCGCTCTCCACGGACTATGTCCGCTGCTGCGCCTTCTACAATCGCCTGACCTTCCTGGACGCGGACGGCAAGCTGCAGATGGAGCTCGCCGACAAGTTCGAGACCAAGGACGCCAAGGTCTGGACCGTCACGCTCAAGAAGGGCGTCACCTTCCATGACGGCAAGCCGCTGACCTCGGCCGACGTCATCTTCTCGCTGAAGCGCCATCTCGACCCGGCCGTCGGCTCGAAGTCGAACTCGCTCGCCAAACAGATGACCGAGTTCAAGGCGGTCGATCCGCTGACCGTCGAGATCACGCTCGCGGCGCCGAACGGCGACCTGCCGACCATCCTGTCGACGCACCATTTCATGATCATCGCCGACGGTACCACGAACTTCGCCAAGGCGAACGGCACCGGTGCCTTCACCTGCGAGAGCTTCGAGCCCGGCGTGCGCTCGATCGCGGTCAAGAACAAGAACTACTTCAAGTCCGGCGGCGCGAACCTCGACTCCTTCGAATTCTTCGCGATCACCGACGACACGGCGCGCGTCAATGCGCTGCTTTCTGGTGATATCCAACTCGCTGCGGCGATCAATCCGCGCTCGATGCGCCTGGTCGAGAGCCAGCCGGGCGTCGTGCTGTCGAAGACCACCACCGGCAACTACACGAACCTCAACATGCGCATGGACATGGCGCCCGGCAACAAGGCCGATTTCGTGGAGGGCATGAAATACCTGCTCAACCGCGAGCAGATCCAGAAATCGGCGCTGCGCGGCCTCGCCGAGGTCGCCAACGACCAGCCGATCCCGCCGATGAACCGCTATCACAACAAGGATCTGAAGCCGAAGGCGTTCGATCCCGAGCGGGCCAAGTCGCTCTTCCAGAAGGCCGGCGTCCTCGGCCAGTCGATCCCGATCGTCGCCTCCGATGCCGCCGGCTCCTCGGTCGACATGGCGGTGCTCGTCCAGCAGGCCGGCAATGCCATCGGCATGAAGTTCGACATCCAGCGCGTTCCCTCGGACGGATACTGGTCGAACTACTGGCTGAAGGCTCCGGTCCATTTCGGCAACATCAACCCGCGGCCGACCCCGGACATCCTGTTCTCGCTGCTCTACGCATCCACGGCGCCGTGGAACGAGAGCCAGTACAAGTCCGAGAAATTCGACAAGATGCTGCTGGAGGCGCGCGGCTCGCTCGACGAGGCCCAGCGCAAGCGCATCTATGACGAGATGCAGGTGATGGTCGCCAATGAGGCCGGCACCGCGATCCCGGTCTATATCTCGAATGTCGATGCCATCTCGAACAAGCTCAAGGGCCTGCTGCCGAACCCGCTCGGCGGGATGATGGGCTACGCCTTCGCCGAGTACGTCTGGCTCGACCGCTGAGCCCTGCTTCTCCTGCGGGTCGGGCGCGTGCGTCCGGCCCGCAATTCGTGTCACACTCCGGTCGGAGGTGTCTGCTGCGGGAGCGTCGATGAACCTTCACCTGTTGTCCCTGCTGGGCGGACGGCTGCTCGTCGCGCTGCTGACGCTGCTGATCGTCTCCTTCGTGGTGTTCTGCGCCACCCAGATCCTGCCGGGCGATGTCGCCGAGGTGCTGCTCGGGCAGGCCGCGACGCCGGAGGCGGTGGCCGGGCTTCGCGCGGCGATGCACCTCAACGACCCGGCGATCCTGCGCTTCTTCCGCTGGCTCGGCGGAATGCTGACCGGCGATCTCGGCATCTCCTATGCCAATAACCGGCCGATCGCGGAGCTGATTGCCGGGCGCCTGGGCAACTCGTTGCAGCTCGCCGCGGCGACCGCGCTCTTCTCGGTTCCGATCGCGCTCGCGCTCGGCATCACTTCCGCCATGCTGCGCGGCTCGCTCTATGACCGCTCGGTCACGATGGCGACGATTACGGTGATCTCGGTGCCGGAGTTCATGATCGCGACCGCCGGCGTGCTGATTTTCGCCGTGTGGCTGAAATGGCTGCCCGCCCTCTCCTTCGCACGCAACATCACCTCCTTCAGCGAGATGCTGCGCATCTATGCGATGCCGGTCTTCACCCTGAGCTTCGTGATCTCGGCCCAGATGATCCGCATGTCACGTGCGGCCGTCGTCGAGGCGCTCAACACGCCCTATGTCGAGATGGCGCAGCTGAAGGGCGCCTCCCGCCCGCGGGTCGTACTCCGCCATGCGCTACCCAACGCACTCGGCCCCATCGTCAACGCCGTCGCGCTGTCGCTCTCCTATTTGCTGGGCGGCGTCATCATCGTCGAGACGATCTTCAATTATCCCGGCATCGCCAAGCTGATGGTCGACGCCGTGGCGACGCGAGACCTGCCGCTCATCCAGAGCTGCGCGATGATCTTCTGCGTCGTCTACCTGCTCCTGATCACGACGGCGGACATCATCGCCATCCTGTCGAACCCGAAATTGCGCTGACCATGGCCATCGACGCAACCAACGCGACAACCGTCAGCCCGCGCCGGGCCGGGTATCGGTTCAATCTCACGGGCTGGATCAGCCTCGTCATCATTCTCGCCTGGGCGCTGATCGCGATCCTCGCGCCCTATGTCACGCCCCATGGCATCAGCGACATCGTCGACACCGACTATTTCGGCCCGATGAGCCTGCAGTTTCCGCTCGGGACGGATTATCTCGGGCGCGACATGCTCTCGCGCATCCTCTTCGGCGCGCGCTACACCGTCGGCATCTCGCTGGCCGCCACGCTGATCGCCTGCACGATCGGCGTCACGCTCGGCATGGCGGCGGCCGTGACGGGCGGCTGGTTCGATGCGGCGCTGAGCCGGTTCGTCGATGCGTTGAGCTCCATTCCCAGCAAGCTGTTCGCTCTCGTTGCCGTTGCCGGCGTCGGCTCCTCGATTCCCGTATTGATGCTGATCCTCGGCATCATCTATACGCCCGGCTCCTACCGCTTCGCCCGGGCGCTCGCGGTCAACGTCAACACCACGGATTTCGTCACCGTGGCGCGGATCCGCGGCGAAAAGCTGAGCTACCTCATCCGCGCGGAAATCCTGCCCAACATTATCGGGCCGGTGCTGGCCGATGTCGGCCTGCGCTTCGTCTTCATCGTGCTGCTCTTGTCCGGCCTGTCCTTCCTCGGCCTCGGCGTGCAGCCGCCGGAAGCCGATTGGGGCTCGCTGGTGCGCGAGAACATCGGCGGCCTGCCCTTCGGCGCGCCGGCCGTGATGGCGCCCTCCTTCGCCATCGCCAGCCTGACGATCGCGGTGAACATGCTGATCGACAACCTGCCGCAGAAAATCCGCGACCGGAGCGAATGATGAGCCCTCTCGTCGAAATCCGGGACCTCAAGGTCGAGGCGACCACCGATGCCGGCCGTCGCGTCGAGATCATCAAGGGCGTGAGCTTCGAGATCGCGCCCGGCGAGATCGTCGCGCTGATCGGCGAGAGCGGCTCGGGCAAGACCACGATCGCGCTGACTCTGCTCGGCTACACCCGCACGGGCTGCCGCATCACCAGCGGCAGTGTCTGCGTCGACGGCCGCGACATGGCTGCCCTGTCGGAGAAGGAACGGGCAAAGGTCCGTGGCGTCGCGGTCTCCTACGTGCCGCAGAGCGCGGCGGCTGCCTTCAATCCGGCGCAGCGCATCATGGACCAGGTGATCGAGATCACCCGCATCCACGAACTGATGCCGCGCGCGCAGGCCGAAGCCAAGGCGGTGGATCTGTTCCGTGCGCTCTCCTTGCCCTCGCCTGAAACGATCGGCGGGCGCTATCCGCACCAGGTGTCCGGCGGCCAGCTCCAGCGCCTCTCGGCGGCCATGGCTCTCATCGGCGACCCGAAGGTGGTGATCTTCGACGAGCCGACGACAGCCCTCGACGTCACCACCCAGATCGAGGTTCTGCGCGCCTTCAAATCCGTGATGCGCCAGAGCCGGATGGCCGGCGTCTATGTCTCGCATGATCTGGCCGTCGTCGCGCAGATCGCCGACCGCATCGTCGTCCTGAAGGGCGGAGTCATCCAGGAAATCGGCGCCACCGCACAGATCCTGTCGGCGCCGAAACACCCCTACACGCAGGAACTGCTCGCGGCCTTCGCGCCACCGGGGCGCATCCCCGCACAGGCGGCGAGCCCGGAAGGCTCGGCTTCCCGCCCTGTGCTGGAGCTCTCATCCATCAGCGCGGGCTACGGCAAGCTGCAGGCCGACGGAACGCCGCTGATCCTGGCGGTCGACAAGGTCAGCTTCAAGCTGGAGCGCGGGCGCAATCTCGGCATCATCGGCGAATCCGGCTGCGGAAAATCGACGCTCGCCCGCTCGATCGCCGGCATCATCCCGCCTTCTTCCGGCACGATCGCCTTCAACGGCAAGCCGATGGCGCCCCGCGCGCAGGACCGCAGCGCCGATGAGTTGCGCAAGCTGCAGATCGTGTTCCAGTCGGCCGATACCGCGCTCAACCCGGCCAAGTCGATCGAGGACATCCTCGGCCGTCCTCTCAGCTTCTACCACGGCCTGCGCGGGGCCGCCCGCGACGCGCGCATCGACCGGCTGCTCGAGCTGGTGCACCTGCCTCGCGCCTTGAAGCACCGGCTGCCCAGCGAACTGTCGGGCGGGCAGAAGCAGCGCGTGAACCTGGCACGCGCGCTCGCCGCCGATCCCGAGCTGATCCTCTGCGACGAGATCACCTCCGCGCTCGACACCGTGGTGGCCGCGGCCATCATCGAGCTGCTCAAGGACCTGCAGCGCGAGCTCGGCCTGTCCTACCTCTTCATCAGCCACGACCTGACGACGGTGCAGGCGATCTGCGACGAGGTCGCGGTCATGTATCGCGGCGTGAAGGTCGAGCAGTTGCCGGCAGATCAGGTCGGCAAGGCCGGCGGCCACCCCTATGCACGCCTGCTGATGTCGTCGGTGCCCAAGCTCGACCCGAGCTGGCTCGACAAGCTCGAACGCGATCCGGAACTCGTCGCCGCCTTCTCGAAGCGCTGAGCCTGCTTCAGGTCGTTGTCGCGACCGGGAACAGGCTGGTCAGCGGCATATGCGGCTTCACGATCGGCGATTTCAGCACGACGAAGCTGAAATACTTGTCGATGCCGATATCGAGGTCGATCAGCCGCTCCATCAGCGTCTGGTACTCGATGATGCCGCTGGTCACGAACTTGACCAGATAGTCGTAGCCACCCGAGACCAGATGGCACTCGATCACCTGGTCGAGCTTTTCGATTGCCGCCAGGAAGCGCGCGAAATCGATCTGCCGGTGGTTCTTGAGCGTCACCTCGGTGAAGACCGTCAGAGTCTGGCCGAGCTTGCCGACATTGATGCGGGCGGAATAGCCGGTGATGTAGCCGTCCTGCTGCAGCTTCTTGACGCGCATCAGGCAGGGGCTCGGCGACAAATTCACCAGCTCGGCCAGCTCGACATTGGTGATCCGGCCGTTCTTCTGCAGCTCGTAGAGGATCTTGATGTCGATCTGGTCAAGCTTCATGGGTGTTCCCCTCGATCGACTTATGGCCATGCCGCGCCTTCCGGCCCGACGCTCCGCAGCAGATCATGCCGCGAACGATGCGCAGTGTCTAACAGGTGCCGGGCGCAGGCGATGGCAGAATTGGCCTGCCTAAACCGAAGAAAATGCCGCAGCGATCCGATCTGCGGCGCACATGCCCGCCGACCGGCAGATAGTCTGGCCTCCGCAAGGAGACCGTGATGCCGGCGCCACTATTCGAGATCGAAACCAGCCCCGCCCTGCCTGATCGTGCCGATGTCGTCGTCATCGGCGGCGGCATCGTCGGCGTCTGCGCCGGCTACTATCTCGCGCGCCGCGGCCTGAAGGTCGCGCTCGTCGAGAAGGGGCGCATCGGCGCCGAGCAGTCGAGCCGCAACTGGGGCTGGTGCCGGCAGCAGAATCGCGATGCCCGCGAGCTGCCGATGGCGACCGAAAGCCTCACGCTCTGGGACCGTTTCGCTGAAGAGATTGGCGAGGATCTCGGCTTCCGGCGCTGTGGCCTGCTCTATCTGAGCGATGACGATGTGCAGCTTTCCGCCTGGGCGAAATGGCGCGACTTCGCCGCCGGCGCAGGCATCGTCACCCATATGCTCTCCGCTGAGGAAGCCTCGGATCGTGGCAGCGCCACCGGCAAGCGCTGGAGGGGCGGCGTATTCTCGCCGACCGACGGCACCGCCGACCCCGCCCGCGCCGCACCGGTGATCGCGCGCGGCATCCTCAAGGCCGGCGGCAGCGTGCATCAATTCTGTGCCGCTCGAGGCCTCGAGACGACAGGCGGACGTGTCTCGGCCGTCGTGACCGAGAAGGGCACGATCCGCACAGGAACGGTCATTCATGCCGGCGGCGCCTGGGCCTCCTCTTTCCTCAACCAATACGGCATCCGTTTTCCACAATCCTCTGTACGGTCGTCGATTTTGTCCGTTGAGCCCGGCGCGGTCGGCCTGCCGGATGCGCTGCATACGGCTGCAGTTTCGGTGACGCGTCGGAGTGACGGCGGCTGCACGCTGGCGATCAGCGGCGGAGCCCGCGTCGACCCCACGCCGCAGCAACTGCGCTTCGCATCCCAGTTCGTGCCGATGTTCCTGCGGCGCTGGCGCAGCCTCGCCATCGGCGGGCTCGAAGGCTGGAAATCCGGCCACGAAACGCTTGCGCGCTGGAAGCTCGACGCGCCGACGCCGATGGAGGCGAGGCGCATCCTCGACCCGACGCCCGACCCGCGCCAGATCGCCGAGACCCATGCGCGTGCCCAGGCCCTGCTGCCGGGCCTCAAATCCGTGCCGGTCGCGGCGCGCTGGGCTGGCTACATCGACTCGACGCCGGACGGCGTGCCCGCCATCGGCGAACTCGCCGGGCTACCCGGCTTCATCCTCGCAGCCGGCTTCAGCGGCCATGGCTTCGGCATCGGCCCGGGCGCCGGCCACATGATCGCGGATATCGTCACGGGCGCGAAACCGATCGTCGACCCCAAGCCTTATCGGCCCGAGCGACTGGAAGGTTCCGCCTTCGGCAAGGTGGCGGAATTCTAGGAGGGTCTCTGCCCGCATCGGACCGCATAAGTCCGTCTTATGGGACCGACACGAACTCGTCTTGTCGTTCTCTCGAGCAGGTACGGATGCTGCATGGGATGATGGTGGATGTCATCGAGGAGATCGGCAAGGATTCCGGCTTCAAGGTCGAGATTCGGCCGATGCAGTTCTCGACTGCTGATCGCCTCCCTGACCTCCGGCAAGATCGATATCATCTCGGCCGCCGTGTACGGCTCGCCGGAGCGTGCCAAGGTCGTCGACTTCAGCCAGGATGCCCTACGCCTGTGGCGAGGGCCTGGTGCTCCCGTCAGGCGACGCCAAGGACCATGTCGGCTTCGAGGATCTCAAGGGCAAGAAGGTCGGCGCCCAGATCGGCACCCGCTATATCGACGCCCTCAAGGCATCGGGCGCGCCGGTCGAGGTGAGCGCCTATGACAGCCTGCCCGATATCCTGCGCGACGTTTCCAACGGCCGCCTCGACGCCGGCATCGGCGACTATCCGATCCTGGCCTAGAACCTCGCGCAGGGCCGCTTCCCGCAATTGCGACTGGTCAAGTCCTACAAGCCATCCGTTCCGGGCCCGATCAACTTCGCCGTCAAGCAGGGCAATCCCGAGCTTCTGGCGAAGATCAATGCCAGCCGCGCGAGCATGAAGAAGGACGGCCGCTTCGGCACGATCCTGAAGAAGTGGGGTCTCGAGCGCGCGTCCCCGCACTGCCCCATCTCGGCGGGCAGGAGGGCGTCTTCTTCGCCTGCGGCTACAGCGGCACCGGCATCGCGCGAGCGAGCTGGTTCGGCCACAAGATCGCGCAGCGCATGCTCGGCAGCACGGATGCGCCGAGCGCCTATGCCGACCTGCCCTTCCGCAGCTGTCCGCTTTACAATGGCAAGCCGTGGTTCCTGCCGCTCGCCGTGCTCTTCTACGAAATGCGGGATCGCTGGGACCAGCGATAGAGCGGGAGAAAGCCCGGCGGCGCTTGCGTCTGGACATCGGCGCCGGCGGCGGCGATGTCTGCGCTATCGCGGTTGATGGGACGACAGATGCGGGCGCGCCAACTCGAAGTCTTCTGCACGCTGATGCGCTGCGGCACCGTCACCGGCGCGGCTGCGATGCTCAATATCTCGCAGCCGGCCCTGAGCCAGATCCTCCTGCACGCCGAGGATCAGCTCGGCTTCAAGCTGTTCAACCGCGTGCGCGGGCGGCTGGTGCCGACGCAGGAGGCCGAGGAGCTCTACTCCCAGGCCGAGCACATCTTCGGCGAGCTCGATGCATTACGGCGCCGCACGGTCGACATGCGCCATGGCCGCACCGGGCTCGTTCGGCTCGCGGCCTCGGCCCCGCCCTCCATGTCGATCGTGCCGCGCGCCCTGACAACGTTCCGCGAAGCCCACCCCGAGATCGTGGTGCGCTCGCTGATCGCCTCGCAGACCTCCATCGTCGAGATGCTGCGCAATGGCGAAGTGTCCCTCGGCATCGCCATGAACAATCTGCCCCATGCCGGCATCCATGCCGAGACGGTCGGGCGCGCCACGCTGGTCTGCGTCGTCTCGGCCGGGCATCGGCTGGCCGCGCTCGACCGCGTCCGCTTCGCCGATATCAGCGACGAAACCCTGATCTCCTACCGCGCCGATACCTTGCCGGGGCGCCTGCTGGCCGCCTCTGCCGAAGCAGAGGACTTCGCCTATGCGCCAGCGATCGAGATCGACCTGTCGATCACGGCGCTGCCCTATGTGCGCGACGGGCTCGGCATTGCCATCGTCGACAGCCTCTTGCCCTGGGAACAGTTCAACGGCGTCGTCACCCGGCCGTTCGAGCCCCGGATCGAAGTGCCTGTCGCCATCCTTACCAGCAACGACCGGCCGCTCTCGGCCAGCCATGAATTGATGCGCGATTGCCTTCGCGCGGCTTGCCGGGACCTCAATCGCTCAAGCGGCACCTGAACAGGCAGCGCTATCCGCCTGTAGCAGCATCCTGAATCAGAGCGGAGATCGGGGCAGGCCTCACCGGAGCCTGTCCACGTAGCCGGCCCGCCGCAACCGCATCGGCATAACCCGCGCTGCCGGCAACGATCTCCGCTGCGGCCAGTTCGCAATAGCGCCCCTGGCAGCGCCCCATCCCGGTACGTCCGAGCGATTTGGCGCGATTGACCTCACCGCCACCGAAATCGACGGTTTTGCGTAACTCACCGGCCGTCACGCCCTCGCAGCGGCAGACCACCGTCTCGTCAGGCAGTCCAGCCGCCGTCTCGGCCGGCCAGGGAAAGGCTGCGGCAACGCCGCGCGCGAAGCGGCCGAACCGGGCCAGCCTGCGCCGATCCGCGGCCATGTCCGGCGCCTGCAGGCCAAGATCCTGCAGGCAGGCCGCGGCGGCGAGCCGCCCCGCGATCTCGGCTCCGTCGGCGCCAAGAATCCTGAGCCCGTCGCCGGCGAGATAGACGCCAGATGCCGCCCGCCCCATGGCATCGGCCTTCGGCAGCCATTGCCGCCAGGTCTCGTCATAGGCGAAGTCGCAGCCGGCCAGGTCCGCGAGACGGGTCTCCGCCCGCAGATGCCAGCCGAGCCCGACCGCATCGCAGGGCGTGCGCTGGCTCCGCCCCGCTTCGTCGCGCCAGAGCACGGCCGTCGGGCCACGCTCATCCGCCTCGATGCGATCCAGCCGGACGCCGGCATGATAGATCCCGGCCAGGCGCCGGCGCATCATCAGCCCACGCAGGGCAAAGAGCGGCCGCGCCGAGAGACCGGAGAAGCCGCGCAATTGCTGGCGCATGGATGCGGTATCGAGTACCGCCGCGACCTGCCCGCCGGCTTTCAGCAATTGCACCGCGAGCAGGGTGAGCAGTGGCCCCGATCCTGCCAGTACGATGCACCGCCCCAAGGCGGCCCCTTGCGCCTTCAACGCGATCTGCATCGCGCCGAGCCCGTAGACGCCGGCATTCTCCCAACCCGGCACAGGCATGACGCGATCCATCGCACCGGTCGCGAGGATCAGGCGGTCATAGGGAACCCAGCGCGAACCCGCCCCGTCGAGGACCTGCAGCCGGCCGTCTGCAATGGCGACGACAGAACTGCGGGCATGATGAACGATGCGACCTGCCGCGGCCAAGGTATCGAACGTCTGGTGCAGCGCGACCGCCTTTGCGGCCTCTGAACCGTAAAGGGCCTCAGGCGGGCGCGTGAAGCCCTGCGGCGGCCGGCGATAGATCTGGCCGCCGGCGCGCTCGCCCTCGTCGATGACGACGGGTGTCAGGCCCCCGGCGACCAGCGTCTCGGCGGCCCGGATGCCGGCCGGCCCGGCCCCGACGACGACCACGCGGGGCTTTTCTCCCGCACTCATGGCCAATCGCCCGGAGCGCCGGAGAGGAGTCGCATGCCCTCGGCGAGAGGCGTCGAGCATGCCCGCAGCCGCGGGCCATTCTCCTGCCAGATCCAGCAATCCTGGCAGGCTCCCATCAGACAGAAGCCGGCACGGGCTTCAGGCCCGAATTCGGAGCGGCGCAAAGCCGACGCAACCGAGAGGACAGCGCTGAGCACGGTGTCGCCGGTCAGTGCCTGCCGCTCGGCTCCGTCGAGGAAGAAACGCAGCGGGACGCGATCGACTTCGGCCAATCGGACCAGACGGCCAGCCCCTGCGCTCGCGGCCATGCTCATTCGGCGGCCTCGGCATGGACCAGCCGCGGCTCCGGCATCTCGGGAAACCGCAGCTTGGCCGCGGCAAATGCCTCATCCACGCCACGCGCGCCGGCCCTGCCCTTCATGCGGCGGAATATCTCCGTCTTGGCGAAGAAGCGCCAATGGATCGGGAGGCCGGCAAGCAAGGCCGTCAGCCTGTCATAGGCGTCCCGCGTCCATTGGGCTTCGTAGCCCTCGCGCTCCGGGCCGAAATGGAAATGACCGGGTACCGGCGAGCGGTCGGCGCGCCGCGCCTTCGTCGCGGCCTCATCCAACGCTTCGCCCTGCATGACGACGCCGTACTCTCGCTCCGCCGCTTCCCGAGAGACATAGCCGCGCACGACATCCTCGGCGACGCGCCAGGCTTCCCTGTCGAAGGGATGCCCTCGCCCCCCGCCGCCGGCCGAGCGGATCTCGAGCACGTCGCCGGGCTGCAGGACGGCGGTGTCGATATTGCCGAGCCGCCGCTCCTCCGGCTGGCCGGGATTGACCACCATGTCGGAAAGGCCCGCTGCCCTCCCGCCCAGCACGCCCCAGGGCCGGAAGAAGCTGCGGTCGCGGTTGCGGGCGGTGATGCGACTGTCCGGCGCGAAGACACGGAACGCCATTTCGGTGGCAAGCCCACCGCGCCAGCGCCCGGCGCCACCGCTGTCCTTGGCCAGCCCATATTTGACGAACTCCACCGGCGTCTCGGTCTCGGTAATCTCGATCGGCGTGTTCTTGAGATAGGCGGCATCGGCCCCGGAGCCGTTGGTGCCGTCGCGATGCGGCATGCCGCCACCGCCGCCCACCACCGGGTTGACCGCGGCGATAACGGTCCGGCTCGTGCGCTCGTCTGTGGTCATGACGTTGACGATGCAGTTGTTGCCGGCGGGCGCGGCGGGCAACCGCTCCGGCACCGCCTGCGAGAACGCGCCGAAGATCACCGAGCGCAACCGCGCGCAGGTCAGCGAGCGCATCCCGACCGCCGCGGGGAAGACCGGGTTCAGCACTGTTCCTTCCGGCGCGATGCAGGTGAAGGCGCGCGTCAGCCCGGTATTGAGCAGAATCTTCGGGTTCAGCGTGTAAAGGACGTAATAGACCCCGACGAGCAGGATCGTGTGGCGCGGATTGCCACCGCTCGGCACATTGAGCGAGGAGGCGAGCTGCGGGTCGGAGCCGGTGAAATCCAGCACCGCCTCGTCACCGCGGATGGTGAGCTTGAGCTTCAGGCGGCAGGGATTGGCCTCGACCGAATCCTCGTCGGCATAATCGGCGAACTCCCAGGTGCCATCAGGCATGCCGCGCAGCACCTCGCGCGCCTGCGCCTCGGCCTGGTCGAGCAGTGCCTCGACGCCGCCGAGGAACCCCTCGCGCCCGAACTTCTCGATCATGGCCAGCACCTTGCGCTCGCCGGTGTTGAGCGCGCCAACCAGCGCCTTGATGTCGCCGATGTTCAGGTCCGGCTTGCGGACATTGGTCGTCATGATCCTGAGGATCTGCTCGTCGAAGACGCCTTCGTTGACGAGCTTCATCGGCGGGAAGCGGATGCCCTCCTGATGGATCTCGGTCAGCGCCCGCGAGAGCGAGGCCGGCACCGCACCGCCCATGTCGGTGTTGTGGATATGGCCGCCCGTCCAGGCGACGATCTCGCCCTCATGGAAGACCGGCTTCCAGAGATGTGTGTCGGGCGCATGGGTGGCGACGAAGCAGGAATAGGGATCGTTGGTGAAGGCGACGTCACCCGGCTTGTAGTCTTGGACCATCGCCAGCGCCGGCGCCCAGGACAGGCCGGGATACCAGGTCGCGCCCAGCTCCATCGGCACCGCGAAGGTGTCGCCGCTGCGGCTGATCAGCATGACCGTGAAGTCCTCCGTCTCCTTGACGAAGGCGGAATGGGCCGTGCGGTGCAGCGTATGCGCCATGTTCTCGGCAGCGGCGCGGGCATGGTTGGCGAGCACCTGAAGCTTCATCCGGTCGAACATCGGCATTACTCCGCGAAAGTCAGATGAAGGTTGAGATGGCCGTCGACTCGCGCGGTGGCACCGGCAGGAATGGCAACCGTGGTATCCTCCTGGGCGACGACGGCAGGGCCGGCGAAACGGCTGCCGGGCGGCAGGTCGGCGCGGCGGTAGAGGCCGACGGGCTTTCGGTTTCCGCCCGTATGGATCGTCAGCTCGCATTCCGGGCTCGCGGGCGCATCGGTCTCCGCTGTTTCCGGAAACGAGAGCGCAGGACCAGCGCCGATGGCGGAGAGGCGCAGGTTGACGATCTCGATGCGGCCATCAGGGTCGTCGAAGTCGTAGATGCGCTGATGTGTCTGGTGAAACTCGCGGGCAATGGCCGCCGGGTCACCGGCTTCAAGCCAGGCCGGCTGCAGGGGAACCTCGATCTCGTAGCTCTGGCCGACATAGCGCATATCCGCGGAGAACCTGAGATCGGCCGGGCCGACATGGCCCTGGGCCGCCAGCCAGTTGCGCCCTTCCTGGACCATGGCCGCAGCCGCCGCCTTCAACTGCGGCAGCACCGAAGCCGTGAGCTCCGCGAAGAGCGTGCGGACGAAATCACCGCGCAGATCGGCGACGAGCCCGCCAAGCGCCGAGACGACACCCGGCCGACGCGGCGCCAGCAGCCTGGTCATGCCGAGTTCTCGCGCAAGGAAGGCGCCGAGCATCGGGCCGCCGCCGCCGAAGGGCATCAGCGTGAAATCCTTGAGGTCGACACCGGCTCGGGACGACAGCTTCTCAACCTCGACGAACATCTCGGAGACGGCGATGTCGAGGATCGCCTGCGCGGTGTCGTCGAGGGACCGGCCCAGCTTCGCGGCCAGGCGCCCGACGGAGGCGCGGGCAAGGCCAGCATCCATCTTCAGCTGGCCGTAGGCCATCTCGCTATGGCCAAGCCAACCGCAGACCACCATGGCATCGGTGACGGTCGCCTGCTCGCCACCGCGCCCGTAGCAGGCCGGTCCAGGCGTCGAGCCGGCCGATTCCGGCCCGACCCGCAGCACGCCCTGCCCGTCGACGGTCGCGATCGAGCCGCCGCCGATGCCGATCGAGCTGACCGAGACGGAGGGGATATAGAGCGGGAATTCGCCGATCATCTCGCCGGTGCCGTATTGGGGCTCGCCGTCGATGATCAGGGCAAAATCGGCGGAGGTGCCGCCGATGTCGAGCGTCAGCACGCGCTTCTCGCCAGCCTGCCGGGCGAACCAGGTCGCGCCGATGACGCCCGAAGCCGTGCCGGAGAGCAGCATGGAGACGCAGGCGCGCTTGCCCTCCGCAGCGTTCATCACGCCGCCGTTCGACTTGGTCAGGAGCGCGCGTGCCGGCACGCCACGATCCGCCAGCCGCTGCTCCAGCGCGGTCAGGTAGCCGGCGATGCGCGGATGCACATAGGCGTTGAGGATCGCCGTCGTCGTCCGCTCGTATTCGCGGATCACCGGCCAGACCTCGGCCGAGGTGAACACGAAGAGTTCCGGAGCCAGCCGCGCGATCTCCGCCTTCACGGCTTCCTCCTGCGCGCCGTCGCGCCAGGCGTGCAGGAAGGCGATGACGATGCCGACGGCTCCGCGCGCTTTTGCCGAAGCAACAGCCGCTGCAACGACAGCGAGATCGGGCTTTACCGTCTCGCGCCCGTCCGAGCGCATCCGGGCCGGGATGCCGAACACCCGGTCGCGGGTGATGAGCTGCTCGGGGCGGCTGCAGAACAACGAATAGGTCTCGGGCATGCGCAGTCGCGCCAGCTCGATCACGTCCTCGAAGCCGGCATTGGTGAAGAGCGCCAGCGGCGCGCCCTTGCGCTGGATGATGGTGTTCACGCCGACCGTCGTGCCATGGACGAAGCGGGTGACCGCCGTCGGATCGAGGCCTTCGCGCTCGGCCAGCAGCGAGAGACCTGTCATCAGCTCGGCGCCCGGATCGTCCGGCGTCGTCAAGACCTTCAACGACGCGACCTGACCCGAACGCGTCTCGAGCGCGCAGAAATCGATGAAGGTGCCGCCGATATCGACGCCGACCTTCCAGTCCGCACTCGGCACAGTTCCGCCGTCCATGTCCGCTCCTCTTGCTGGTGGCTGGAAGCTGGCATGGAAGCCGCGACGCGGTCCAAGAGACATGCGGGGCAGGACCATAGGCTGGACTTATGGCCTGCCGGCCATCGCGTCTTTGACGGCTCTGCATGCCCACGTCAGGTTCGATCGCATGGAGATCTGCCGCCTCTGCGGCAAGAGGCTGGACATGGATGTGATCGTGCTCGGCGGCGGCCTGATGGGGACCGCGGCAACCTTCTTCCTGAGACGGCGCGGCCTCAAGGTCACGCTGATCGAACGCAACCGCGTCGGAACGGGCGCCACCGTCGCCTCCTTCGGCAATATCCGCCGGACCGGACGTCACCTCACGCAACTGCCGCTAGCGCATCGCTCGCGTGCACTCTGGGGCGATGCGGAGCGCCTGCTCGGCCGCGACGTCGAGTTCCGCGCGACCGGCCACCTCCGGCTGATTTTCGAAGAGGACGCGCTGGCGGATATGCGCGCCTATGCCGATACCGCGCGGCCCTGGGGGCTCGAACTCGAGGAACTCGGCGCCAACGAGATCCGGGCGCGTTTTCCCGGCCTCGGTCCCGGAGCGATCGCGGCCTCCTTTTCCCCGCAGGATGGCTCCGGCAATCCGCGCCTGATCGCGCCGGCCTTCACAGAGGCCGCAAGGCGGCTCGGCGCGGAAATCGTCGAGGAATGCGAAGTCGGCAGCATCGAGAAGACAGAATCCGGCTTCCGCGTTTCTACGTCGAAGGGGGTGTTAGAGGCAGCGAAGCTGCTCAACACTGCCGGCGCCTGGGGGATGCGGATCGCCGCGCAATTCGGCGAGCCGGTTCCCCTCACCCCGCGCGGCCCGCAAATGGGTGTCACCGAGCCCCTGCCCCATCGCATCCTGCCGGTTGTCGGCATCTGGACCCGCCGCCACGGGACGGACGCCTATTTCCGTCAGGTCGAGCGCGGCAACATCGTCTTCGGCGGCGCGGCCGAACGTGTCGACGTGCCCCTCGATCCCGGTCACGCCAAGGCCGATCCCGCACGGCTGCCGGCGCAGCTCCGCGCTCTCAGGCAGCTCCTGCCGGCCCTGGAGAAGGTCTCGGTGATCCGCACCTGGTCGGGCTGCGAGGGCTATCTGGCCGACATGCTGCCGGTCATGGGGCCGTCCGGCACCACGCCGGGGCTGTTCCATGCCTTCGGCTTCAGCGGGCACGGCTTCCAGATCGGCCCGGGCGTCGGCGACACGATGGCCGAACTGATCGCGACGGGCACGACGGATATCCCGCTCCACGACTTCCGGATCGAGCGCTTCGCCAACGCAGAGAGCGGCCGCAGCCCCGCCGCGGCTTGAAATCGCCGGCAGCTCAGAGCTTGGAGCAGAGCCGGTAGGCCTCGTAGATCGCCGAATAGAGATCGCGGCTCGATACGGCGTCGCCGATGCGGTGCAAGAGGAAGCTCCCCGGCGCGGGGGTTGCCGCCTCCTCGCTCCCCAGCATGAACGCGATATCGGTCACACCGTCATTGTCCGAGAACTGCCGCAATTCGTGATAGATCCCGACGGCCGGCAATGTGCCGTGTTCCACGACGATCTGGCTGGCCTCGACCAGGCTTTCCGCCCCCGTCAGCTCATTGCGGAACGTGGCCTGCAAGGCGTTGCCCCGGCGCTCGACCTTCTCCAGCCTGACATCGACAAGCGCGCGGATGCCGAGTTCGGCGAAGCGCTTCCGGAAGCTCGACTTGTCGATATAGGACATCTCGATGGCCAGCGCGTCGTCGGGCGTAGCCAGACTGACCGACCGGCCTTGCCGGGCGATCTGCAAGGCGCAGGACGCCGCTGCCTGACGCCCGGTTCCGTCATAGACGAGCACATCGCTCTTGCCCGGCACCGTGCCGGTCAGCACGTCCCAGACGCTGTCGCACAGCTCCGAGCCTTCGAACCAGTCGGTATCCGGAATGCCGCCGGTGGCGACGATCACAAGATCCGGTGCCTCGACACGAACGGTGTCGGCCTCCGCATAACAGTTCACCCGGACATCGACGCCGAGCCGCTCCAGCTCCGCGACGCGCCAGTCGACGATGCCGATCAGGTCGCGACGCTCCTCGGCAGCGGTGGCAACGAGCAACTGCCCGCCGAGCTTCGCGGCAGCCTCAAAGAGCACGACCGAATGCCCCCGCTCGGCGCAGACACGGGCGGCTTCGAGGCCTGCCGGCCCGCCGCCGACCACCACGGCCTTCAGCCGCCGCGAGGCCAGCGCGACCTCATGGCCGAGCACGGTTTCGCGCCCGCTGGCGGCGTTATGGATGCAGTTGACCTTCTTGTAGAGGCAGTAGGAGGCGCCGACGCAAGGCCTGATCCGCTCCTCCTCCCCGCGCCTGATCTTCTGGACCAGATGCGGGTCGGCGATATGGGCGCGGGTCATGCCGACGAGGTCGACGACGCCCTCGCGGATGGTGTGGCGCGCCGTCGCGACATCGCGAATGCCGCCGGCATGGATCAGGGGCAGATTCGTCTCGCGCCGAAACTCCGCCACCGAAGCGAGATAGGGCGCGTTGCGCTGGAACAGGCCGGGCATGTTGTCCTCAGCCAGCGCGAGATCTGTGTCCATGCGGCCGTAGATGCAGTTGAAATAGTCGATATGGCCTTCGCGCTCGAAAATCCCCGCGAGCTGCAGGCAATCCTCGAAATCGGAACCATCGGCCACGCCTTCGTCGATCACGAAGCGGATGCCGACGATCGCCTCGTCGCCGACACGCTTGCGGATCGCCTCATGGATCATGAGCCCGAAACGCGCCCGGTTCTCCGGCGAGCCACCGAGACCGTCGGTGCGCTTGTTGGTGCGCGGTGACAGGAACTGGCCGATGAGATGGCCGCCGGTCACCGTCTCGATACCGTCGAGCCCGCCTTCCATGCAGCGCAACGCGGCATCGGCATAATCCCGGATGATGCGCGCGATATCCGCATCGTCCATCTCCTTCGGGAAATTGCGGTTGCGCGTTTCCCTGACGCGCGACGGCGCCAGTGCCGGGAGCCAGTTCGAGGCATAAGAGGTCGCGCGGCGGCCGAGATGCGACACCTGGCACATCACGGCTGCACCATGGCCGTGAATGCGGTTGGACAGTGCCGTGAGATGCGGAATGATCCGGTCACTGGAAAGGTCGAGCTGGCCGCCGCCCCAGCTCGAATCCGGCGATGTCATCGCCGAGCCACCGATCATCGTCATGGCAAGGCCGCCACGGGCCTTTTCCTCGTGATAGCGCTGGTATCGTTCGAGCGGCAGGCCGCCATCGTCCAGCATCGAGGCGTGGCTGGTGCTGACGATGCGGTTGCGAAGCCTGAGCTTCTTGATGGCGAACGGTTCGAGCAGCGGGTCGCGCGGCGTGCCGAGGGGCCGATCCGGGATGGCAACCGTTGCGCTCATCGAATGGCTTCCCTGTGGTCGAACCGGAGCGGGGCAACTGGTGTCTTCTACTTTGCGAGCACGAGAGCGCATCAGGATCGAGCAGGCCTAGCGATCGTGGTGGCAAATCTGGAACCGGACCAGATTGAAAAACCTTGGGAGAAGCATACGCTGAGCGTATGGCTCAGCTCTCCCGCCTTATTCCCTCCGCGCGCGGACTTCTGGTTTTCGAGGCCGCGGCCCGCACCGGCAGCTTCACGGCCGCGGCCGTGGAGTTCAACGTCAGCCAGCCCTCCGTCAGCCGCAGCGTCGCCGAGCTGGAAGCAGCGGTAGGCGCCCGGCTCTTCGAGCGGCGGGCGCGCGGGCTCGAACTGACCGCGGACGGCCGCGATCTCTTCGGCGTCGTCGGAGAAGCCGCCGGGCGCATCGCCGATGCGATCCAGGCGATCCGGCAGCGGCAGACTGCGACGAAGCCCGTCGTCACGCTGTCCATGTCCAGCTCGTTCGTGGCCCATTGGCTGTTGCCGCGGCTGGGCGAATTCCATGCGGCCTTTCCGCAGATCGATATCCGCTTCGACCTCATCCCAGGGGTCCTGCGCGGCATTCCCGACAATGTGGATCTGGCGACGCGTATCATCGAAGACGACACGCGCTATCATTGCTGGCTCTTCGCGCCGGAGATCATCTTCCCCGTCTGCAGCCCGGCCTATCTGAAAGCGCGCGGCACGCTCGATCACACGGGGGACGGATCAGGGCATGTCTTCTTGTGGCTCACGGACCATGCGATGCCCAAATGGGCGCGGGAATGGGGCAATGTCGCCCGTCGCAGCAGCTCGAAAGGCGTCTGGCACGAATTCACGGACTACTCCGTCATCCTGCAGGCCGCGCTGAACGGGGAAGGCATCGCGCTCGGCTGGCTCAGCGTGGCCTCGAGCGCCTTGCTGAAGGGAACCCTGGTGCCCGCATCTGACCTGATCATCCGCACGGGGCAGCACCACAGCCTGATCGCGCCGCGATCAAGACCGCTCAATCCTCTGGTCGAACGGGTGGCGCTATGGCTTCGGGCCCAAATGGCCGAGGAGCTGGCTGCGCTCGATGAAGCGCTCCGGCCACGACCGCGATCGTCGCCTGACATTGGGGCGGCCGGGGCTGAAATGATAACTGTCGATAGTCAGCGTGAACCGAAGTAAAGCGACTCAATAATTTAGAATATTTATAATGTTGGCTCCTCGACTGGCCCTTTCCGCGCGAGGTCATTAAGAACACGCCGCACAGACAACATTTCCCGGATATTGCGCGTGAGCCACTTCAAATCGCTCCTTGTCGCGCTTGCGGTTTGCGCCGCAGGTGCTCTGACGAATCCGCTTGCGGCAGCTCCGACGAATTACCCCCTGACGCTCGATAATTGCGGGGCGAAGGTCACCTTCCAGAAAGCGCCGCAACGCGCCATCGGGCTCGGCCAGAACAGCGCCGAGATCATGCTGCTGCTCGGACTGCAGGACCGGATGGTGGGCACGGCCTTCTGGCCGAGCAAGGTCCTGCCGCAACTCGCCGAAGCCAATGCGAAGGTGAAGCTCCTGACCGTGGAGTTCCCCACCTTCGAGAGCATGCTCGCCGAGCGGCCCGATTTCGTCGCCGCGGCCCTGCCCACGCTGCTTGGCCCGAGCAGCAAGGTCGCCAAGCGCGAGGATTTCGAGCGCGTCGGCGTTCCCAGCTATCTCTCGCCCAGCACCTGCCTGGAGACCAAGGGCAGCAAGGACGCCTATGGCAGCCGCGCCCAGCTCTGGAGCATGGAGGTGCTCTACCAGGAGATCGACGAGCTCTCGCGGATCTTCGATGTCGCGGATCGCGGCCAAGCCCTGATCGCCGATTTCAAGGCGCGCGAGGCGGCGCTCCGTGCCAGCGTGACACCGGGCGACAAGAAGCTCTCCTATGTCTTCTGGTTCTCCAGCCCCTCCCCCTCCGCCGATGCCTATCTCGGCGGCAAGAACGGTGCCTCCGGCTTCATCGCGGACCTGCTCGGCGGGCGCAATGCCATCGGCGCCGAGGCCGAGTGGCCGACGCTGGGCTGGGAAGGCATCATCGCCGCGAAGCCGGACGTCATCGTCGTCGCCAGCCTCGATCGTAACCGCTGGGAACTCGACAAGCCGGAGGCCAAGATCAAGTTCCTGACCACGGACCCCGCCGTCAGCCAGCTCGCGGCCGTCAGGAACAAGGCGATCGTGATCATGGACGGCCAGGCGATGAACCCGACCGTCCGCACGATCTATGGCGCCGAGCAGGTGGCGCAGCAATTGAAAGCGCTCGGCCAGCTCAAGTGACCTCCGGAAACGGCGCCCTCGAAGGCAAGACAGCCTTTGCCGGCCTGATGCTGGCATCGCTGTTGGCGATCGGCCTTGCCATCGGGCTCAGCACCGGCATCGGCGACCTGCCGATCCCGCTCGGCACGACCTTCACCGCGGTCACCAACCGGCTCGGCTGGACAGCGGTTGAGATCGACCGCGTCTACGAGACGGTGATCTGGGATTACCGGTTGAGCCGCGCGCTGGTCGCGGCCTTCTGCGGTGCCGGCCTCGCATTGTCCGGCGCGATCATGCAATCGCTGCTGCGTAACCCGCTGGCGGAGCCCTATGTGCTCGGCATCTCGGCGGGCGCATCGACGGGCGCGGTCGCCATCATCATCCTGGGCCTTGGCGGTGGCGTCCTGTCGCTGTCCGGAGGCGCCTTCCTCGGAGCCTTCGCGGCGTTCTGCTTCGTGGCCCTGCTCTCGAACGGCACGCGCGGCGGCGCCGATCGCACGATCCTGGCGGGCGTGGCGGCGTCTCAGCTCTTCAACGCCACGACCTCCTATATCGTCACGACATCCGGCAACGCCCAGCAGGCGCGCGACGTCATGTTCTGGCTGCTCGGCAGTTTCGGCGGCGTGCGCTGGCCGGAATTCATGCTGGTTTCCGTCGTCGTCAGCATCGGGCTTATCGCCTGCCTCTGCTATGCCAGGACGCTCGACACCTTCGCCTTCGGCGACGAGACGGCGGCCTCCCTCGGCGTCAATGTCGACCGGGCCCGGATCGTGCTCTTCGCCCTCACCGCGATGATGACCGCGACCATCGTCAGCATGGTCGGCTCCATCGGGTTCGTCGGCCTGATCGTGCCGCATACGGCGCGTGCGCTGGTCGGCCCCCTTCATGTGCGGTTGCTACCGGCCTGCATGCTGATCGGCGCGGTCTTCATGGTGCTGGCGGATGTCGCTTCGCGCGCGCTGATCCCGCAGCAGGTGCTGCCGATCGGCGTCGTCACGGCGCTCGTCGGCGTGCCGTTCTTCTCGATCATCCTCTACCGCTTGCAGCGCGCCTCATGAGCATCACGGCAGAGAACCTGGTCTGGCGAATCGGAAGCAAGACGATCGTCGACGGCGTCTCCTTCTCCGCGGAGCCCGGCCGGATGCTCGGCCTGCTCGGTCCCAACGGTTCCGGCAAAACCTCGCTGCTGCGCCTGCTGACCGGCCTGAAGCGCCCGCAATCGGGCCGCGTGCTGCTCGACGGCAGCGACCTCGCGTCGCTGGGCGCCAGGGCCGTGGCACGCCGCGTCGCCTTCGTCGAGCAGCACGCGACCACAAGCGCCAATCTCCGCATCGCCGACATCGTCCGGCTCGGCCGGTTCCCGCACCGCTCCTGGCTATCGCGCTGGACCCATGCCGACGACCGCGCCGTGGATGAGGCGCTCCTGCGCGCCGGCCTGCAGGACCGGCGCGGCGATCGCTGGCAGAGCCTGTCGGGCGGCGAGAAACAGCGCACGCATATCGCCAGGGCGCTTGCGCAGACGCCGACCGAGCTGATCCTGGACGAGCCGACCAACCATCTCGACATCCAGCACCAGATCGGCGTGCTGAAGCTTGTCGCGAGCCTGCCGATCACCAGCGTCGTCGCCCTGCATGATCTCAATCACGCCGCCATGTTCTGCGACGCGGTCATCGTCATGCAGAAGGGCAAGATCGTGGCGTCCGGTGCTCCGGATGCCGTGATCACCGAAGCCCTCCTGAGCGATGTCTTTTCGGTCGAGGCCCGCATCGAGACATCTCCGCATCATCTAAGGCCGCATATCCACTACCTGCGCTGATTGGCTTGCTCATCATCGCTGACGACGCACTTGGACAGGCGGCTCGTCCTTTCATCGCCGTCCTACGGTAAGAACTCATCCCGACCGCGATCCGCTCCATCGGCGGTGCGACGGGCGTTCGAGGGCAGCCTAAACCTTGACGTGGCGTGATGGCTCCGTAGGCCCGCTGCTGCGCATCAGGATCGGTTGAGACAAGCTTGGATCAACTGGGCCGGCTGTTGCCGGCCCTCGGTCAGGTCACAGCGACCAAGGCCGCCGACGAGCATCAACGCCATGGCTGATTTTTTGGATTCAAAGCGGTAATCCGGCCCGGCGCCCGAGCCTGAGTGTGGCCGTAGCGCCGACGCCGAGAGCCAGAGCGAAGACCCAACCCGAGAGCGCGCTGGCCGAGATGCCTGAGAGCAGCGTGCCGACGGTGCAGCCGAGGCCAATGACGGTACCCCAGCCCAGCAGGACGCCCCCGGTCAATCCGCGTAGCGCCTGACCGATCGTCGGTCAACGCGGCTTGAACTCGCCCGCGGCGAGTGCCGCGATCAGCGCGGCTGCGACGATGCCGGCGATGAACAAGCCGTTCGGCGTCAGCAGGGCGTCACGGATAACCGTGGCGCAGCCACGGAAGCTGTCGAGCCGTTCGAGCCGCGAAGGCAGTAGCTCGAAGGCGCCGGCAAGCTGGCGCGAGCGCGAGCCGATCTCGGCGGTCACGCCGAGCGGGGACAGGCGCAGATAGGCGGCAACACCGATCAGGCCGACGGACAGCCCGCCCAGCCAGGCCGGCCAGCGCTGCCGGAAGATGGCGACGAGAGGATCGCGCGAGGGCTCCGGCTGTTGGGGGAATCTGCCCTTGCGCAGGGCAAACCAGGCCAGAACGGCGAGCGACGCGATCAGCGCACCGCCATAGCCGAGATGGCGCGGCAGCCACGGCACTGGAGCTCCCGCGATCGTCCAGAGATAGAGCCCATTCCAGCTTTGAAAGCCCAGGATGAACCCGCCGACGGCGCCGATCAGGGCGAAGGGCGCGGTCGGCGAGCCTTCGCCGAGACGGTAGAGATGGGCGCTGAGGCAGGAGCCCGAGAGCGCCATCCCTGCCCCGAAGGCCAGCCCCGCAAGCACGAGCGCGAGGCTGACCGGCCCGATATGGGCCGTCGGCGGCAGGCGCGTGCCCGACGGGTCCGGCAGCCAGGCGCCGAAGATCAGCGTGTAGCCGGTGATGCCCACGGCCAGCGCCGTGACGATGCCGAGCAGGCCGCGCGGGTCGCGCCGGTCCAGCCAGTCGCGCCAGATGCAGAGGAAGCAGAAGCGCGAACGCTGGATCACGAAGCCGAAGGCGGCGCCGAGGATCAGCGACAAATGCAGCTGCGGCGCCGGGTCCCCGACCAGCTTGTTGTTGTAGACGGTCCAGTCGAGCACCTCGACCTGCGCGCGAAAGCCGACATCCTCGAGATAGCCGGCCACAGCCTCGACGATCTCGCGGTCCTTCACATAGCGGCCGCTCGGCGTGCTGATCCTGATCGCGGGGCGCTTGCTGCTGGAGAAGCCGGCCTCGCGCAGCAGGGCCTTCGCCTGCTCGGGGTCGAAGCGGATCGCGCGGCTCAAGTCCGGCGCGAAGCCGAGGATGGCAGGCGGGAAGAAGCCGCGCGTCGGCGCGCCATGCCCCTCCAGAACCTGCTTCACGATCGCATCACGGTCTATGGCGAGGTCGATCGCCTTACGGACCCGCGGATCGCCGGTGACACGGTCCTTGCCGGTGCGGACATGCAGGGCGAGGTTGCGCGCGATGTCGAAGGTGATGGCGCGCGTGCCCTTGTTGTCGTTCAGGCGCGCGATGTCCTCCGGCGGGATGTTGACGGCGATATCGACGCCGCCGGTCAGGAGCTCGGCCACGCGCGTGCTCGTCTCGGGAATGGCGCGGATGACGACGTCGTCCCATTTCGGCGTGCCGCCCCACCAGCGCGGGTTCTTCGCCAGGACGAGGCGGTCAGACTTGACCCAGCGCTTGAAGAGATAGGGGCCGGTACCGACCGGCTGCTTGAAGAACTCCTCCCGCCCGCCGGCCTTTTCGAAGGCGGCCTTGGGCAGGATGCCGGCGCCGTTGCCGACGAAGGCATGCAGCAGCAGCGTGTCCGGCCCGTCGGTCTCGATCTTGAGAGTGGTGTCGTCCGGCGCCTCGACCGTCTTGATGCGGCGGAACTTGGCAGAGCTGATCAGCTTCTTGTCCTGCTGGGAGCGTTCGATCGTGAACTTGACGTCCTGCGCCGTGAACTTGTCGCCGTTATGCCAGTAGACGTCGTCGCGCAGCCTGATCGTCCAGTGGATGTTGTCGTCGCTGCTCCAGGACACCGCAAGGCGCGGCGTGAAACGCAATTGTCCCTGGCTGAAATCCTTGTCGACCAGATAGTCGTAGAGATTCACCAGCGCCGTCTCGGTGCTGTTATTACCGTGATTGGCCGGGTCGAGCGACAGGATGTCGTTGCCCTGTGCGATGGTCAGCGTTTGTGCAGCGGAGGAATGACTGAGGACCGGAGAATCTCAGTGCAACCGCAATATCCAGGACAGGCCAACGAACCGGGCCAGGAATACCAATGAAACGAACGCCCTATCTCTCGAATATCAGGATTGGCGCCAGGTTATCGCGGGCTACTCGAAAAAGGCCTTCAAATACTCCGTCTTTTTGAATACGAACGACCTTTCCCGAGGCGGCTCCAGAGCAATTTCTGCCCCGGTACCTGACAGATCGTGCCAGCTGGATAAACGTCGGCCCCTGCCTGTCCCACGATTCCGGCCCGGAGCCTTTCTGAATGCACTCGCGCGTTTCCGGCAGGGCGCCCTACAAGAGAATCATCTGCATAAAAACTGCAATCTCCAAGCAACAATGCAAACAGATTAAACAACCACCCTTGCAGCCAAATAAAGAAACCCCTCCTCTTTCAGCATAAATCACTATTCTCGTAAGCTGCGGCATTGATCAATTCAATCAAACCGCAGCCCCATGACAGATGCTTGCGAATTCCTCTGGTACATACCGAATGACGTGAAGCCCGGTCATCGCGGCGATTCCGCCACGGGTGATCACAACAGCCTCGATGCCTTGGCCAGCCATGCACTCGCGCTGGAGCGCTTCGGCTGGAAGGGCGCCCTGATCGGCACGGGCTGGGGGCGGCCTGACACGTTCACCGTCGCCGCCTCGCTCGCCGCTCGCACCAGGACGTTCGAGCCGCTGATCGCGATCCGCCCCGGCTATTGGCGGCCTGCCAATCTGGCCTCGGCCGCGGCGACGCTCGACCACCTGAACGGCGGGCGCGTCCGCATCAACATCGTATCGGGGCAGGACGACCTTGCCGCCTATGGCGATGCGGAAGGCGACCAGGCCCAGCGCTACGCGCGAACCCGCGAGTTCATGCAGCTCGTCCGCAAGCTCTGGACCCAGGAGAAGGTCAGCTTCCGCGGCACGTATTTTTCGGTCTCGAACGCGACCGTTCAACCGCGCCTGCAGCCGCGAAATGGCAGGGCTCATCCCAGGCTCTATTTCGGGGGAGCATCGGAAGCGGCGGAGCGCGTCGCCGCGACCGAGGCCGACGTCCAGCTCTTCTGGGGCGAGCCGCTCGCCGAGATCGCGCAGCGGATCGCCCGCCTCCGATCCCTGAGCGATGAACTCGGCCGGGAGCTCGCGCCGCTCGAGTTCGGGCTGCGCATCACGACGCTGGTCCGGGACACGACGGAGCAGGCCTGGGCCGATGCAGAGGCCAAGGTCGCAGCCATGGCGGGAAACAACGGAGCTGGCTGGCACGACCACCAGAATTTCGTCGCGATCGGCCAGCGGCGCCTGCTCGACCTGGCGGATCGCGGCGAGGTGCTGGACGACAATCTCTATACCGCACCGGGCAAGGTCGGCGGCGGCGGCGCGGGCACGACCTGGCTCGTCGGTTCGGCCGCCGATGTCGCGAGCTCGCTAAAGAAATACCGCGATCTCGGCATCACCCAATTCATCCTGTCCGACACGCCCTATCTCACGGAGATCGAGCGCCAGGGCCTGAATCTGCTGCCTCTGCTGCGAGACGAGCGAGCGGCGGCACCGGCGCTCCCCGCGCCTTGAGCGGCACCGAAAACCCCTGAACCAAAGCTGCCTGCGCAGCCGATCGCATTCCAGAAGAAGGACATCGCCATGTCGTCATCCCCTCGCCGCCTCAAGACTCTGATGGGCGCCTCCAATGTCATCGCCGCTGCAAACGATGCCGACCCGGCCACGGGGGCGAAGCGCGCGGCCGAGCTCGCCCGCAGGGCCGAGGCCGAGAAGATCACCGGACTCTTTACCGCCGACCTGCTCCAGATCGATCCGGCCGGGCTCGCCGGCACGGCCGGAGTACAGGACCCGCTCATCGCGCTCGCTGCGCTGAGCCAGGTCACGTCGCATATCGGCCTCGTCGCGACGATTTCGACGACCTTCCATCATCCCTACAATCTGGCGCGCCTGATCGGCACGCTCGATCATGCCAGCGGCGGCCGCGCCGGATGGAACGCGGTCACCTCCTCGGTCGGCGAGGAGAATTTCGGGGCACTCCTGCTCAGCCCCGAGGAGCGCTATGCCCGCGCCGCAGAATTCATCGAGGTCGTGAATGCCTTATACGATGCGAATGAAAGGGACGCCGTCACCCGCAAGGCCTCCGGCGCGCTCGCGCTCGATCCCGCAAAATTCCATCGCATCGACTATCGCGGCCGGCACTTCGCCGTTCAGGGACCGCTCAACGTACCGCCTTTGCCGCAGGGCCGCCCCGTGCAGTTCCAGGCGGGCCAATCCGAAGCGGGGATCAATGTCGGGGCGCGCTATGCCGAGGTGGTCTACACCTCGCAGCCGAAGCTGGACGGCGCGATCGCCTTCGTGACCGAGCTGCGGCGCCGGGCCAAGAGCTTCGGGCGCGGAGAACACCTGCCCTTCGTGATGAACTCGTTCCATTCGGTCATCGGGGAATCCGACGCGGATGTCGCCCGACGCCTGAAGGAGAAGCACGAGCGCATCGATTACGATCTCGGCCGCCTCAAGCTCGCCGACATGCTCGGCGGCGATATCGACCTCTCGGACCTGCCGCTCGACAAGCCCCTGCCCGACAGCCTGCTGCCGGAGATCACCAGCACCAACCGGCGCCGCGGGCGCGTCGAAATCTTCAGCCGCTACGCGAAGCAGGGTCTGACGCTTCGTGAGTTGATCATCGAGGCGCAGGAAACCGGCCACTGGTCGGTCGCGGGCACGCCCGAATACTTGGCCGATGCGATCGAGGAGCGCTTCCGGGCCGGCGTGCTGGATATCCTCACCCTCCACGGGCTCGGCAATCCCGATCAGGAAGACCTGCTCCTGAACGGCCTGCTGCCGGAGCTGCGCCGGCGCGCGCTGATCGATACCGACTATGTCGGAGGCGATTTCCGCTCGAACCTGGAGCTGCCTCTCTTGCCGCCGGCTGTCTCGCTGGCCCGCAGCGCCTGAGGCGAGCCAGCTTTCGCGCGACGCAGTCCTCTCAACCGCCGCGGAGATCGAACCACCCCTTCACGGCTTCGGCGAAAGCGAAATCTTGCCCGTTCCCGAATGTATTTGAAAAGACATTCGATTGACGGAAAGCTGGCGCCAAACGATGATTACTACCATCGACATGGGTCAAATCATGCCGATCGCGGGATTTGTTGGAGCAGCTTGCACCGCGTCACCAATGCTAAAAGCACCACGCGCATTGCCGTGGGCTCCTTTGCTTGAGGAAGGCCCATGCTCATCCCGTTCAATGTCATCGTACACGCCCTGTTGCGCCTGTCGGCGTTCCTGCACTGGACGCGCACCGGCGAGCCCCGCCGCCGCCGCTGCGAATAGCGCAGCGGCGGCGCCGCGCACCCCGACCGACCATCGATTTCCGACATGCCAAGGGCTTCAGGCCGCGGCCATCGCTGGCCCGCGCCGATGCCCCAACTCATCCCGAGGTACTTCCATGAACCGGGCCGAACTCTCCCCGTCCCGCTGCGTGCTCCAGCCACAGCATCAAGAAACCGCCCGAGAAGCAGCCACGGCGCGGCGCCTTCATCTGCGTGCGGCGATTGCAGCCATCGCCCTTCTCGCGGCCGGAGCCCCTGCCCTCGCCACCGACAACCAGGCGGGCGGAAAGCCCGTCGCCGGAGGCACGCTGACCTTCGGCCTGGCGAGCGACACCGCGATCATCGATCCCTCGATCACCGGCAGTTCGATCACGGCGCTGATCACCCGCAACCTCGTCGATTCCCTCGTCGGCCAAGCCGAGGATAACAGCTTCACGCCCTGGCTGGCGGAACGCTGGGAGGTGAATGCCGACAATACGATCTACACCTTCCATCTTCGCCGCGGCGTGACCTTCAGCGACGGCACGCCTCTCGACGCGGCGGCGGTCAAGTTCAATTTCGAGCGGATCCTCGATCCCAAGACGACATCGAGCTATGCGAAGTCCCTGCTCGGTCCGGTGGCCGGCATCGCCGCGCCCGACGCCGCGACGGTGGTGATCTCCTACAAGCAGGCCTTCGCGCCATTGCTGCAGGGCTTGAGCCTGCCCTATCTGGGCATCCAGTCGCCGACATATCTGCGCGAGGCTAAGAGCACGACCAACACCGTCGTCGGCTCCGGTCCCTTCCTGCTCGAGAGCTTCACCAAGGGCAGCGGCAGCCGGCTCACCCGGCGGGCCGACTACAACTGGGGACCGGGCTATGCCGCGCATCAGGGCCCGGCCCATCTCGATGCCATCGTGTTCCGCTACCTGCCGGAATCCTCGGTTCGCCTCGGCGCGCTCAGCAGCGGACAGGTGCAGGCGATCGACGAGGTACCGCCGGCGAATTTCCGCTCCGTTCAGGGCGACAGCCGCCTTCAGGTCGTGACGCGCGAAAACCCCGGCGTGAACCGCTCGCTGTTCCTGAACACGAGCAAGGGCCCCTTCGCCGACAGCCGGGTTCGTCAGGCCTTCCAGAGCGCGATCGATGCGCCGAATGCGGTCAAGGCCGCCTATTTCGGCAGCCTCAAGGCAGCCGATAACATCTTCGGCCCTTCGACGCTCTATTACGATCCGAAGATCGCGAGCACATGGGGCTTTGACCAGCAGAAGGCCGCGAAGCTGCTCGACGAGGCCGGCTGGACCGCGAAGGACGGCGACGGCATCCGCTCGAAGGGCGGCGAACGCCTGAGCCTCCGCTTTGTCTACGACGCCGCCGCGTGGAGCGCCTCGGACCTGACCGTGGCCCAGGCGGTCCAGTTCTCCGTCAAGAAAGCAGGCTTCGACCTCAAGCTCGATCCCGTCGATGCCGGCGGATACACCGCCCGCACGGCTGCGAACGACTATGATCTCACCTCGCTCTACTATGTCCGAGCCGAACCGGACATCCTGCGGACCGTCTTCCATTCGGCCTATATCCCGCCGAACGGCGCCAATAATGCGCGGGTGAAGAGCCTCGACGAGATCCTGACCAAGGCGATCGGCGCCTCCGGCGAGGAGAGACAGCGCCTCTACGGCCAGGCTCAGGCCGAGATCATCGGCCAGGCCTATGCCGTGCCGCTTTACGTCGTCGCCTATCAGCTGGGCGCCTCGAAGAAGCTGCAGGGCGTCAGCTGGGCGACGAATGCAAAGCCGAACCTCTACGATGCCTGGCTGGCTCGCTAACGCCCTGCCCGCGGGGCTCAGGCGCCTCGGGGTGATCGTCGCCGTGCTCTGGGGCGCGGCCACGATCACCTTCGTCGCCGTCAAGGCGATCCCCGGCGACCCCGTCGCGGTCCTCACCGGCGGCGAGAACGTCGTCGACGCGGCCGAGCGGGAGGCGCTGATCCGGCAGTTCGGCCTCGACCAGCCGCTGCCCGTGCAATACCTGCGCTACATCGGCCAGGCCCTGCTCGGCGATTTCGGCGAGAGCTATCAATACCGGCAGCCTGTCATCGAGGTCATCGGCGAGGCGGCCGGGCCGACGCTGCAGCTTGCAGGCACCGCGATGGCGCTGGCGCTCGGGCTCGCCTTCGTCAATGCGCTAGCCACGGCAGGACGACGCAAGGGACTGCGAACCGCCCTCGCCGGCCTGGAGCTCGCCGTGCTGAGTACGCCGGTCTACTGGGTCGGCCTCCTGCTGCTGACGGTCTTCAGCTTCTATCTCGGCTGGTTCCCGGTCATCGGCGGCGAAGGCTTCCGCGCCCTCGTACTTCCTGCCATCGCGCTGAGCCTGCCGCTCGCGGCCCTGCTGGGGCAGGTCCTGCGCGACGGGCTGGAAGAAGCCCTGCTCCAGCCTTTCGCCCTGACCGTACGGACACGCGGCGTTAGCGAGACGCAGTTGCTGCTGCGCCACGCGCTGCGTCATGCCGCGCTCGCGGTCTCGACATTGACCGGCACGCTCTTCGCCGGCGTCCTCGCCGGCTCGATCCTCACCGAGACCGTGTTCGGGAGGGCCGGCATCGGCCAGATCACCCTGCAGGCGATCAAGACGCGCGACATGCCCCTGCTGCTCGGGCTGGTGATGCTGTCGGCTCTCGTCTCGGTGCTGATCAACCTGGCGGTCGATGCCCTCTACCTGCTGATCGACCCACGGCTGCGGAGGGCCGCGCGATGAGCCTCGCCCTCGACATCGTCGCGCGTGTTCGCAACGGCGGCGGGCGTGCCGGGCATGCTTGGCGCGCACCGGGTCTCGTCGCCCCCCTCGCCTTCGTGCTGCTTCTCGTGGCTGCTGCCGCAGTGCCGCACTGGTTCACGGCACTGGCGCCTGACGCCGTCGATACCGATGCGATCTTGCTGCCGCCCGGCCTCGCCCACTGGTTCGGTACCGACCAGCTCGGCCGCGACGTCTTCACCCGCGTCATCCACGGCACCTCGCAATCGCTGGGCATCGGCCTCGGCGCGACGCTGATCGGCTGCGCCGGCGGCGTGCTCCTGGGCACGGCGGCGGGCCTTGCCCCGCCCATCCTGCAGCGCCTGCTCGTGCGGCTGATCGATATCCTGCTGGCCTTCCCGGAAATCCTGCTCGCCCTGCTGATCATCGCCGTGCTCGGCCGGGGGCCGACCAACACCCTCCTCGCCGTCGGGCTTTCCAGCATCGCGGGCTATGCCCGGCTGGTGCGCTCGCAAGTGCTGCGCGTCTGGCAGTCCGGCTATGTCGAGCATGCCGTCTCGCTCGGCGAGGCCACGCCGGCGATCATCGCCCGCCATGTCGTGCCGAATGCCATACGGCCGCTCGTCGTCCTGGCCACCATCGGCGTCGGCAATGCCGTGCTTTCGGCGTCGGCCCTGAGCTTCATCGGGCTCGGCGTGGTGTCGCCCGCCGCCGAATGGGGCGCGCTTCTGGCCGATGGGCGCAACTTCCTCGATACCGCACCGTGGATCAGCTTCCTGCCGGCAACGGTCGTCGCAGCCTCGGTCATCGCCATCACGATCCTGGGGCGCCGCCTGCAGCTCCTGCTTTCACAGGGAGGCCAGCCATGAACGTCCAGCTCGTCGGGCTGCATGACCTCGTCCGGGCCGCGCCGGCCGCCCGCTCCACCATCCTCGACGTCGAGGACCTGCATATCAGCTTCCCGGGCCGGCAGGGTCCGCGGGAGGTCGTGCGCGGCATCTCCTTCACCATCGGTGCCGGAGAGATCCTCGCGATCGTCGGCGAGTCCGGCTCGGGCAAATCGGTCACCGCCCGCGCACTCGTCGGATTGGCAGGTCCGGGCGCAGAGCAGCGCGCCCGGACACTGCGCCTCTCGGGCCATGATGGCGAGACCCATTCCCTGAACGGTCTCACGGAGCGGCAATGGTCGAAGATCCGGGGCCAGGAGATCGGCTTCGTACTGCAGGACGCACTGGTCTCGCTTGATCCGCTGCGGACGATCGGCCGGGAGGTCGGCGAGCCGCTCCTGACCCACGGACTGGTTCCGCGCACGGAAATCGGCGCGGAGGTCGAAACCCTGCTCGCGCGCGTCGGCATTCCCGACCCGGCTGTCCGGGCTGCGCAATACCCCCACGAGCTTTCGGGCGGGCTGCGGCAACGGGCGCTCATCGCCTCGGCGCTGGCCGCAAGGCCGCGGCTGCTGATCGCCGACGAGCCGACCACGGCGCTCGACGTCACGATCCAGCAGCAGATCCTCGACGTCTTCCAGGCGCTCGCCAGGGCCGGGCATGGCATTCTGCTCATCACGCATGATCTGGCGGTGGCCGCGCAGCTCGCCGACCGTATCGCGGTCATGCAGAACGGCGAGCTGGTCGAGACAGGCCCGGTGCGGGAGGTCCTGCGGAAGCCGCGCCATGCCTATACGCAGCGCCTTCTGTCGGCCGTGCCGAGCGCCGCGACACGCGGACGCTGGCTGTCGACGCAAGGGACCCGGCCAGGGAAGCCGCAACAGCCCGAGGGAGGAGAGCCGATCCTGGCGCTGCGCGATATCGCGGTGCGGTTCACCCGCCCGGATCGGGGCGTGACCAGCGCGGCCGACGGCGTCTCACTGACGGTGTTTCCCGGCGAGACCCTCGGCATCGTCGGAGAATCGGGTTCAGGCAAGACCACGATCGGCAAGGTCGCGCTCGCATTGCGAAAGCCTGACCAGGGCGAGGCCCTGTTCCGTGGCTCGGCCTGGAGCAGCCTGTCCGAGCGCCAGCGCCGGCCACTGCGCCGGCATATCCAGACGATCGTGCAGGACCCGCTGAATTCCTTCGATCCGCGCTATACCGTCCGGCGGATCATCGAGCAGCCGCTTCGGCTTCACACCGCCTTCGGCAAGGGTGACCGGCAAGCGCGTGTCGAAGAGCTGCTCCGGCTCGTCAACCTGCCGACGGAGGTCCTCGACCGGCGGCCGGCGACATTGTCGGGCGGCCAGCGGCAGCGCGTCTCGATCGCGCAGGCGCTGGCGAGCGAGCCCGATCTCCTGATCTGCGACGAGCCGGTGTCCGCGCTCGACGTGACCACGCAGGCGCAGGTGCTCGATCTGCTGATCGCGCTTCAGCATCGGCTCGGGCTGGCGATGCTCTTCATCTCCCATGACCTCGGCGTGATCCGGCACATGAGCGACCGGATCGCGGTGATGAAGGATGGCGTCATCGTCGAGACAGGACCGGCCGACGCGGTGTTCGACGCTCCGCAGCATGCCTATACGCGCCGCCTGCTCGCGGCGGTTCCGCGGCTCTAGCCATGGGCCGGCGATCGGCGCATGGAAATGGTGCTATCCGCCGCCCTCGATGGCACCAATGCGCCGCAATGAAACGGCGGCCAGAACGGCGAGAATGGCGACACTCGCGGCGCTGAACATCGCCGCGCTGCTGAACCCCGCGGTGAATGCCGTCCGCGCCGTTTCCAGAAGCCCGGGAGGCAGTTGCGAAGCGACCGAGGTTGCCCCCCACAAGCTGTCGCTGACGGCCCCAGCCCTAACGAGGGCGCTCGATTGAATGAGCCGAGAAGATAGCAATCTGATTTGAAAACGCAGCTAAATCTCTGATTTTACGTCATATATCGACAAGTATCAGCAAGAGCAGACAATCAGCGAAAACACACTAATGCGGACACCGCTTCCGCCATCTCCTCAGATTCCGGCCACAGCGGAAGCATGATGGTCGCGCGCCCGCCTCAGCGTCACGGGCTCATCATGCTGGTGAACTTCAACACCGCGTGCGGGCTTCTCTCCGAATAGCCCACGACCTCGCAGCCCTGCCTGACTGGCCCAGCACCGCGCAACGTGATCGTGGCGTTGTCACGCGAATAGCCGCCGCGCACCGCATAAGGCGCCGGCGCGCAGCCCTTCTTGAAGGCGTAGGCGGTGCCTTCGAGGCGCCCGCCTTGCAGGAACGGGCTGCCGCGGAAGAGCACGCTGCCCGGCTTCACCACATCCCGAATCGATGCCTTCGGCTCGGCATAGACGATCAAACCGTCGGCCAACGCGGTCCACATCACGCTGCCATTGTGATCGTAGCCGCCGAACGACGCGCCATCGATGCTGTCGAGATCGACGGTCTCGGCCCCTGCCCGACCCGGCACCGGACCAGCAGAATCGGGAGCCGCCCCCCGCTCTGCCGTGGCGATGCTGTTGAGCGGATCCTTCCGGCTCTCGCCGCCTATCGGTGCCGAGCGTCCGCTGGTGAAGAACAGCGCGCTCAGCCCCACCAGGAAGACGAACGTTAAGTATCGCGTGAACATCAAACCCCGCAGCCAACTGTTCGCGGGAAGACCATCGGGCCGGAACCCTCAAATTGCATTCAATCCGGAGCGTAAAATTGCGCACATCCGCGCATTCTCTGCATCGGGTCGACTGCTTGCGCCGGCAACGCGTCACTCCGGGACATCTTAGGACGCAGCGACCCCTGCCGGATGACGATACGCATTGCCGGCATTGCCGGCATGCTCCGGCCATTCGCCGACTGGACGCCCGCGCCCGGCCATGCATTGCTGACGCGCCAACGAAAACACGGCAACGAATGCCGGGGCACCAGTTTGCTGAAAAGTGGAGGGAAACCCATGAAGGAACAGGAAATCCGCGGCCTCGTCGCGGGTGTGAAGGACGGCTCGTTGTCGCGACGATGCTTCATCCAGAAGATGGCGGCCGTAGGTATCACGGCGCCGATGGCGACCCAGATCCTCGCCTGGAACGACGTTGCGATGGCCCAGCCGGCCGACGGCTACAAGCCGACCAAGGCCGGCGGCGGCGGGCCGCTCAAGATCCTGCTCTGGCAGGCTCCGACGCTGCTGAACCCACACTTCGCCTCGGGCACCAAGGACCAGATCGCCTCGCGCATCTTCTTCGAGCCGCTGGCCGGCTGGGACAAGGAAGGCAACCTCATTCCGCAGCTCGCCGCGGAAATCCCGAGCAAGGCCAATGGCGGTCTTTCCGCCGACGGCAAGGAAGTGATCTGGAAGCTGAAGAAGGACGTGCAATGGCATGACGGCAAGCCGTTCACAGCCGATGACGCCGTCTTCACCTGGGAATATGCCGCCGACCCGGCGACGGCCGCCTACACCACCGGCTCCTATGCCAACATCAAGGTCGAGAAGATCGACAGCCACACCATCAAGGTGATCTTCAAGGAAGCGACCCCGTTCTGGGCTGACCCCTTCGTCGGCGTCGCCGGGATGATCATCCCGAAGCACCATTTCGGCGAGTACAAGGGCGCGAAGTCCCGTGAGGCTCCGGCCAACCTGAAGCCCGTCGGCACCGGCGCCTACAAGTTCGTCGACTTCAAGCCGGGCGACATCGTGCTGGCTGCTCGCAACGAGAACTACCACGTCAAGAACAAGCCGCAGTTCGACACGCTCGAGGTCAAGGGCGGCGGTGACGCGGTTTCTGCTGCGCGCGCCGTGCTCCAGACCGGCGAATACGACTATGCCTGGAACCTGCAGGTCGAGGACGAGGTCCTCAAGCGTATGGAAGCCGGCGGCCGCGGCAAGGTCGTGGCGGTCAAGGGCGGCGACGTCGAGTTCATCATCCTGAACACGACCGATCCGTGGACCGAGGTCGACGGCGAGCGTTCGAGCGTCAAGACCAAGCACCCCTCGCTCAGCGACCCGGCCGTGCGCCAGGCGATGAACCTCCTGATCGACCGCGATTCGATCGAGAAGTTCATCTATGGCCGCGGCGGCGTCGCGACCGCGAGCTTCGTCAACGAACCCAAGCAGTTCAAGTCGACCAAGCTCAAATACGAGTTCAGCATCGAGAAGGCCAACAAGATCCTCGACGATGCCGGCTGGAAGAAGGGCGCCGACGGTATCCGCGAGAAGGACGGCAAGAAGCTCAAATACGTCTTCCAAACCTCGATCAACGCCCCACGCCAGAAGACCCAGGCCATCATCAAGCAGGCCTGCCAGCGCGCCGGCATCGAGCTCGAGCTGAAGTCGGTCACGGCATCGGTGTATTTCTCGTCTGATGTCGCCAACCCCGACACCTACACCAAGCTGTACTGCGACATGGAAATGTACACCACGACGCAGCCGCAGCCCGATCCGGAGCGGTTCCTCAACCAGCTCGTCTCCTGGGAGATCGCCAGCAAGGAGAACAAGTGGCTGGGCCGCAACGTCTCGCGCTACTCGGACCCGGAAGCCGACAAGGCCTACAAGGCCGCCCAGAAGGAGCTCGACCCGGTCAAGCGCGCCGCGCTGCTGATCAAGGTCAACGAGATCTTCTGCGAGGCCAACGTCATCCTGCCGGTCCTGTCGCGCACGGTCGTCGGCGCTGCCATCAACAACCTGACGCCCGACATCTCCGGCTGGGAGGTGACGACCTGGAACCTGGCGAGCTGGTATCGCAGCTGATCGCCGTCCATGGTTCGGAGGCTGGCGCAAAGCCCGGCCTCCGAACCGAACCTGCCTCCAGCCCCGCCACGGGCCGGAGGATGCTTTCACGCATTCGGGTTGCATCGGCCGCGCCCGGCATATCCCCGCGTAGCGGCGCGACCGGATGCCCCTTCCTGTTCTCCTGAACCCTGCACGCCACGAAGGCAGGGGCCGACAAGCGCCGCATCAAGGGAGACGCATCAACAATGACGACGAAACGAGACTTGATCCTCGCGACCGCCGCCTTCGTGCTGCTGGCGGCGGCGCCGGCACTGGCCGACACCTGGCCGCAGCGGCCGATCACCTTCATCGTGCCCTTCCCGGCCGGCGGCGGCACCGATGCCTTCGCCCGGCCCCTCGCCGCCCAGCTCGACCAGCAGCTCGGCCAGCGCATCATCATCGAGAATCGCGGCGGTGCCGGCGGTACGGTCGGCGCCTCGGCCGCGGCGAAGGCCAAGCCCGACGGCTACACCTTCTTCGTCGGAGCGGCGCATCATGCCATCGCGCCGGCGCTCTATCCGAAGCTCGACTACAGCATCCAGACCGACTTCATCCCGATCGCGGTCATCGCCCAGCCGCCGCAGGTCATCGTCGTCCATCCCGGCAAGGTCCAGGCCAAGACGGTGGCCGAACTGGTCGACTTCGCTCGGAAGAACCCGGAGAAGCTGAACTATGCCTCTGCCGGCAACGGCACGACGCATCATCTCGCCGGCGAACTCTTCCAGATCTCGACCAAGACGAAGCTGACCCATGTGCCCTATCGCGGCGCAGGCCCCGCCTTGCAGGACACGGTCGCCGGCCAGGTCGACCTGCTGTTCGACGGTCTCGGCTCCTCGGCCGCCCAGATCCAGAGCGGCGCATTGCGGGCGCTCGCGGTCGCCGCGCCGACCCGTTCCGAAGCCGTACCCGATGTGCCGACAGCCAAGGAGGCCGGCCTGGAGGGCTTCGAGGTCTCGACCTGGTATGCCCTCTGGGCGCCCAAGGGCACGCCCCCGGAGATCGTGACGAAGATGCGCGAGGAGGTGCAGAAGACACTCAAGATGCCCGCCATCGAGGCCGTCTGGAAGAAGAGCGGCTCGCCGATGCCGACCCTGAGCGGAGAGGATTTCGGCAAGTTCGTCACGGCCGAGGTCGAGCGCTGGGGCAAGGTCGTCAAGGAGGCGCAGGTCAAGCTGGAGTGAGACCGGCGTCCGTGACCGTTCTTCCCGTGCCGCATCGGCTTGAATTCGCGCGCTGATGCGAGAGGGATGGAGCATGACGAGGCTCGTCGTCATCGGCTTGGCGGTCGCGCTGACCGCCTTTGCCGCCCTGCTGGCGGTGAGCCTCCTCACGGACTTCGCAACCGTGCCCTGCCAGGACGGAGTGTGGAGCGCGACGAAGCAACGTTGCATCCCGACCTGAAACGCCGCGCGCCACACCGTCAGGTCAGCGCGCCACCGTTCGCATCTTCGTCTGCTGCACCGTCGATCACGGCACGGGCTATGGTGATCGAGAAGCCGGCTCGCGCCATGGCTGCGAGGTCCTTCTGGCGGCTGGCTGCCCGGTCACCGCGCGACCATGGGCCGAGCCGCTTGCGCCGCGCCGCCTTCCGGGCGGCGGCCAGCTCCTCCGCGTCGCCGACGCTGCTGGCGCGTGCCGCAAGTTCACGGCCCACGCCTTTCGCGGTGAGTGTCGCCGCGACGGCCCGCGCCGAGCGACCGCGGCGCCTGAGCGTTGCAGCCCTCGCCTCGGCGAAACGCCGGTCGTCAACCAGCCCGGAACCGATGCAACGCGAGACGACATCCTCGAGCGCAGCCGCATGCGCTGCCGGGTCTTCGCCATGGTGGCGGCAGCTCAGCGCGATCTTTCGCGCCAGCACCCGGCGCAATTGCGCGGCCGGCGCGGCGTAACGTTCGAGGTAATGCATCGCCGCCCGCTGGAGATAGTCTGGCGTAATCCGCCGCGGTGCCCGGGCGGGGCGTGCACCCTGCCCCCGCCTGTCGCCTTCCTCTGTCATGCTAGTCGGAAGCCGGTCTCTGCCGGCCGGCCTTGACGCCGGAGCGCTTCTCCTTCGAGGCGAGCCGGCGTTCCTTCGAGGCCTTGGTCGGTTTCGTCGCACGCCTGATCTGCGGGCGCACAGCTGCTGCGCGGATCAGTTCCAGCAGACGCTCGACAGCCTCCTCGCGGTTGCGCTTCTGGCTGCGATGCGTCTGGGCGACGATGACGATCACGCCCTCCTGCGTCAGCTTGCTGCCGGCGAGTTTCATCAGCCGGATCGCGACATCGTTGGGCAGGGATGGCGAGCGGCGCGCGTCGAAGCGGATCTGTACCGCGCTGGAGACCTTGTTGACGTGCTGACCGCCCGGACCGGAGGCGCGCACGAAACTCTCCTCGATCTCGCTCTCGTCGATCGCGATGGACGGGGTGGCTTGAATCATGGGAGGAGGATTATCAAAGTTTTGCGCATTGCCTCAGCGAAAAACCGGTTCCCGCTTCTTCGCGCAAGGCTCCACCCGCATTCACGGAGACATGAAAGCGTTGAAGCCCTCTCGCGAGATCGCCGGCCTGATCGAAATCATGGCTGCGCTGCGCACGCCGGAGACCGGCTGCCCCTGGGATCTGGAGCAGGATTTCGCCTCGGTCTCCCCCTACACCGTCGAGGAGGCCTATGAGGTCGCTGACGCGATCGCCCGCGGCGACAAGCTGGACCTCAAGGATGAGCTTGGCGACCTGCTGTTGCAGGTCGCGTTCCATGCCCGCATGGCCGAGGAGGAGGGCTCCTTCGCCTTTCCAGACGTGGTCGAGGCGATCACCACGAAGCTGATCCGCCGGCACCCGCATGTATTCGGCGATGCGCGCGATCTCTCCCCGGCCGAGGTGAAGACGCTCTGGCACCGGATCAAGGCCGAGGAGAAGGCTGCCAAGGCGGCTGCGCGCGAGGCGGCCGGCCTGCCGCCGCAGACCGAGGAGCGCGGCGTCCTGGCCGGCGTGCCGCACACCCTGCCCGCCCTCACCCGCGCCTGGAAATTGCAGGCCCGCGCCTCCACCGTCGGCTTCGACTGGAACGATGCCCGCCTCGTGCTCGACAAGATCCGTGAGGAAACGGCCGAGATCGACGAGGCGCTTGCCGGCGGCGACAAGGTTGCGATCCACGAGGAGATCGGCGACCTGCTCTTCGTCGTCGCCAATCTCGCCCGCCATGCCGGTGCCGACCCGGAAGGCTGCCTCGCCGCCGCCAACGCCAAGTTCGAACGCCGGTTCAAGGGCATCGAGGAGGCCCTGGAGGCAGAGGGCCGGACCGCGAAAGAGGCCAGCCTCGACGAGATGGAGGCACTCTGGCAGGCGGTGAAGCAGCGGGAGAAGGCCGCCGGCTAGCCGCGGCAGGGCTTATCCCTGCCGCAGAGCCTCGGGAAAGCGCGCCGTGAACGCCCCTTCCCGCTCGGGCGGCAGACGCACGACGAGCTTCAGCGCGCCATCCTCGCCGTCCTCGCGCTGGAGGATTTCGCCATTGGCATGCAGCCAGGCCAGCGACTTGCCGTCTCCGGGAACGAGTTCCAGCGTGTAGACCGGGCGGCTATGCGCGATGCGGGTCTCGATCGCGCGGGTCAGCCGCTCGATGCCTTCCCCGGTCAGCGCCGAGACCAGAACCGGGCGCGACCCATCGGGCCGGAGCGTCGCGATACCGAGCTGGCGCTCGCGCTCGGCCGGGTCGAGCAGGTCGGCCTTGTTCCAGACCTCGATGACGCGCTGGCCATCGTCCGGGTTGATGCCGAGGTCGCGCAGGATCGCCTGCACGTCGGCGGCCTGGGCCTGCGTATCCTCGTGCGCGACGTCGCGGACATGCAGCAGCACATCGGCCTCGATCGCATCCTCCAGCGTGGCGCGGAAGGCGGCGACGAGCTGGGTCGGCAGGTCGGAGATGAAGCCGACCGTGTCGGAGAGCATGATCCGCGCGCCATGCGGCAGCTTGATCGCGCGTGCCGTCGGATCGAGCGTCGCGAAGAGCATGTCCTGCGCCAGAACCTCCGCCGAGGTCAGCCGGTTGAACAGCGTCGACTTGCCGGCATTGGTGTAGCCGACCAACGCAACGATCGGATAAGGCACGCGTTTCCGGCTGGCGCGATGCAGCGAGCGCGTACGCTTCACGCTCTCCAGATCGCGCTCGATCTTGGTCATCCGCTCCTGGATGATGCGCCGGTCGGCCTCGATCTGGGTCTCGCCGGGGCCGCCAAGGAAGCCGAAGCCGCCGCGCTGGCGTTCAAGGTGGGTCCAGGACCGCACCAATCGGCTCTTCTGGTAATTGAGATGCGCAAGCTCGACCTGCAGCGCGCCTTCCTTGGTGCGCGCCCGCCGGCCGAAGATTTCGAGGATCAGGCCGGTGCGGTCGATGACCTTGCAGCCGAAGGCCTTCTCGAGATTGCGCTGCTGGACCGGCGACAAGGCGCAATCCATCACGACAAGCCCGATCTCCTCGATCTTGATGCGTTCGGCCAGCTCCTCGACCTTGCCCTTGCCGAGATAGGTCGCCGGGCGCAGCGCCGTCAGCAGCACCTGCACCGGCTCGACGACGGTCAGGTCGATCGCGGCCGCGAGCCCGACGGCCTCGTCCAGCCGCGCCGCGAAGGAACGCTGGTTGGCATCGACCGCGATGCCGCGCTTCTGCAGATAGGGTCCCACGACATAGGCGCGCGTATTCGCCGCGATCTCGCGTTCGATCTCGTCGAGCGGCTTCGCGCCTGTGACACGCGTGGCCGCCCGATCCTTGTCGTCCTTGTGGCTTGTCGCCAAATCAGTTCTTGTCCGTTTCCTCGGGCTCGAACAGCTGCACCGGATGGCCGGGCATGATGGTCGAGATCGCGTGCTTGTAGACCAGCTGCGAATGACCGTCACGGCGCAGCAGCACGCAGAAATTGTCGAACCAGGTGACGACGCCTTGCAGCTTGACGCCGTTGACGAGGAAGATCGTCAGCGGAATCTTCTGCTTGCGCACATGGTTGAGGAAAGTGTCCTGAAGGTTCTGTGCCCGCTCGGCGGCCATGGGTAGTCCCTGTTGTTGGGATCGCCGATCGGATTAAAATCCAGCGATCCAATTCGTTCCGTTTCAGGCCGGCGGCGCATTCCACCAGCGTCGGAACACCGATGCTCCATTAGATCGTCGTCTTCGCCCACAACGCAAGTGCAGCATTGCCGACTTTAGACGCATGCCGCCTGCGTAGCGCGCAAATGGGCATGCGTGGCGCGCCTAACACCGTTTCCTGGCTTGGCTTTGGCTCCGGCACCACCCTTGTCATTCCGGGGCGCGCCACGGGCGCGAACCCGGAACCCACGACCGGGTGAGACCTTTTGTCTCCCGTTGCCGGTGGCTCGCCCGGTCGTGGGTCCCGGGTTCTTCGCTCCGCGAAGCCCCGGAATGACAAAGGTGGCTGCTAACAGCTGCTGTCGTATATCGACGCGCCTTCAGCCGACGCCGAGCGACTTCAGTTTCCGGTGCAGCGCCGAGCGTTCCATGCCGATGAACTCGGCCGTGCGCGAGATATTGCCGGAGAAGCGGGCGATCTGCGCGATCAGGTACTCGCGCTCGAAGATCTCGCGCGCATCGCGCAGCGGCAGGCTCATCAGGCGCTCGCCACCGGAGCCCGACGGCGTCGTCGGCACCATCGCGCCGACTTCGGCCGGCAGCATCTCGATCGTCACCTCGGCCGTCGGATCGCCCTTGGTCAGGATCATCAGGCGTTCGACATTGTTGCGCAGTTCGCGGATGTTGCCCGGCCATTCATGCGACTGCAGCACGGCCATGGCGTCGCTGCCGATCTGGCGCTTCGGCAGGCCGCTGGCGATCGAGATCTGCTCCATGAAGAACTCGATCAGCTCGGGAACGTCCTCGCGCCGCTCCGACAGCGGCGGCACCTTGATCGGCACGACGCTGAGGCGGTGATAGAGATCCTCGCGGAAATGTCCGTCGGCGATGAGCTGCGCCAGGTCGCGGCTCGACGAGGAGATGACGCGGACATCGACATGCACCCGCGTCGCACCGCCGACACGCTGGAAGTTCTGGTCGACGAGCACGCGCAGGATGCGGTTCTGCGTCTCGCGCGGCATGTCGCCGATCTCGTCGATATAGAGCGAGCCGCCATGGGCCTCCTCGAGCGCGCCGATCCGGCGCCCGCGCCCGTCTCCGCCCTCGACCCCGAACAGCTCCTCTTCCATCGTCTCGGGCGTGATCGTCGCCGCGTTGATGACGACGAACGGCCCGCTGGAGCGCGTGGAAGCGCCATGCAGCGTGCGTGCCGCCAGCTCCTTGCCGCAGCCGGGCTCGCCGGTGATCAGCACGCGCGCATTGGTCGGCGCGACGCGCTCGATCGTCTGGCGGAGCTGGTTCACGACCGTCGTACGGCCGACGATTCGGTCGGCCTGGACCGAGCGGGTCTTGAGCTCGCGGACCTCGCGGCGCAGCCGCGAGGCTTCGAGCGCCCGCTCGGCGACCAGCACCAGCCGATCGGCCTTGAACGGCTTCTCGATGAAGTCATAGGCGCCGCTCTTGATCGCCGAGACCGCCGTCTCGATGTTGCCATGGCCGGAGATCATCACCACCGCGAGATCGGGGTGGTTTTCCTTGATCAGCTCCAGGACCTGCAGGCCGTCGAGCCGGCTGCCCTGCAGCCAGATGTCGAGGAAAACGAGATTCGGCCGGCGCGACGCGATCGCGGCCAGCGCCTCGTCGGCGGAGCCCGCCTTGCGGGTCCGGTAGCCCTCGTCCTCCAGCAGGCCGGCGACCAGATCGCGGATATCGACTTCGTCGTCCACTACCAGGATGTCAGCGCTCATAGGCGTATCCCATTCTTCCCATCATCTGTGTTGCGAGAGCTATTTTCGGGCTGGCCGGCCGCATCGCTGCCCTCAGCGTCCTGCGCCGGACCCGTTTCGGGGAACCAGAGACGGATGCGCGCACCTCGCGCACCGCTGGCAGCGTCCGGACGGTCGAGCAATTCGATACCGCCGCCATGGTCTTCCAGGATCTTGCCGACGATGGCGAGGCCCAGGCCCGTCCCGCCCTCGCGCGTCGTCATGTAGGGTTCGAGCAGCTTCTGGCGCTGATCCGCCGGCAGACCCTTGCCGTTGTCGATGACGTCGATGACGATCCGGCCGTCGTCGAGCCGTGCCATCTGCACGTCGATGCGGCCCTGTCCGCGCTCTTCGGCCGGCACGGCCTCGATCGCCTCGGTGGCGTTCTTGATGACGTTGGTCAAAGCCTGCGAGATCAGGCGACGGTCGAAGCGCGCCGGCACCGCCTCGTCCGGGAGCACCTCCGCGATCGTCGTCTCGGGATTGCCGACCCGCCAGAGGAAGACGATCTGTCTGACGGTCTCGACGATGTCCTCGCGGGCGAGCGAAGGCTTCGGCATGCGGGCGAAGGACGAGAATTCGTCGACCATGCGCCTGATGTCCTCGACCTGCCGAACGATCGTATCGGTGCACTGGTCGAAGACGTCCTTGCCCTCGGTGATGACACGCCCGAACCGGCGCTTGATGCGCTCGGCCGAGAGCTGGATCGGCGTCAGCGGGTTCTTGATCTCATGCGCGATGCGGCGGGCGACATCGGCCCAGGCGGCCGTGCGCTGGGCCGAGACGAGGTCGGTGATGTCGTCGAGCGTCACGACGAGCCCGGCGCCGATCCCCTCGCCTTCCCTGACGGCGCGGATATTGACCATCCGGTCCTGCCCGGCGCGCGTGAAGGCGACCTGACCTGAGCTCAGGCGCTGCCGGTTCTGCAGGGCCTCCGTGACGAAGCCCGCCACCTCGGGCGCGACCTCGCCGATCGGCTTGCCCAGCAGGCGCCCGCCGGTGCCCAGCAGATTCTCGGCCGAGCGATTGATCGTCGTGACATGCCCGTCGCTGTCGAGGCTGAGGACGCCGGACGAGACACCGGACAGGACCGTCTCGGTGAAGCGCCGCCGCCGGTCGATGACCTCGCTCGCCGTGACCAGGCTGTCGCGCTGGCGGCGCAGCTCCGCCGTCATCTTGTTGAAGGTCTCTCCGAGATGGGCGAGATCGCCCTCGGATCGTCGGATCGGCACCTGAACGTAGAAATTCCCGCTCGAGACCTGATCCGTCGCATCGATCATCCGCCGGATCGGCGCGACCAGGCCATTGGCGAAGCTCAAGCCCAGCCAGATCGCCGAAAGCAGCAGGATCAGCGCGATCAGCCCGTACATCGAGGCGAAGGCGATCTGCACGCCCTTTCGGCGCGCATCGATCGAGAGATATTCGACAGCCGCCCCGCGCGCGACCGAAGGGAACTCGACGGCGAGCGGATCGACCTCGCGCGCAACATGCAGGAAGCTGTTGTCATAGGCCGGAAGCTTCACCACGGCACCGAAGACGGTACCCGTCCGCGGGATGACGCAGATCGGCTCCGGCGCGGACTTGGCATCGTCGAAGGCGGCCTGATCCGGCATGGGCGGATCGCGCAGCACGTTGATATTGGCACGCACGACCACCTTGTCCGGCGGCTGCATGATCGTGGCGACGGGTAGTCCCAGCGCTGTCGCGCGCGTCGTAAGGAAGTTCTCGAACCATTTGCGGTCGACGTCGAAGGCAGGCTTGGCCCGGCTCAGATCGTCGGCGAGCACACGGATTTCGCGGCCGAGCGAACGGCATTGGCTGGCGGCATAGGCATCCGCGACCTCGACCGACTTGAAGACGGCATCGCGCATGCGGTCGGAAAACCATGGTTCCAGCCCGCGCTCGATCGTAATGGTGGCGATGATCGCGACGAGCACGGCCGGCAGGGCGGCGATGATGCTGAACAGGCCGACGATGCGGACATGAAGGCCCGCCGCAGCCGCTCCCGCCTTGCGGGCGCGGATCAGCACGGCTGCCTCGATGGCGACGATGACGATCAGCACCAGGATCAGCAGCGCGTTCAGCACGAACACGCCGACGACGACCTCGTGCACGGGCACGATCGGCGTCGCGCCCGACAGCACGAGGAAGGTGAGCAGCGCCGAGATCAAAGCCAGCGCGACAACGATCCCGCCGACCCAGCCCGATACGCGACGGGATTTCTCCTCGCCGCGCGGCATCATTCTGGCTTCGTTGACCGACGCAGACACGTTTTCCGACAACTCCGAAATGGCAGGGATCGCGAACCGATCACGCCTGCGGGGCGCCACTGATGCGCCGCCGCAACGGTGTTGTCAAAATATGACATTCACAAGGCGGTGATGCCGCGTTTCAGCGCGGCGAGCGGACCACCTGCATGTCGAGTTCGCGAATCTTCTTGCGCAGCGTGTTGCGATTGAGCCCGAGCAGCTCCGCGGCTCGGATCTGGTTGCCGCGCGTGGCGGCGAGCGCCGCGGCGATCAGGGGCGGCTCGATCTCGCGCAGGATGCGGTGATACAAGCCCGGTGGCGGGATATTGTCGCCGAAACCGCCGAAATACTGGCCGAGATGGCGCTCGACAGAGCCGGACAGGGTCTCGGCGCGCTCGGAAACGGCAGGGCTGCCGATGTATCCCGCCCCCACCGCCGCCGGCTGCAATTCGGCCTCGATGATCGGCGCGGTGATCGTTTCCTGCGGGTAGAGCGCGGCCAGGCGCCGCACGAGATTTTCCAGTTCGCGGACGTTACCCGGCCAGCGATACTGCCGCATCACGTCCATCGCTTCCGAATCGACCTGCTTGCGCGGCAGCCCCTCCTTCTCGACCAGCGTGAAGAAGTGGCGAACGAGATCGGGGATGTCCTCGATGCGCTCGCGCAGGGGCGGCAGGCGGATCGGCACGACGTTCAGCCGGAAGAACAGGTCCTCGCGGAACAGCCCCTGCGCGATCGAGATGCGCAGGTCCTTGTTGGTCGCGGCGACGATGCGGACATTGGTCTTGATCGGGGTGCGGCCGCCGACCGTGGTGTATTCGCCCTGCTGGAGAACGCGCAGCAGGCGCGTCTGCGCCTCCATCGGCATGTCGCCGATCTCGTCGAGGAAGAGCGTGCCGCCCTCGGCCTGCTCGAAGCGGCCGGACGAGCGCGTCAGCGCGCCGGTGAAGGCGCCCTTCTCATGGCCGAACAGCTCGGACTCGATCAGGTCCTTCGGGATCGCGGCCATGTTGATCGCGACGAAGGGCCCGTTCTTGCGCTTGCCGTAATCGTGCAGCGCGCGCGCCACCAACTCCTTGCCGGTGCCGGATTCGCCGTTGATCATCACGGTCAGGTCGATCGGCATCAGGCGGGCCAGCGCACGATAGACATCCTGCATCGCCGGCGAGCGGCCGATCAGCGGGATGTCCTCGGGTTCGGCTGCATGGCCGCGCGCTGCCTCGCCGCGCGGGCGCGACATGGCCCGCCCGACGATGGCGACGAGCTCCTTCAGGTCGAAGGGCTTCGGCAGATACTCGTAGGCGCCGCGTTCCGACGCCTTGATCGCCGTCATGAAGGTGTTCTGAGCGCTCATCACGATGATCGGCAGCTCTGGCCGCACCCGCTTTATGCGCGGCAGCAGGTCAAAGGCATTGCCGTCGGGCATCACGACATCGGTGATGATCAGGTCACCCAGCCCCTGGGCAGCCCAGGTCCAGAGCGTGGCGGCCTGACCCGTGGTCCTGACTTCATAGCCCGCCCGGGCCAGCGCCTGGTTCAGGACGGTGCGGATCGCGGCGTCGTCGTCGGCGACAAGGATGTGACCGGTCGGCATGTGTTGCTTGAGGCCTTTACGTTGCCTGCCCCGACCTGAGCTGGTGCAGGGGCAGGAGGATCCTGAAATGCGTCCGGCGCGGAACGGACTCGCATTCGACGATTCCGCCGTGATCGCCGATCACCTTGGCGACAAGTGCAAGTCCAAGGCCACTTCCCTGAGCCTTGGTCGTGACGAAGGGATCGAACAGGTGCTGCACCAGATCAGTAGGCACGCCCGGCCCGTTGTCGCGCACGCCGATCTCGAGCGGCAGCGCGATGCGCTCCGACGAGCCGGGCACCTGCAGGCGGATACCCGGGCGGTAGGCGGTCGTCAGCGTGATCTCGCCGTCGATCGCGCCCTCGCCGATGGCTTCGGCGGCATTCTTGATGAGATTGAGCAGCACCTGGACGAGCTGATCGCGATTGCCGGCCACCGGCGGCAGCGACGGGTCGTAGGCCTCGGTGAAGCGGATATGCCGGGCGAAGCCGGATTGGGCGAGGCGCTTCACATGGTCGAGCACGTCATGGACATTGACCGCGTCGCGCTCGCTCGGCCGCTCGTCGCCGAACAATTCGACACGCTCGACCAACTTTACGATCCGGTCGGTCTCGTCGCAGATCAGCTGCGTCAGCATCCGATCCTCGTCGCCGATCGAGCCTTCGAGCAGCTGCGCCGCGCCGCGGATGCCCGAAAGCGGGTTCTTGATCTCGTGGGCCAGCATCGCGCCGAGCGCGGTGATCGAGCGAGCTGCCCCGCGATGGGTCAATTGCCTGTCCATTTTTTCAGCAATTGTTCGTTCTTGCAGCATCAGCACGACGGCGTCGCCCTGGCTGGGCAAGGGAGAGGCAAAGACATCGACGATGTGATCGGTTCCGAGGCGGGGCGTGCCGAGATCGAGGCGGTACTCGCTGACGCTGGCGCCGCGGCGCTGCACCTCCTCGATCACCCCCAGCACGGGTGAGCCGAAGGCGACGAGATCATCGATGCGCTGGCGCTTGAGCAGGGCGGCGCTCGACTGGAAGAAATCCTCGGCTGCCGTGTTCGCATAGAGCACGGCATGGCTCTCGCCGATCACCAGCACCGGCATCGGCAGCACGTTCAGCGCCTGGACCTCGATCGGATCGAGCAGGTAGGTGCTCCGGCTTCCAAGCCCCTTGTCGGCAAACATCGCCGTCATCGGCTGCTCCTTGCGGCGTCAGGCCGCTTCGCGATTGCGTTCGGTCGAGAACAGGCCGGTCAGCGCGACCAGGACCTGTTTGGGCTCGTCAGACGTCAGAAGACTGCGGCGCAGCTCCGCATCGGGCTCGCAGCCATCGGCAACGGCGTCATCCGCATAGGCCGCCAGATGCTTGCGGGCATGGCGCACGCCATGCGCCACGCCCATCAGGGACAACAGGCCCTCATAGTGCTCGCAGGCCAGCGCGAGCTTCTCGGCCAGAGTGAGTGGGGGGAACGCGCGCCCGTCGAGCGCCGCGCCGATCGCGCCGACCAGCCAGGGCCGGCCGAGCGCAGCACGCCCCACCATCACGAAATCGGCGCCCGACTGTTCCAGGCAAGCCCGCGCATCCGCGACATCGTGGATGTCGCCATTGGCCACCAGTGGGAAGGCGCCGGCAGCACGCACCGCGGCGATCGCCCGCCAATCAGCCGTGCCCTTGTAGAATTGCTGGCGCGTCCGGCCATGGACCGTGATCATCCGCGCCCCAGCATCGACCGCCCGACGGGCAAGCTCGGGAGCATTGCGGGAAGCATCGTCCCAGCCGAGGCGCATCTTGACCGTCACCGGCACGCTGGTGGCGGCAACGGCGGCCTCGACCAGCGCGATCGCATGGTCGAGATCGCGCATCAGGGCGGAGCCGGCCCAGCCGCCCGTTACTTTCTTGGCCGGGCAGCCCATGTTGATGTCGACGATATCGGCGCCGTTGGCCTCGGCCAGCCGCGCCGCCTCACCCATCCAGTACGGGTCGCAGCCGGCGAGCTGGACGACATGCGGCGAGACGCCCTCGCCCTCGGCCCGGATGCGCGCTTCCTCGCTGCCACGCACGAATTCGTCGGATGCAACCATCTCCGACACGACGATCCCGGCGCGGCTGCGCGCCGCCAGGCGACGCATCACGATGTCGGTCACGCCAGACATCGGCGCCAGGAAGGCACGGGAGGCGATCGGGATATCTGCAATGTCCAAAAGGGCAGGCTGCTTTTAAGGCAATTCTCTATATGCATATTTATTGGACAATGCTGCATGAGCGCAAGCGCTTAGGCGGAATGCTGCAATGCAACAGCGTCACACCCCCCTGCCCCATCGCAGCGGAATTGGTTATGGCATGCGCTCTTGACCCGCTTGCAGACAGGATCCAGCGCCGTGCTCCGTCAATCCGATGCGCTTCCGCCGGTTGCAGCCCTGCTCGTCGCGGCCGGCCGCGGCCTGCGGGCCGGCGATGGCGAGCCGAAGCAGTACCGGCTGGTCGACGGCCGCCCCGTTCTCGCTCATGCGCTCACGCCCTTCCTGGCGGAGCCGGCGATCGAGCGTATCGCCATCGTCATCGGCGAAGGCGACGAGGCACGCTACGCCAATGCCATGGCCGGCATCGACGGCTCCCGTCTCGTGACGCCGACGCTCGGCGGTGCAACGCGCCAGGCCTCGGTGCGGCGCGGTTTGCTCGCGCTGTCGCGCGAGGGCTTCGACGGTATCGTGCTTGTCCATGACGCGGCCCGCCCCTTCGTTTCGCGCGCCCAGATCAGCGCCGCGATCCACCGGCTCGGTGCCGGCGGCATCGCCGCGATCCCCGCTTTGCCCGTCACCGATACAGTGAAGCGCACCAGCGCCGACGGCCATGTCGCCGAGACCCCGCCGCGCGACCAACTCGTCACCGTCCAGACGCCGCAGGCCTTCCGCTTCAGGCCCCTGCTGGAGGCCCATGAGGCCGCGGAGGCGGCCCTGCTCGATGGCTTCACCGACGATGCCGCCCTGATGGAATGGGCCGGCCATCCGGTCGCGACCTTCCAGGGCGACCCGGCCAACGTGAAGCTGACCCATGCCGCAGATTTCCTGCGGGCCTCCGCACAACCGGGCAAGGCGCTCGTGACGCGGGTCGGCACGGGCTACGATGTCCATGCCTTCGGGCCGGGCGACCATGTCTGGCTCGGCGGCGTCCGGATCGGCCACGACCAGGGCGTCATCGCCCATTCCGACGGTGACGTCGCGCTCCACGCGCTGACCGACGCCCTGCTCGGCGCGCTCGCAGACGGCGATATCGGCACGCATTTCCCGCCGAGCGATCCGCAATGGCGCGGCGCAGCCTCGGCCCAGTTCCTTGCCTTCGCCGCGCAGCGGGTGCGCGAACGCGGCGGGCGGATCGACCTTCTCGACCTGACCGTCGTGTGCGAGGCCCCGAAGATCGGCCCGCACCGCGAGGTCATCCGCGCCGAGATCGCAGCGATCGCCGGCCTGCCGCTCGGCAAGGTCGCGATCAAGGCGACGACCTCGGAGCGCATGGGCTTCACCGGCCGGCGCGAGGGCCTCGTCGCATTTGGGACGGCAACGATCCGCCTGCCCGAGGAGGACTAGCCATGTTCGATGCGGAGATCACCGTGCTGGCCGAAACGGTCCTGGCAGCTTGCCGCGACCGTGGCCTCAGCGTGGCCACGGTCGAATCCTGCACGGGAGGGCTGGTCTCGGGCGCCCTGACCGCGATCGCGGGCTCCTCGGATGTCGTCAATGGCGGGCTGGTGACCTATTCCAACGGCGCCAAGACGGCGCTGGCCGGCGTGCCTGCCGCCCTGATCGAGGCTCACGGCGCCGTCAGCGAAGAGGTCGCTCGCGCGATGGCCGCGGGAGGTCGCACACGGCTTTCCGCAGACCTGGCCGTCGCCGTTACCGGCGTCGCCGGCCCCGGTGGCGGCACGGACCGCAAGCCTGTCGGCCTGGTCCATTTTGCCTGCGCCGGGCCAACCGGCACGGCCCATCGCGAAATGCGCTTCGGCCCCCTGTCGCGCGACCAGATCCGGCGGCTTTCCGTCATCATCGCGCTTGGGCTGCTGCGCGACGCCGCCGGTTGACCTCGTTCAGCGCGAGAGCTTGCGCCAGATCGCGCCGATGACGTCTGAGTAATCGTCGCGCCAGGGCCGCGTCCCGCCCCCCTGCTCCACCCGCCAACGCTCACCTGCCGCGAAGCGGAGATCGGCCTGATCGCGCACGACCATCGCGACCAGGGACAGGAACTTGTGCTGATCCGCCAGCTCCTGTGTCTGACGATACTGGCTGATCCAGGTGATAAGCCCATGCTCGCGTGCCGTCGCCGCGACCACGGGAGCCAGGTCCATGTTTCGGTTGGAGATGTGGAATAGCAGCGCACCATTGGGGGTCAGCTTCGACAGGTAGAGCCCGATCGCCTCGCGCGTCAGCAGGTGAATCGGGATCGCGTCCGAGGAGAACGCATCGACGACGATCAGGTCGAGCGAGCCGGGGGCTGCATCGGTGAGCGTCAGCCTCGCATCGCCGATCACGAACGGCGCATGCGGAGCGCACTGGCTGATGAAGGAGAAGCGCGCCGGATCGGTCGCGAGCGAAACCACGCGGGCATCGATCTCGTAGAAGCTCCAGTCTTCGCCGGGGCGGATCTGGCAGGCGAGCGAGCCCGTGCCGACGCCGACCGAGGCGACCTTGCCCAACCTTCCGCCGCGCGCACGCCGTACCGCATCGATACCGTCCGCGATGGCTCCGCCGGTGAAGTAGTAGCTCAACGGCTCGGGGCGGCTGGTGACCATGCTGCCGTCGTCATTGCGGAGGCGCTGCACCCCGTGGACGGTAGTCCCGTGCGTGAGCTTGCGGAAGCGTCCATCCTCGGTTTCGGAAACGCGGTTGATGCCGAAGAAGGAGCGGATCGAATCGGTGCGCTGCCAGTCGCTGATCACAAGGAAAATCATCACGCTTGCGGTCGCCGAGACGAGGTAGAGCTTCACGGCGCCCTTCGCGCGACCCGCGATGACTTCAGGACGGCAAAGCAATCCCGCCATCACCAGAATCGGGTACTCGATGACCGCATTGAACAGCATCGGCGCCAGCAGGCCGCAGAACAGCCCGCCAAGCACGCCACCGAACGACATCCACAGATAGAATTCGGTGAGGCGCGAAGCATCGGGGCGCCGCTTCACGAGCTCGCCATGCGCCACCATGGCCGTTACGAAGAACAGCCCAAGATGCAGCGCCAGCGAGAGGCCCCAGCCGACCCACGACTTGAACGGAAAGGCAGCAAGTACGCCGAGCATCAGGACGATCTGCAGGCGCAGCATCCAGCGATGCGGCAGGATCGGCCGGCGCTGGAAGACAATGACGAAAGTCAGGAGGAACAGCGCCAGAGGCACCACCCAGAGCAGCGGCACGGCGGCGACGTCGGTGGAAACATGCGCGGTAACCGCGACCAGCAACCCCGACGGCACGAAGGCGAGTGCGACCCAGCCGAAGCGCTGCGCATGGGTGACGGGCACGGCCGGCGCGGCAGCGGCCGGCGTGGAAGCATCCATCCGGCCCGTACCGATGGCGAGCCCGGCACAACCGGCAATCCCGGCAAGCAGAAGCGCGAAGCTCCAGGTCCAGGCGCTGGCCTGCATGGCGAGCGGCAACAACGGCTCGACGACGAAGGGATAGGCGATCAGAGCCAGGAAACTGCCGATGTTCGATGCAGCGTAAAGGAAATAGGGGTCGGCGGCGTGGCTATGACCCGACCGGGCGAACCAGGCCTGAAGCAGGGGGCCATTGGCGGAGACGGCGAAGAAGGGCAAGCCGACCGAGGCCGCGAACAGGCCGATCAGCCAAGTGACCTCCCCCTCCTGCGGCGGCCTTTCGAAGCCGGCAGCGATATGGATCGGCAGGCTGATCGCCAGGACTGTCATCATCAGCGCCAGATGGATCAGCGCCGCGCGGCGCAGGGAAAGGCGGCTGACGAGCAGATGCGCGTAGCCATAGCCCGCGAGCAGCACGGCCTGGAAGAACACCATGGCGACCGACCAGACGCCCGGCGAGCCGCCGAGCTTCGGCAGCACCATCTTGGCGAACATCGGCTGGATGCCGAACAGCAGGAAGGCCGAGACGAAGATCGTCGCGATATAGACGGGAAGCGTCGCGGCCACGCGGCGGGCGTGAAGGCGATCGACCGTCTGCGCTGCGGATGCATCCATGGGCATGTCCTCGGCTGATGGCCGAACCATGCCACGCGGGGCTTAAGACCCCGTCACTGCCGTAGGGGCATTCCGCCCGTAGACCAGTTCGGCGCGCTTCTCGAAGGCTTCCGCGAATTTGCGGAAGGCCTTGTCGAACATCGCGCCCATCAGCAGGCCGAGCATCCGGCTGGCGAATTCGTAGGAGATGAAGAACCCGATCTCGCAGCCCGCCTCGTGCGGCTTGAAGGTCCAGCGGTTCTCGAGATAGCGGAACGGCCCGTCGACATATTCGACGAGGATCTTGAGATTGTCCGGATCGAGCGTGACGCGGCTGGTGAAGGTCTCGCGGATCGCCTTGTAGCCCACGGTCATGTCGGCCAGCAGCACCTCGCCGCCGCCCTCGCGCGGCGTGCGCCGGCGCACGGTGAGCCCTTCGCAGAGCGGCAGGAACTGCGGATATGTCTCGACATCCGCCACGAGCGCGAACATCTGCTCGGGCGAGTGCTTCACCCGGCGGCTGCTGTTGAACATCGGCATCGAGAACGTGCCTTCTCAGCCGCGGCTGTTATGGCCGATACCGATCTGGGCATCGCGCGCGGCACGCAACTTGGCGAAATCCTCGCCGGCATGATGCGAGGACCGGGTCAGCGGCGTCGAGGACACCATCAGGAAGCCCTTGGCATAGGCGATGGTCTCGAAGCTCTTGAACTCGTCCGGCGTGACGAAGCGGATCACGGCGTGGTGCTTGCGCGAAGGCGCGAGATACTGGCCGATCGTCATGAAATCGACCTCGGCCGAGCGCAGGTCGTCCATCAACTGGAGCACCTCGTTCCGCTCCTCTCCCAGGCCGACCATGATGCCGGACTTGGTGAAGATGGTCGGATCGAGCTCCTTCACCCGCTGCAGCAGACGCAGCGAATGGAAATAGCGCGCGCCCGGCCGCACCTTCAGGTACTTGCCCGGCACGGTCTCGAGATTGTGGTTGAAGACGTCGGGCTTGGCCGCCACGACCACTTCGAGCGCGCCCGGCTTGCGCAGGAAGTCGGGCGTCAGAATCTCGATGGTCGTGCTGGGCGAAGCCTTGCGGATCGCGCGAATGACCTGGGCGAAATGCTCGGCGCCGCCGTCCTTGAGATCGTCGCGGTCGACCGAGGTGATCACGACATGTTCGAGCCCGAGCTTGGTGACGGCCTCGGCGATCTTGCGCGGCTCTTCGAGATCGAGCGGCTGCGGCACACCGGTCTTCACGTTGCAGAAGGCGCAGGCCCGCGTGCAGGTGTCGCCCATGATCATGAAGGTGGCGTGCTTCTTTTCCCAGCACTCGCCGATATTGGGGCAGCCGGCCTCCTCGCAGACCGTGACCAGCTTCTCGGCCTTCACGATCGCCTTGGTCTCGGCCCATTTCGGCGAGCCCGGCGCCTTGACCCGAATCCAGTCCGGCTTGCGCAGGACCGGGTTCTCCGGCCGCTTCTGCTTCTCGGGGTGGCGGACTTCCGTGGCTTGCGCCTTCGGATTGCCGGCATTGGGCCGCGGATCGCGGTTCAGCAGGTCGAGAACAAGCGCCATAACAGGGTCCGGGCTTCAACAGCAGGAGCCGGCCAAGCCGGCTCCCTCTAGCTAATCCCCAAAGCGCTCTGCCGCAACCACCGGCCTGGGCAACAGTGCTTCACCTGCGACCGCGGGCCGCGTTCCAGATCACGATGACGATGATCGCGCCGGCCACCGCAGCAGTGAGTGTCCGCCAGAAGCCGAACACCGGAATGTCCATGAGTTCCGCGACCTTGGCGCCGACAAAGGAGCCAGCGACGCCGACCAGCATATTGGTGAAGAGGCCGTGATCGGACGAGGTCAGGCGCTCGGCGATCCAGCCGGCGAGGACGCCGATCAGCAGCGTCATGAAGAAGCCATAGCCCGGCTGGGCCATGGTGGCGGCAAAGCTTTCCATCGCGGATATCCCCCTAGCCATGCGTGGATGCGCGCCTACCAACGACTTGGGGCGCCGCCGGTTCCGCTCGCGATGCTATCTCAGGCGATGAAGCGCGCCAGCAGGATGACGAGGATGGCGCCGATGACCGCCATGCCGGCATCGTCGAGGAAGCTATAGCCCGTGTTGAGGCGCCAGCCGGTCAGGCGCACGATGCCCTGCCCGACCAGCATGCCGAGCACGCCGACGACGGCATGGCGGATCAAGCCGCCGCCTCCGACGACCAAGCTGGCCGCAAAGCCCGTAAACGTGCCGAAGGCCACGGTCGGCACGATGACGCTCCAGTCGAGCGGCAATGTCCGGCGCGGCGGCAGGATCTCGATCTCCTCGTCGCGGACGACGCGATCGGGCTTGGCGGATTTGCGGGTGCGTGGCGGCATCGGCGCAATATGGAGCGCGGATGGGCGGTCGCCAAGCGTCAGCGCTAGAGACAGGGCGTCATTTTCGGGCGGCGTAGTTTGTCATTCCGGGGCTTCGCGGAGCGAAGAACCCGGAACCCACGACGGGGTGAGCCGGCTGTAGCAAGGCACAAGATGTCCGACCCAATCGTGGGTTCCGGGTTCGCGCCTGCGGCGCGCCCCGGAATGACAGTCGTGAGGCTTCGAGCCGGCACCTGCAGGCGAAGCCTCAGGCGTTCAGGACCTTGCCGTAGGCGTCGAGCACGCTTTCCTTCATCACCTCCGACAGGGTCGGATGCGGGAAGATCGTGTGCATCAGTTCTTCCTCGGTCGTCTCCAGGTTCATGGCAACGACGAAGCCCTGGATCAGCTCGGTCACTTCCGGGCCGACGAGATGGGCGCCGAGCAGCTTGCCGGTCTTGGCGTCGAAGATCGTCTTGGCCAGGCCGCTATCCTCGCCGAGCGCCACGGCCTTGCCGTTGGCGACGAAGTTGAAGCGGCCGACCTTGATCTCGTGGCCGGCGGCCTTGGCCTTCGCCTCGGTCAGGCCGACGCTGGCGATCTGCGGGTGGCAATAGGTGCAGCCCGGGATCATCAGCTTGTCCATCGGATGCGGATGCAGGCCCTTGATCGCCTCGACGCAGATCACCGCCTCATGCTCGGCCTTGTGGGCCAGCATCGGCGGGCCGGCGACGTCGCCGATCGCATAGACGCCCTTGACGTTGGTCCGGCAGAGATCGTCGATGACGATGCAGCCGCGATCGGTCTTCACACCGAGGGCCTCGAGCCCGAGATTCTCGATATTGCCGACGACGCCGACGGCCGAGATCATCCGATCCGCGGTGATCGTCTGCTTGCCGCCCTTCTCGTCCTCGATATGAGCGGTGACGGAATCTGCGCCCTTTTCGACCTTCGTCACCTTGGCGCTGGTGATGATCTTCATGCCCTGCTTCTCGAAGGCCTTGCGGGCGAAGGCGCCGATCTCGGCATCCTCGACCGGCACGACCTGCGGCAGCACCTCGACGACGGTCACCTCGACGCCCATCGTCCGGTAGAACGAGGCGAATTCGATGCCGATGGCGCCGGAGCCCATCACGAGCAGCGATTTCGGCATCTTCGCCGGCACCATCGACTCGAAATAGGTCCAGATCAGCTTGCCGTCCGGCTCGATGCCAAGCAGCGCACGCGGCCGGGCGCCGGTCGCGACGATGATGTGATCGGCGGTATAAGTGCCCTCGCCCTTGGCATTCTTCGGCGGCGGCGTCTGCGGCTGCATGGCCGGCTTCTTGGTCGGCGCGACCGTGATCGTGCCGGGCTTGGTGAGCTTCGCCTCGCCCCAGATCACGTCGACCTTGTTCTTCTTCATCAGGAACTGGACGCCGTTGTTCATCCGCGCGGCGATGCCGCGCGAGCGCTTCACGATCGCCTCCAGATCGGCCTTGAACGAGCCTTCCAGGACCAGCCCGTAATCCTTGGCGTGCTGGCCGTAATGCAGGATCTCAGCCGAGCGCAGCAGCGCCTTGGTCGGGATGCAGCCCCAGTTCGAGCAGATGCCGGCAAGATGCTCGCGCTCGACGATCGCGGTCTTGAAGCCGAGCTGCGCCGCCCGAATGGCAGCGATATAGCCGCCGGGGCCGGATCCGATGACGATGATGTCGTAGTCAGCCATGAAGACCACCTCGTGAACAAACTATGCGGCCTAGCGGCCTGCCGGCTTGATTGATCTTGCGACGAATTCCAGAGCAGCCTCGGCCAGTGCCGCCTGGTCGACGGGCCGCTGCGTCGGGACCGCGACCCACTCCTTCATGATCCGTCCCGGCGTTCCAAAGGAGCGCCCCGCTCCGGAAGCAACGAGGCCTTCGACATGATCACGCGGCAGTTTGAGAACCAGCGCGCCATCATGCTCGAAAGCGAACACCTTGCCTGAAACAGCAAGGCCAGCGGCGTTCAGCATGGATTTCGGCTCGATGCCCCGTCCGGGACCGAGCATGGAAGCCAAGGCCTCCATGCCGGCTGTCAGAGAACGTGGCGCCCGCCGGGCAGCCATCGTCAAACCAGCATCGCCATGGGCTTTTCGATATAGCCCTTGAACGCTGCGAGAAGCTCGGCGCCGAGCGCGCCGTCGACGGCGCGGTGGTCGGTCGAGAGCGTCACCGACATCACCGTCGCGACAGCCGGCTGGCCGCCCTTGACGATGACGCGCTGCTCGCCGGCGCCGACCGCCAGGATCGTCGCATGCGGCGGATTGACGATCGCCGCGAAGTCCTTGACCCCGAACATGCCGAGATTGGAGACCGCCGTCGTGCCGCCCTGATACTCCTCGGGCTTCAACTTGCGAGCCTTGGCGCGGGCCGCCATGTCCTTCATCTCGTTGGAGATCTGCGACAGGCTCTTGTGGCAGGCATCGCGGATGATCGGCGTGATCAGACCACCGGGGATCGAGACGGCGACGCCGACATCGGCATGCTTGTGCTTGAGCATGGTGTTGTCGGTCCAGGACACGTTCGCGTCCGGCACGGCCCGGAGCGCCAGCGCGAGCGCCTTGATCACCATGTCGTTGACCGAGAGCTTGTAGGCCGGCTTGCCATCCTTCTCCGGCGCGGCGGCATTGAGCTCCCCGCGCAGCTTGAGCAGCGCGTCGAGCTCGCAATCCACGGTGACGTAGAAATGCGGAACCGTCTGCTTGGCCTCGGTCAGGCGGCGCGCGATCGTCTTGCGCATGCCGTCATGCGGGACCTCCTCGTAGGAGCCCGGCTCGAACAGCTTCTTGACCTGCTCGTCCGAGGGACCGCTCGCGAGCGGTGCAGCCGCAGGCTTGGCGGCCGGAGCCCCGGCCGCAGCCGCAGCCGGAGCCGCCTTGGCGCCACCGCCGGCCTTGGCAGCCTCGACATCCTTCTCGACGATGCGGCCATGCGGGCCGGAGCCCTTGATCGCATTGAGGTCGAGCCCGGCGTCCTTGGCGATGCGGCGGGCGAGCGGCGAGGCGAACGAACGGCTGCCGCCGGCAGAGGCCGGAGCCGCCGCGGGAGCGGCCGCAGCCGGTGCGGGAGCCGCAGCGGCGGCCGGCGCTTCAGCCTTGGGAGCCTCGGCCTTGGCGGGCGCAGCACCACCAGCCGCCGGGGCGGAGATGCTCTTAGCATCCTCGCCCTCGCCGGCGATCACGCCGATCACCTCGTTGACCGCGACATCGGCCGTGCCTTCCGGCACCACGATCTTGGCGAGCACGCCCTCGTCGACCGCCTCGACCTCCATCGTGGCCTTGTCGGTCTCGATCTCGGCGATGATGTCGCCGGACTTGATGGTGTCGCCTTCCTTCTTCAGCCACTTGGCGAGATTGCCCTTCTCCATCGTCGGAGAGAGCGCGGGCATCAGGATGTTCGTCGGCATCGGTCAGCCCCCCACTCAGCGATAGCAGACGGCCTTGGCCGCCGCGATGACCTCGCCGACATTCGGCAAAGCGAGCTTCTCGAGATTGGCCGCGTAGGGCATCGGCACGTCCTTGCCGGTGACGCGGGCGACGGGAGCGTCGAGGTAATCGAAGGCCGCCTCCATGATCTTCATGCCGATCTCGGCGGTGACGCCGGACTGCGGGAAGCCTTCCTCGACCGCGACGCAGCGATTGGTCTTCTGCACCGAGGCGATGACGGTCTCGATATCCATCGGGCGGATCGTCCTGAGGTCGATGACCTCGGCCTCGATGCCCTCCTTGGCCAGCGCCTCGGCGGCGCCGAGCGCATAGGTCATGCCGATGCCGAAGGAGACGATCGTCACGTCCGTGCCCGGGCGCACCACCTTCGCCTTGCCGATCGGGATCAGGAAGTCATCGCCCTTCGGCACGTCGAAGGACTTGCCGTACATGATCTCGTTTTCGAGGAAGATCACCGGGTTGGGATCGCGGATCGCGCTCTTCAGCAGGCCCTTCGCGTCGGAGGCACTGTAGGGCATCACCACCTTGAGGCCCGGCACGTTCGAGTACCACGCCGCGTAGTCATGGCTGTGCTGGGCGCCGACGCGGGCGGCCGCGCCGTTGGGGCCGCGGAACACGATCGGCGCACCCATCTGGCCGCCGGACATGTAGAGCGTCTTGGCAGCCGAGTTGATGATGTGGTCGATCGCCTGCATGGCGAAGTTGAAGGTCATGAACTCGACGATCGGCTTCAGGCCGGAGAGCGCCGCGCCGACGCCGATGCCCGCGAAGCCGTGCTCCGTGATCGGCGTGTCGATCACGCGCTTGGGTCCGAATTCCTGCAGCAACCCTTGGGTGACCTTGTAGGCGCCCTGATACTCCGCAACCTCCTCGCCCATGACGAAGACGTCCTTGTCGCGGCGCATCTCCTCGGCCATCGCGTCGCGCAGCGCTTCGCGGACCGTGGTGCTGACGAGCTCGGCGCCGGCCGGGAATTCCGACGAGGAATCGTAGGATTTCGCCTGGGCGGGAACGCTGGCGGCCGGGGCGGCGGCGGGAGCCGCTTCCGCAGCAGGAGCCGGCGCGGCCTTGGCTTCAGGAGCAGCGGCCTTGCCAGCACCGCTGGCCGCGGCCGAGACATCCTCGCCCTCGGCGGCGATCACGCCGATAGGCGTGTTCACGGCGACGTTCTCGGTGCCGTCGGCGACGAGGATCTTGGCGAGCACGCCCTCGTCGACCGCCTCGACCTCCATGGTCGCCTTGTCGGTCTCGATCTCGGCGATGATATCGCCGGCCTTGACCTGATCGCCCTCTTTCTTCAGCCACTTGGCCAGTTTTCCTTCCTCCATGGTGGGAGAAAGCGCAGGCATGAGAATGTCGATCGGCATGAACGCACCCGGATTCTAAGACGCGGGGAAAGGATGAAGGCCGGCAGACGCGGAGCGATCAGCTCCGCGGGGCTTCCAGCAGGATGTCGGTGTAGAGTTCCGACGGATCCGGCTCGGGATCATGGGTCGCGAACTCGGCGGCATCGTTGACGATCTCGCGCACCTTGGCGTCGATCGCCTTGAGCTCGTCCTCGCCGACCTTGAAGTCGCGAACGAGGCGGGCGCGGACCTGCTCGATCGGATCGTGCTCCTCGCGCATGCGCTGGACCTCGTCCTTGGAGCGGTACTTCGCCGGGTCGGACATCGAATGCCCGCGATAGCGATAGGTCTGCATCTCCAGGATATACGGGCCCTTGCCGGAGCGGGCATGCTCGATCGCGCGAAGGCCGGCCTCGCGCACCGCGCGGACATCCATGCCGTCGACCTGCTCGCCCGGGATGCCGAAGGAAACGCCGCGGCGGGAGAAATCGGTCTGCGCCGAAGCGCGGTTCACCGAGGTGCCCATCGCATAGCGGTTGTTCTCGATGACGAACACGACCGGCAGCTTCCAGAGCTCGGCCATGTTGAAGCTCTCGTAGACCTGGCCCTGGTTGGCCGCGCCATCGCCGAAATAGGTCATCGAGACCGTGTTGTCGCCGCGATACCAGTCGGCGAAGGCGAGGCCGGTGCCGAGCGATACCTGCCCGCCGACGATGCCGTGACCGCCGTAGAAATTCTTCTCGCGGCTGAACATGTGCATCGAGCCGCCCTTGCCGCGCGAATAGCCGCCGCGCCGGCCGGTCAGCTCCGCCATCACGCCGCGCGATTCCATGCCGCAGGCCAGCATATGGCCGTGGTCGCGATAGCCGGTGATGACCTGATCGCCATCCTTGGATGCCATCTGCATGCCGATGACGACGGCTTCCTGGCCGATATAGAGATGGCAGAAGCCGCCGATCAGGCCCATGCCGTACATCTGGCCGGCCTTCTCCTCGAAGCGCCGGATCAGCAGCATCTCGCGATAGGCATGGAGGTCTTCGTCCTTGGTGAAGGTCGCGGTGTTGCTGAGAGCTCCTTCGACCTTGCCGGCGCCTTCCTTGCCCGCGCGGGCCTTTGCCGGCTTTGCAGCGGCTTTGGGTTGAGCGGGAGCTTTCGACTTACGCGCAGCAACAGCCATAGGCGGTCCTCCAAGGTCATCCGACTATTGTTGTAGAGGATCGGAAAAACCTTGGCGAGCACGCTATCTCGCAATGCAACATGACATAACCCATTGAAAAACAAGGAGCAAGACACTTTAACTGGAATTAAGTTAATCGATACGTCCGAGACTAAAGCGTAGCGCTTTTTGGAACGTGCGGGCCGAAAGACGGAACCCGCCTTTCGGGCAGGATCGAGACCGGAGCGACGCACTGAACCGTCACGCGAGCCTTAATCCCCGCGCGGGCGTCCGGCTATCGCCGCTCAGCGCCCCATGATGACGACGTCGTTTTTATGGGTCCGGCCGAGGATCGCGCGGGCGTTCTCTTCGAGGAGGTCGCGGTCGACGGCCTCGCTGCGCACCAGGGCGAGCTTCTGCTCCCAGGATTTGCGCTCGGCCGTCAGGGTGGCGAGTTCACCCTCCATGTCGCGCAGCGACTCCCGGATAGCGCCGCGCGCTTCGAGGCCGCGCGCACCGTGCTGAGCATGGAACATGAAATAGGCCACGGCCGCCCCCGACACGAGATAGAGGGCCAGTGTCACGAAGATGGACCGGAGACCGCGGCGAATAACCATGCCGAAAACGCTAGGGCGGTTTGGTTTCCGGCAGGTTAACGCACCCGATCGAACCGATCGGTCGTCGCCACAAGATCACGCATGCCGGTTGATTTCGCTGGTGAGCGGGGTGGGGATCGAACCCACGACCACATGATTAAAAGTTTTGATCGCCTTAAGATATTTCAAATACTTAGATGACACCCCCATGCGACGATGGGGCGAGATCAGGTGTTTGTCGCATCATTCCCGGCGAACTTCGGCTTTTCGCCTAAGCCGCACCGATGAAACCACGACCCCGAGAATAAGGGTGTTGTCGTGGTCAACGACCATCGGCTTGTGCAGACCGGGATCTGAGGAGGCGGCGACAAGGTAATAGGGCTCCTCGAAAATCCTGAAGACCAGTTCGGTCTTCTGTGGTGCCCAGCGGTACAAGCGCGCGAACACGATATCACCCGAAGATGCGACCGAACGAGCGTCAACAACGAGTATATCGCCAGGATGGTAGCCGACGTTCACAAGCGCGGATGTGGAGATTTCCCAGAGAGATAGGTCAGCATTGTTCGCAAGTGCTTGGGAAAAATACGCACCCATAAGACTAAGGGGATCGAGCTTGCATGGCCTGGCCTCTGACAGCCTCCCTGATGGAGGCGGGCTAAAGGTTGCGCGCTGATCGCTAAGCTGCTCTACGCAACTTGTTACAGCTGCCACCGTGCGAGCCGATAGCAGGCCACCGTGCATCTTGCCGTTCTTGATGAAGCGAAGCAGCGTCGACGGCGTCAGGCCAGAGCGCTCAGCAAGCTGCGACCAGCTTAGGCCGGTTCTGCTCCTGGCATCCTCAAGCCATAGACGCTGCTGTTCTCGAACAGCGATATTGATTTCTGATTTGGTAGCAGACTTCTCGACCGTCATCGTTCATCCCAGAATCGTGACGGGCTGATCATGCGACGTACGACGTGCGACGTGCGACGGGAAAAATCGAGACCCCTCGCTCAGCTTGATTTGAAATTATATCAGCAAAATCAGCTTCTTATATGGTGAGCGGGGTGGGGATCGAACCCACGACCACATGATTAAAAGTCACGTGCTCTACCACTGAGCTACCCGCCCTCACCGGGCCGCTGAATACGGAGCGGAGCGGCGGCGGTCAACACGTTCCGTGTAGATTGGTCGTGACCGGCTCTCTTCCTCACATCTTTCACCCGAGCCGTCGGGTCACGCCACCGCCCTTGTGCCCGTGGCCCGGGCGGATCGCCGGTGCGGGCATCAGGTAAGCGCCGCCGGCGCCGCCAAGCGCGGGCCAGCCGGGATCGGCATAGGCGTTCAGCTCCCAGCAGCGCAGACGCTGGCGCTCCGCATCGGTCGTGGCATCCGAACAGGCCGAGACCTGCGAGCGCTGCCAGAAGGCGGATGCCGGCCCGCCGGCCGCAGCCATCGCCGCCGCCAGGCAGGCCGGAAACAGAAAACCTCGCATCGCCTGCCCTCTCGGCACCTTGCATCCTGATGGGGAGCGCTCATCATGCCCGCCCCGCCCTTGCCGAAGGCTTAAGTCGACATTTCCTCTCCGCTCCCCAGAGACACACGACATGACGGCACGCGGTCGTGCAACGACCTGCAGCGTGAGGAACCGATTCGCGAGGCCCGGCGTTCGGCTCGACGCCGGATTGGCTCTAACGTCTCGAGAGGGCGGCGTGCCGGCCGGTCCATGCCCCCTCTCCACAGAGGAGATTGTTCCCCGTGAAGCTGCCCATCGTGATCCACACCGAGGAAGACTACGATCGCGCGCAGCAGCGCGCGAAAGAGCTGAACGCAATGCCGGACGGCACGGACAAGGAGCGTGAATTGCAGGCGCTGGCCGAAGCCATGCTCGCCTTCGAATTGCGGCGCGACGACGCCGACGACTGATGCGAAGGCTCGGCCCCGGCTTCAGGAATCATTGCTCGCATTGAGCTCTTCGGGGCGCAGGCCCTCATCCGGCTCCGCGGAACGCTCCGGGCTGGCCGCCCATATGGCCAGAATCTCCGCGATGACATCGGCGCGCGAACGCCCTTGTCGATGGAGCTCGATATGACGGTCGAGCACGGCCAGCGTGCGCTCGTCGACCGAAAGCGTGACAGGGACTGCCGACATCAGAGCACCTCGTAAAACCGAGGGCGGAACAGCGCCCGCGGCGGCGGCGTTTCCATGGATGCGGCATTGGAGCACAGCTCCACTCGGCTAGCAAATATCCGACAAGGCAAAGATCAATCTGCCGGGACGATGGGTCATGCCATTCGCTTGAGCGGACACCCCAAATAAATCGCCCGATAGTCGGAATTAACGGATCTCCAATCTGAACAAATTCGCCTCAGAACTGTTGTCGATGCGAGCCGCTTTAAGCGGAAACACTCTGGAGGAAGATATGATCAGGCATCATCACTTCATGTTGTCCACCGTTGGCGTCGCAATGCTCGCCACGGCTGCCATGGCCCAGACCAGCGCACCGACGCCGCCCTCCGCGGCGCCCTCCGCGCCGACCGCGACGCAGGCGACCGCCAGCCCAGCGGCCGAGACCAATCTGGCCGGCAAGGGCAAGTGGCGCACCAGCAAGCTGATCGGCGTCGACATCTACGGGCCTGACGACAATAAGGTCGGCGACGTCACAGAGGTGATCGTCGACAAGACCGGCAAGGTCGAGATGGTCACGATCGGCGTCGGCGGCTTCCTCGGCATCGGCTCGAAGGACGTCGCGGTTCCGTTCGATCAGGTGAACTGGAGCGACCAGCCGATCGCGCCACCGGCTCCGGCGCCCGCTCCGTCCGGCAGCGCCGGCAGCACGGGTGGCGGCATGGCCTCCCCGCCGCCGGCCGCGGCGGCCCCGAAGGCGCCGGCCATGTATCCGGATCACGGCAAGATCACGATGACCAAGGACCAGCTCAAGTCCGCGCCGAGCGTGACTTACGCGGGCACCTGACGGCCCATCGCCGTGGCGTGACTGCCCCGTCGAGCAGGCCCGCTCCGCGAAAGCGGGGCGGGCTCTTCTGTCTGCCTGGGGCTCTCCCGCTGGCAGACATCAGGCCGCGAGGATGGTCCGCAGCAGCGACGGGATCGCCTCCGGCAGATCGTCGGCGATCAGCCCCATTCCCAGCCGCTCACCGGCGAGGCCATGCAGCCAGACAGCCGCGCAGCTCGCCTCGAACGCGGGCATGCCCTGAGCCAGGAGGCCGGCGATCAGCCCGGCCAGCACGTCGCCGGACCCCGCCGTCGCCAGCGCAGCCGATCCGGTCTCGTTGATCGCGGCGCGCCCGTCCGGGGCGGCGATGACCGTATCGGCCCCCTTGTAGACGATGACGCCCCCCGACAGCGCCGCGGCCTTTCGGGCCCGCTCGAGCTTCGAGGGCTCCGAGGCAATGGCCGGCGCCTTGCCGAACAGGCGCTGGAATTCGCCTTCATGCGGCGTCAGCACAGTCTCGCCGCCGCGATCGCGGAGAAGGACCGCGCCGCCATCGCAAAAGCCGGCAAGCGCCGTCAGGGCATCGGCATCGAACACGGCAGGCCTGTCGCTCCCGATCACGGCGCGCACCAGATCCTCCGCCCGTCGGTCGAGACCGAGAGCCGGCCCGGCCAGGATGGCCGACACCCGTCGATCCCGGAGGAACGCCTCCAGCGCCCCGCGATCGGCCACCGCTCGCTGCATCAGCGCATCCGGTCCGCGCGCCGCATGGACCGGCAGGGCCTCCGGCTCGCACAGAACGGTTGCCAGCCCGGCCCCGATCCGCAGCGCCGCGCGCGCGCTCAGCCGCGGCGCTCCGACGCCCGCGACGCCGCCCGCCAGCACCGCGACGGCACCGCGCCGAAATTTATGCGTCTCGGCCGCATGCTCCGGCCAGGCACGACGCCAGAGCGCGAGGTCGTTGCGGAAAGCCGTCGAACCGACGGCTTCAAGCGCCGCCCGGGCGGGGATGCCGATATCGGCGACCGTCACCGGGCCGCAGAGCGACCGCCCCGGCTGGAGCAGATGCCCCGGCTTCAACCGGAAGAAGGTGACGGTCTCGCTCGCCTTGACGGCGATGCCGTCCGCCCTGCCGGTATCGCCGGACACGCCGCTCGGTATGTCGACGGCGATGACCGGACGCCCAGCATTGTTGAGAAACGCCGCCGCGTCGGCGAAGGCCCCGGATAACGGACGCGTCAGGCCAGCCCCGAACATGGCATCGACCAGGACATCGCACTGCGCATCGCCGAGCGCGCCCGGCGGCTCGACCGGAGCGTCCCAGCGCGCCAACGCGGTCGCGGCATCGCCCTTGAAGCCATCCGCAGCACCTGGCAGGACGACGCGAACCGTCAGCCCCCGCTCGCGCAGGAGGCGCGCCGCGACAAGGCCATCGCCGCCATTATTGCCAGGCCCGCAGAGCAGCGTGACGGAGCCTCCCGCCCCTGCTCGCCCGAGCACGGCATCCGCCACCGCGCGGCCCGCGCGCTCCATGAGCACGATGCCGGGCGTGCCGGCCGCGATCGCGACGCGATCGGCCGCCGCCATCTGCTGCGTGGTCAGCAGGGCGAGTTCCGCCTTGCCCGTCATGCCGGCGCTCTTGTCGTCCATGCCGCATCTTCGGGCGGCGCCCGGCAGGCCGCAAGTTGCGACGGAATGCCGCTTATGATCAACAGATGCGCATATGCTCATTTTTTGTGCTGTTTATTGCCTTTTCGTCGGGCGCCTTCGCGGGCGCTGCCGCATGGCGGGGCGTCGGCGCCAATGCTATGAGCAGAAGCAGGGTTGCAGGCGTCCGAGGCAGCGGGGCTCTTTCCCGCGCCCAAGGGTGCCATCAGTTACAGTCCGGCCCCGGCCGGAGCTCGAGACGCAAGGGAGGCCGGTCGGCGCATGAAGAAGATCGAAGCGATCATCAAGCCCTTCAAGCTGGACGAGGTGAAGGAGGCTCTCCAGGAGGTCGGGCTGCAGGGCATCACGGTGCTGGAAGCCAAGGGCTTCGGCCGCCAGAAAGGCCATACCGAGCTCTATCGCGGCGCCGAATACGTCGTCGACTTCCTGCCGAAGGTGAAGATCGAGATCGTGCTCGCCGACGACATGCTGGATCGCGCCATCGAGGCCATCATGAAGGCCGCCCAGACCGGCCGGATCGGAGATGGCAAGATTTTTGTATCGACCATCGAGGGGGTGATCCGCATCCGCACCGGCGAGACCGGCGCGGACGCGATCTGAGGACTTCTCCCTCCTCATCGAATAACGAGCCGCAGGCCGGATTGGAGCCGGGTGCGGCAGCGTGAATGTGAACATGGCTGGCAAGAGGAATTGCTGAAATGAAAAGCGCCAAGGATGTCCTCAAGGCGATCAAGGACAACGACGTCAAATACGTCGACTTCCGCTTCACCGACCCGCGCGGCAAGTGGCAGCACTGGACCTTCGACGTCAGCATCATCGACGAGGACATCTTCGCCGAGGGCACGATGTTCGACGGCTCGTCGATCGCCGGCTGGAAGGCGATCAACGAGTCCGACATGCTGCTGATGCCGGATCCGACGACCGCCGTGATGGACCCGTTCTTCTCGGCCGCGACCATGGTCATCAACTGCGACGTGCTCGAGCCCGCCACCGGCGAGCCCTATAGCCGCGACCCGCGCGGCATCGCCAAGAAGGCCGAGGCCTATCTCAAGTCGACCGGCATCGGCGACACCGTCTATGTCGGCCCCGAGGCCGAGTTCTTCATCTTCGACGACGTCAAGATCGCGGCCGACCCGTACAACACGGGCTTCAAGCTCGACGCCGCCGAACTGCCGACCAACGGCATGACCGATTACGAGGGCGGCAATCTCGGCCACCGCATCGCCACCAAGGGCGGCTACTTCCCGGTTCCGCCGCAGGATATGGCGCAGGACATGCGCGGCGAGATGCTCGCGGCCATGGCCTCGATGGGTGTCGCCGTCGAGAAGCACCACCACGAGGTCGCCTCGGCCCAGCACGAGCTCGGCATGAAGTTCGACACGCTGGTGAAGACCGCCGACCAGCTGCAGACCTACAAGTACTGCATCCACAACGTCGCCCAGAGCTACGGCAAGACCGCGACCTTCATGCCGAAGCCGGTCTATGGCGACAACGGCTCGGGCATGCACGTCCACCAGTCGATCTGGAAGAACGGCAAGCCGCTCTTCGCCGGCAACAAGTATGCCGACCTGTCGCAGGAGTGCCTCTGGTACATCGGCGGCATCATCAAGCATGCCAAGTCGCTGAACGCCTTCACCAATCCCTCGACCAACTCCTACAAGCGCCTCGTCCCGGGCTATGAGGCCCCGGTGCTGCTCGCCTATTCGGCGCGCAACCGCTCGGCCTCCTGCCGTATTCCGTGGACGACCTCGCCGAAGGCCAAGCGCGTCGAGGTCCGCTTCCCCGATCCGATGGCGAACCCCTATCTCGCCTTCTCGGCCCTGATGATGGCCGGCCTCGACGGCATCGTGAACAAGATCGATCCCGGCCCGGCGATGGACAAGGACCTCTACGACCTGCCGCCGCGCGAGCTGAAGAAGATCCCGACCGTCTGCGGCTCGCTGCGCGAGGCGCTGGAAGCGCTCAAGAAGGACAACGCCTACCTCAAGGCCGGCGGCGTCTTCTCCGACGACTTCATCGAGAGCTATATCGAACTCAAGATGCAGGATGTGGCGCGTTTCGAGATGACGCCGCACCCGGTCGAGTTCGCGATGTACTACTCCTACTGAGGGATTTCCGGCCGGTCGCGCAGGCACCGGCCGACACCCCCAAGACGATCAAGGCCGGGGCGGCGACGCCCCGGCTTTTTCATTGGGCGCGGGGCCCGTGGCGCTGGGTAACCTCGCCTTCATGCGTGATCGGGCAGGTTCGGCGGAGAACGACTGGATGACGGTGCCCCGAACTTGCAGACCCAGGATGTGCAGACGATCTCGATCAACGGGCGGTTTCTCGGCCAGCCGCTGACCGGCGTGCAGCGCTTTGCGCTGGAACTGACCAGGGCGCTCGACCAGCGGATCGGCGCAGGCGCGCTTCCCGATCGGCTGAAGAATGCGCGCTGGCGCCTGCTCGCGCCCATGGACGTCCCCCAGACCCATGAGTTCCGGCATATCGCGCTGAAGCGCTTCGGGCCGTTCTCCGGCCATCTCTGGGAACAGACCGCGCTCGCGCGCCGGGCGGCGGGAGACATCCTCGTCGGCTTCGGCGGCAGCGGCCCCCTGCTCCACCGCCGCCAGCTCGTCGTCATCCATGACGTCACCATCTTCCGGCATCCGGAAGCCTTCAGCCGGGCCTATCGCGCTACCCATAAGGCGCTCGGCTTCGGGCTGACGCGCACCGCGCGCATCGCCACCGTCTCACGGTTCTCGCGCGGCGAGCTGGGCACGATCTTCCGGGTCCGGCCGGACAAGATCGCGGTGATCTACAACGCTACCGACCATTTCTCCGGGCTCATCCCGGACGAAACCGTCCTGCGGCGCCTCGGGCTCGACGGCACTAACTTCTTCTTCATGCTGGGCACCCTGAAGCCCAACAAGAATGTCGATTTCGCCATCCGCGCCTTCGATGCCCTCGGCGACCGCGGCTGGAAGCTCGTCATCGCGGGCGCGCTCGACAGGAGCGGCGTGTTCAAGGCCGACGCGCCGGCAAGCGCCGAGAACCTGATATTCACCGGACGCCTGAGCGATGCCGAGATCATCGCGCTCGAACGCCGCGCCCGCGCCTTCGTCTTTCCGAGCCTCTACGAGGGCTTCGGCATCCCGCCGCTCGAAGCGATGACGCAGGGCTGCCCGGTCCTGGCGGCGGATATCCCGGCGGTCCGCGAGGCCTGCGGCGAGGCGGCGCTCTATTTCGATCCGCGCAATCGGGCGAGCCTCGAAGATGCCATGCGCGGGATCATGGACGCCGGCGGCGATGCGCCCGGACTGGCCGAGAAGGCGCGGACCAATCTCGCCCGCTTTTCATGGGACAAGAGCGCCGGGGCGCTGCTGTCGACCCTGTCGGAGATGGCGGCACCGCAGCCCTGACCGCGCCCGTCAGGACATCTTCGGCGACGCGTCCTGGCGCTGGAGCAATGCGGTGACGGTCGCGACCGTCGGCGGGATGCACAGCAGGAAGACCACCAGAGACACCGGCAACGATGTCTGCGGGGTGCCGCCATTGGCGATCCCCGCGACGGCGAGCGCGGCAAGCGCGCTGCCCAGCGTGAATCGCGGCCAGCGGAACGGCATCGACAGGAAGAGCGGCGTCCCCAGCATGACGGCGACGGCCGCCCCGGCGGCACCACTATAGAGCAGCCCGGCCAGCGAGCCGCCGGACAGGGTCCAGCCGGCGAGCGCGCTCAGGTTGAGCAGGATGGCGTCAGCAACGGCGAGCCCGATGATCGGCCGCAGGCGCTGCGCCAGATGCGCCGGCGTCGGCAGCAGGTTCTGGACCCAGGCCCGCAGCAGCGCGAGGATCGTCACGGCCGGCGCGGCCAGCAGGAAGGCCTCGCGCAGCTCGGCCTTGACCAGCCAGGCGGCAACCGGCGCCAGCAGGCACAGGATCACGGCTGCCGCCACGAGCGAGCAATTCGCCAATTGCCCGTAATAGCCGCCGAGGCGCTCACGGAATGCCGGCGAGCCCGGCTCCCGGTCATAGCTAGCGACCAGTTCGGGATAGCGGATCGCATGCAGCGCCGAGACGACCAGGACGAAGGGCCGCTGCAGCAGGTCGAGCGCCAGCAACGCGCCGGCCGCGCCCTGGCTGCCGATCATGGCCGTGATCAGCGTCTTGAGCCCGAGCGGCGCCAGCAGGCTAGCGACTGATGCTCCGGCCGAGACGCCGCCATAGGCCAGGTATTTCGTCACGAGATGGCGCTGCGGGCGCCGGAGCCCCTGCGCCAGGGAGCCGCCGGCAAGCCGCGCCAGCACGACATAGGCGAGGCCTCCGGCCAGCATGCCGGCCACCGCGCCGGACAGCGTCGGAACGAGCAGAACTCCGCCGACCGTCCCGATCGCCAGCAGCGACGCGCGGGCGGCTTGCAGGGTCGAGAACAGCCGGAAGTCCTGCCGAAAGCGCAGCATCGTCAGATGCAGCTCGGTGCCGCCCTGGAATACCGCCACCAAGGCGCCGCCGACGGCGATGCCCGCGGAGATGATGCCCGACGCGAGAACGCCTCCGCCCGCCAGCAGGCAAAGCCCGGCACAGGCAGCGAAGGCATAGAGGATCACCGAGCGCTGCGCCGCCTCGTCGGCGCCGGGGTAGAACCGGCTGCAGGAGAACCGTATCCATTCGAAGACGGCGATGCTGGCGAACTGGCTGATCGTGACGAAGAGCGAGTAATGCGTGAATTCCTGCGGCGGCAGGATGCGCGAGACCAGCAGCAGCAGCACGAGCGCCAGCACGGCCTGATAGACATAGGCTCCGAGAGCGACGAGCTGACCCACCGGCGCGACGCCCTGCTCAGCCCAGGCCAGCCACGGCGCACAGCCGCGCGCCGCTATTGGCCGCCTTGAAATCCCTCGCGATGGCGCAGCACATCGGATTGCCCTCCGACCGCAGACCTAGGGCAAAAAGGTTGATATTTCCGCGCTGGAGGAGCGGTGCCGTCTTTATCTCGCCGGCTATTCCCTCAGCCCTCATCCTGAGGAGCCGCCATTTCGTCAGAAATGGCGGCTCCTCAGGATGAGGGCTCGAATTTTCGATCAGACACTCAGGAGAAATGCAGAACCGCCAGCCCGGCCGAAGCGGCGATCGCGGCCAGCCACCAGAGCCAGCGCGCGGCGTGCGGATCGTGCGTCGCCAGGGGCGTGCCGATCACATCCTCATGACCGAAGGATTCGCCGGCGAGGCGTGCAGCACGCTGCAGACCCGCGATACCCGCAACCGGCACTGACTGACGCGACGCCACGGCCTTCCCCCCTTCCGACCGATCATAGCGCATTGCGGAAATCCGCATAGGCCAGATCGTGCTGATCATCCTCGGCTCCGATGGTTAACGTGGCCTGAACGGACCCGTTCCACCTCGCTCTTCCCGATCTCGACGACAGGGATGTGACGGGCGGGTGCTCTGCGGCGACGAAGCGGTTTCGATCCTCGGATGAGGTGTCTATAAGCTGCCCCTGACAGGGCATGGCGGCGCACGATGCGTTAGAGTTCACAGTCGCGAATCAGGAAGCAATTGGTGGCAATGGCGGATAACGGCGATCTTTTCGGCGGAGAACCGGAGCGGCCCGACGCGGCGAGCCCGCGACCGGAAGCGCGCCCGCCTGCCGCGAGCCCCAAGGCGGCGGCGACCGCTGCCGCACCCGCCCGCAACGGCACGCTGTCCGAGGCCGGCTACGACGCTTCGGCGATCGAGGTCCTCGAAGGACTGGAGCCGGTCCGCCGCCGGCCGGGCATGTATATCGGCGGCACCGACGAGCGCGCCCTGCACCACCTCTTCGCCGAGGTGATCGACAACGCCATGGACGAGGCGGTGGCGGGCCACGCCACCTTCATCGATGTCGAGTTGTTCGAGGACGGCTCGATCGCGGTGACCGATAACGGCCGCGGCATTCCGGTCGATCCGCACCCGAAATTCCCCGGCAGATCGGCGCTCGAAGTCATCATGACGACGCTGCATGCCGGCGGAAAGTTCGATTCCAAGGCCTACGAGACCTCGGGCGGCCTGCACGGCGTCGGCGTTTCCGTCGTCAACGCGCTGTCGGACCGGCTCGAGGTCGAGGTCGCGCGCGGCAAGACGCTCTATCGCCAGATTTTCTCGCGCGGCCTGCCGCAGGGGCCGCTGGAGACCGTCGGCGCCGTCGCCAACCGGCGCGGCACCCGTGTACGCTTCCACCCGGATGCGCAGATCTTCGGCGAAGGCGCGCATTTCTCCCCCGCCCGCCTGTTCCGCATGGCGCGCTCCAAGGCCTATCTCTTCGGCGGCGTCGAAATCCGCTGGACCTGCGCGCCGTCGCTGCTGAAGCCGGAAGGCGATGTCGCCGCCGAGGCCGTGTTCCGCTTCCCCGGCGGCTTGCGCGACTATCTCGGCCGCGAGATCGAGGGTAAGGATCTCGTCGCCGAACCAATCTTCTCCGGCAAGATCACCAAGGAAGGCAGCCACGGCTCGCTGGAATGGGCGGTGGCTTGGCTCGCGACCGGCGAGGACGGTTTCTCCTCCTCCTATTGCAACACGATCCCGACGCCCGAGGGCGGCACCCACGAGCAGGGCCTGCGCATCGCCCTGCTGCGCGGCCTGCGCGACCATGCCGAGCGCATCGGCCAGTCCAAGCGCATGGCGCAGGTCACCACCGACGACGTCATGGCGACCTGTGCCGCCATGCTCTCGGTCTTCATCCGCGAGCCCGAATTCCAGGGTCAGACCAAGGACAAGCTCGCGACGCAGGAAGCACATCGCATCGTCGAAAACGCGATGCGCGACGCCTTCGACCATTGGCTCGCCGCCGCGCCGCAACAGGCCCTGCGCCTGCTCGACTGGTCGGTCGACCGCGCCGAGGAGCGCCTGCGCCGGCGCCTCGAAAAGGAAGTTTCGCGCAAGACCGCGACGCGTAAGCTGCGCCTGCCCGGCAAGCTCGCCGATTGCTCGAATGCAGGCGCGGCCGGCTCCGAGCTCTTCATCGTCGAGGGCGACTCGGCCGGCGGCTCGGCCAAGCAGGCGCGCAACCGCTCGAACCAGGCAATCCTCCCCTTGCGCGGCAAGATCCTCAACGTCGCCAATGCGACGCGCGAGAAGCTCAATGCCAACCAGCAGCTCGCCGACCTCATCCTCGCGCTCGGCTGCGGCATCGGCACCCAGTTCCGCGAAGACGACCTGCGCTACGAGAAGGTCATCGTGATGACCGACGCGGATGTCGACGGCGCCCATATCGCCTCGCTGCTGGTCACGTTCTTCTGGCGCCAGATGCCGCGCCTGATCGAGAAGGGGCACCTCTATCTCGCCGTGCCGCCGCTCTACCGGCTCCAGCACGGCGGCAAGAGCATCTATGCCCGCAACGATGCCCATAAGGACGAGCTGATCGAGACCGTGTTCAAGGGCAAGAAGCCGGAAATCTCGCGCTTCAAGGGCCTCGGCGAGATGATGCCGGCCCAGCTCAAGGAAACCACCATGGACCCGAGCAAGCGCATCCTGCTCAAGGTCATGGTCGATCACGAGGCCAAGGAGGAGACCGCCGACACGGTCGAGCGCCTGATGGGCAACAAGCCGGAAGCGCGCTTCATCTTCATTCAGGAACGCGCCGCCTTTGCCGGCGAACTGATCGACCTGTGAGCGCCAAGCCCTGCATGTTTGCAGGGCTGGGGCTCAGGCCCGGCGGGCTGCCCGGCACACAGTTTCCCGGCAGGGTTCGCGCATGCCGAACCCTCATCACACCCCGGACCGTCATGACCGCCGACACCACACCACCTGGGATTGGCCGCTGACGGCATGGGCGAGCCTGCTTCCCCTCCATCTCGACGCGACGGTGAACTGGCATCGCCAGCCGGACAGGCGTCCTGGGACGACATCCGGATCTTCAACGCCATCGCCGTCGGTGGGTCGATGGCCGTGGCAGCGGCACAGCTCGAACTGAGCGAAGCGACCGTCGCGCGCCGGCTCAAGGGCTTCGAAACCGCTCTCGGCCTGCAGCTTTTCACCCGCGAGGCCAACCGGCTCGTGCCGACCACCGTCGGCTTGGAGCTCGCGGCCGAGGCCGCCCTCGTCGAGACTGCCGCAAGACGCTTCGCAATTCGCGCCGATGCAGCCCGCCCGCAAGCCGATGCGCCGGTCCGCATCACCGCGACAACCTCGATCAGCCTGCTCCTGACGATGAACGCGACGGCGATCTCGCAAGCGGCTGGCGGCGTCGAGATCGTCATCATCAGCACGCGCAACCGGCTCGATCTGGCGCGTGGCGAAGCCGATATCGCGCTCCGCATGACCAGGGTTCCGGGTGAGCCCGGCCATTACGCCCAGAAGGTCGGGCGCCTGATGCAGGCGCTCTATGTCCGTCGCGACATCGATCCCGCGACCGCGCCGATCATCTCCGTCAACCGCGAAACCTCCTCGCGGATCGACGATCACATCATGGCCTATGCCGCCGGCCGGCCGATCGCAGCCCGCGTCGGCGATTCCGCCGCCCGCTACGAAAGCATCCGCTCGTCAGGGGCATTGTCGATGGCGCCCTGCTTCATGGGCGATGCCGATCCGACCTTGCGCCGTCTAGCGCCGCCGCCCGAGCAGACCGGCGACGACATCTTCCTGGTCTCGCACGAGGTCTCGCGCCGCAGGCCGGGCGTCGCCGCCGTGCTGACGGCTCTGCGCAAGCTCTTCAAGGAGCGCCAGGCCCTCCTGGCTGGCCGAACCGTCGAGAAGACCGACGATCCTTAAAGTCGCCGGGAAACCGGCAAGACTTGGCTAACCATCCCTTTACTGCTGGGGGCGCATGTTGACGCAAAGCTCGTGACCTCACGGGCCGCGGAGAGTGCGCCATGCGCCTGATCGAGATGTTCTGGAAGAACAATCGCGGCACCATCGCCGCCGACATCGCCAAGGCGGGAGCGGCCATCGCCTTCCTGTCGGTCATTGCCGCGAATTTCCTGTCGAGCCAGACCGCCTCGCTCGACAAGGAGCGCATGGCACAGGTCAGCCTCGCCGCCTCGAAGCGCCAAGCGATCGACCCGATGATCACGGGCTCGATCACCCAGGCGGCGAACGCAGCGAAGCTCGACCCCTGCGCCCTGCCCCGCTGAGCGCGATCAGCCGAGCCAGCGCAGCAATTCCGCCGTCACAGCCTCCGGCGCTTCCAGCGTCGACAGATGGCCGCAGCCGGGAACGATCGCGAGCCGCGCGCGTGCGCCGGCGAGACCGGCCATGTCCCGCGCCTCGGCGACGGGCGTGATCTCATCCTCCGCTCCGACCAGCACCAGCACCGGGATCGATAGCCCCGCCAGCACCGGCCTTGAATCCGGCCGTTGCATGATCGCCTTCTGCTGGCGCACGAAGCCGTCGACCCCGACCTCGTCGGCCATCCGGCGCACCAGCAGGCGCAATGGCTCGTCCGCCAGGCGCGCCGGCGCGACCAGCTTCTGCCAGAGCAGCGTGGTGACATTGTCGAAGGCGCCCTTCTCGGCCAGCGCGATCATCTGCTCGCGCGGCAGGTTTGTCTCGGGCGTCGCCGGCCTGGCGCTGGTGTCGAGCAAGGCGAGCCGTGTCACGCGCTCCGGCGCCTGCCGCAGGACCTCGAACGCGATATAACCGCCCATCGACAGGCCGCAGAGCGCAAAACGCGGCGGAGCGGCCGCAAGCAGGCGCTGAACGATGGCCGAAAGCGTTTCGTCACGGGCGTGATCGGCGACGAAGATCGGGCGCCCATCGGCAAGCGCGGGCCATTGCGAAGCGTAGAGCGCGGCGTTGCAACTCAGGCCGGGAACGAGAACGAGCGGCTCCTTCATGAGGTTAAAGCAGTCCTTTCAAGGCTAGATGATTGACTTTGCCGCGTTTTCTTTGCATTCCACACGAGTCCGAAGGCGCGCAGGAACTGTCGTCGCGCCAACGTGGTGGTTGAGCAGGTCATCCCGCCGCGTTTCACCGACCCAGAAGAAGCAGCATACGCGATGTCATTTGCCGAACTCGGCTTGAGTGAAAAGGTTCTGACGGCCGTCACGGCCGCAGGCTATAACACGCCGACCCCCATCCAGGCCCAGGCCATTCCGCATGTCCTTGCTCGCAAGGACGTTCTGGGCATCGCCCAGACCGGCACGGGCAAGACCGCGGCCTTCACGCTGCCGATGCTGACCATCCTGGAAACCGGCCGCGCCCGGGCCCGGATGCCGCGCACCCTGATCCTGGAACCGACGCGCGAACTCGCCGCCCAGGTCGAGGAGAACTTCGTTCGCTACGGCGTCAACCAGAAGCTCTCGGTCGCATTGCTGATCGGCGGCGTCTCCTTCGGCGACCAGGATGCCAAGATCACCCGCGGCGTCGACGTGCTGATCGCGACGCCCGGCCGCCTGCTCGATCATGTCGAGCGTGGCAAGCTGCTGCTCACCGGCGTCGAGCTCCTCGTCATCGACGAAGCCGACCGCATGCTCGACATGGGCTTCATCCCGGACATCGAGCGGGTTTGCAAACTTGTTCCCTTCACCCGGCAGACGCTGTTCTTCACCGCGACGATGCCGCCCGAGATCACCCGCATCTCCGAGCAGTTCCTGCACAATCCGGTCCGCGTCGAGGTCTCCCGCCCGGCCACTGCCGCCGCGACGATCACCCAGCGCCTGATCGCCTCCAATTCCCAGGATTTCGAGAAGCGCGAGACGCTGCGCAAGCTGATCAAGGGCGCCACCGACCTGCAGAACGCGATCGTCTTCTGCAACCGCAAGCGCGATGTCGCGACGCTGCACAAGTCGCTGCAACGCCACGGCTTCCCCGCCGTCGCGCTCCATGGCGACATGGACCAGTATGCCCGCATGGCGGCGCTGGAATCGTTCCGGACCGGCGAGAACCCGATCCTCGTCGCCTCCGATGTCGCGGCGCGCGGCCTTGATATCCCCGCCGTCAGCCATGTCTTCAATTTCGACGTGCCGACCCATGCCGAGGACTATGTCCACCGCATCGGCCGCACCGGCCGCGCCGGGCGACTCGGTTCAGCCTTCACCATCGTCACGCGTCATGACGACAAGCTCGTCTCCGCCGTCGAGAAGCTGACCGGCCAGACCATCGCCTTCGAAGGCCCCGGCCTCGATGGACTGCCTCCGGGCGAGCCGCGCGACGAGCGTCGCGGTGGCCGCCGGGACGACAAACGTTCCTCGTCGCGTGGTGGTCGCGGCCGTCCCGAGCGCAGCGCACGCGCGGAATCCGGTGCCTCGCGCTCGGATACAGATGAGAACGTGGCCGACACACAGCGCAAGCCGCGCCGCGTGCCGATCCGGCCCGATTCCGAGACGGCAGCGCCACCGCCCGTAGCGCGGAATCAGGACGAACCCCGGCGCTCCCGTGCACCCCGTACGCGCGACGACGATGACGGCCCGCAGGTGAAGGGCCTGGGCGATCACGTCCCGGCCTTCCTCCTGCGTCCGGCACGCGTCGGCTAACGTAACAGCATCAACTCGTTTTTAACGACATCGACCTAGATTGCCCTTCGCAGCGATGGAATGACCTTCGCGGCGAACGGGCGCATGCCGCCGTATATACGGACAGGATGTCCCGCTTCGATTGTGTCAATCGAAGCTGACGTGGCCGAAGGCCGCGAACCGGCTTCATACCGGATGGCGAAGGCATGGACGACCTGGTTTCGGTTCCCGCCCGCACTGACGATCTCGCCGAGCGCGTCGTCGCGGCGATGCGACAGCATGGCTCGCCGAGCTATCCGCGCGCCTTCGAGGTCTGGTACGCCCATCTCAGCGGCGAGATGCCGGCCGTCAGCGTCGCGATGAGCGCGATCCTCACCGGCAGTGACGGTCAGGTCAGTGCCGCCGATATCGACAGCCTCTACGAACGCTTCATCTCGACCGAGCGCTTCTCGCGCCAGGCCGAGCGCACGAGCCTGCAGGTGCTCGGCGAGATCGACGCGATGATGGGTCTGGTCGACAAGGCGCTTGGCTCCAGCGAACTCTATCACGGCCGGCTCTGCGCGATGTCCGAGGATGTGCCGCCGCCGACGGACCGTCACAAGCTGCGCGAATGGGTCGAGGCTCTGGTGATGTCGACCCGCGAGGAAGTCACGCGCAAGGCGCAGCTCGAAGCGGAATTGCGCAACAGCTCCAACGAGATCCGTAACCTGCGCGAAGCCCTCGAATCGACCCGCGCCGAGGCCCTGACCGATCCGCTCACCGGGCTCGCCAACCGCCGCCATTTCGAGGAGATGCTGCAGAAGTCGATCGATCAGGCGACGCTGCGCCGCGAGCCCTTCGCGCTGGTCATGGCCGATATCGACTTCTTCAAGCGCTTCAACGATGCCCATGGCCATTTGACTGGCGACCAGGTGCTGCGTCTCGTCGCGCGCACGATGAAGGACAAATTCAAGGACAAGGCGGTCATCACCCGCTTCGGCGGCGAGGAATTCGCCATCATCCTGCCCGAGGCAGACCTGATCGCCGGCAAGTTCGGTGCCGAGACGGTGCGTCAGGCACTGCTCACCCGCGAACTGATCAAGCGCTCGACGAATGAAAATCTCGGTCGCATCACCATCTCGCTCGGCGTCGCCAGTTATCGTCGCGGCGACACCGCGGGCTCCTTGGTCGACCGGGCAGACCAGGCCCTGATGCAGGCCAAGCGCGACGGCCGCAACCGCACCGTCACCGAAGATGTCGTGGAGACGGCAAGCCGCGTCGCCTGAGCGAGGCGTCGCCTGCCTCAGGGCGCCGTCAGCACGCTCTCGCTGCGCGGCTTGATCTCGACGGATTCGCCGCAGCCGCAGGCCGAGACCTGATTGGGATTGTTGAAGACGAACGTCGATGAGAACCGGTCGGTCTTGAAGTCGAGCTCGGTGCCGAGCAGGAACAGCACGGCCTTGGCATCCACGACCACCGTCGCATCCTTGTCGGTCACGACCTCATCGCCCTTGCCGAGCGCACGCGCGATCTCGAAGGTATATTCCATGCCGGCACAGCCGCCCTTCTTGACGCCGACCCTGAGGCCGAGCGCCAGGGCGTCCCCACCAGAGGATTGCGCCATGATCTCGCGGATGCGGGCCGCCGCGGCGTCGGTCAGCGAAATGACCTTGAGGCCCGGTATCGAAAACATCTGTTTCCCTCCTCGACCGGGTTCAAGGCCCGGTGAAGCAAGATTGTTCCCGACAACATAGGGATCGGCAGGGCTTTCGTCGAGATGCCGACCGCGCGCCATGCGCCCACGATCCGGCCCCTGCCCGCCCCACGCATTGCGGAACGATCCGGCTCATGCACTCTGGCGCTTAAGAATCCCCGAGGCTCCACGACCTCTTCCGACAAGACCTCTTCCAAACGGCAGGAAACCCATGGCGCATCGTCTGCATCGCCCCGAATCGTTGCATGCCCTCGTCCGCGACATGGTCGTGAAGGCCGGCTGGACCGATGCCGAAGCGCAGGAGACTGCCGATCATCTCGTCCTCGCCAATCTCAGCGGCCATGACAGCCACGGCGTCGGCATGCTGCCGCTCTATTTCCAGTCGCTGGCGGACGGCAATCTCAGCCCGGCCTCGCAACCGCAGACGCGCGTCGACGCCGCGCCCTTCCTGATCATCGACGGCAAGATCGCGCTCGGCCAGCCGAACGCCCGCAATGCTGTCGACCGTGCCATCGCCATGGCGCAGACCGGCGGCGTCGCCATCGTCAACCTGCTCGATTCCCATCATATCGGCCGCATCGGCCATTATGCCGAGGTCGCGGCCGACGCCGGATTGATCTCCTTCTTCTGGGTCAATGTCGCCGGCCGTCCGCCGATCGTCGCGCCCTATGCGGCGAAGGAAGCCCGTTTCGGCACCAATCCCCATGCGATCGGCATCCCCGTGCCCGGCGGCGACCCGCTGATCCTCGACTTCGCCACCAGCCGCATGGCCCATGGCAAGGCACGCGTCGCCCTCAACAAGGGGGAGCAGGTGCCGCCCGGCTATATCATCGACGGCGAGGGCCGCCCGACTACCGACCCCGCTCATGTCTTCGCCAGCCCGGATCATCCGCTCGGCGCGCTCCTGCCTTTCGGCGACCATAAGGGCGCCGGCCTCTCGCTGATCGCCGAACTGCTCTCGGCCGGCCTGATGGGCGCCGCCCGCATCGACCAGAAGCCGCAGAAGACCTGGGTCATCAATTCGCTCTTCGGCGTCATCATCGACCCCGCCCGGCTCGAGCCGGACGCGGAGCTGCGCCGCAGCCGCACCGAAAGCTATCTCGCCTTCGTCCGTGCCGCGAAGCCGATGGCCCCGGCCAATCCGGTGCTGGCGCCCGGTGACAAAGAGCGCAAGGTCAGGATCGAGCGGCAGGCGGCAGGCATCCCGCTCGACGACGAAACCTGGTCGCAGATCGTGGCTGCCGCCAGGCAGCATGGCCTCGACGCCGAAAGCTACTGAGAGCATGTCGCCCGAAGTCTACAACGCCTTCTGCGCCTCGCTGCCGGCCACCAGCCATGTCGTGCAATGGGGCGGCGCCGATGTCTGGAAGGTCGGCGGCAAGGTCTTCGCCATCGGCCGGCAGCAGGAGGATGGCGAGATGGCCGTGTCCTTCAAGTGCTCCCCGATGGGTTTCGACATCCTGCGCGAGCAACCGGGCCTCAGGCCCGCGCCTTATCTCGCCTCGCGCGGCATGAAATGGATTCAGTGGCTCACCGGCGAGAGCATGCCGGACGATGCCCTGCGCGATTATCTCGCCGAGAGCCACCGCCTCGCCGCTGCCGGGCTGACGAAGCGGGTGCGGGCGGAGCTGGGGCTGGGTTAGGCGACAGAGGTGGTTGCAGGTTCGCTTCCACGTCTGTCATTCCGGGGCTTCGCGAAGCGAAGAACCCAGAACCCACGACCGGGCGAGCGATCCACCACCCGGCATCGAATGTCTCACCCCGTCGTGGGTTCCGGGTTCGCGCCTGTGGCGCGCCCCGGAATGACAAAGGTAATGCCTATAGTGCCTATAGCAGCGCCTCGCCGCGGAACATCGGCACGCAGCCGCCGCCGACCCGCGAACGGATCCCGTCGGCGGCGCGGCGCGATGTGACGTTCAACAGGCTCGGGCGCCCCATTTCGACGCCCTGCGTGATGCTGTAGGCGGCTTCGTCGCCGCCATCGAGCGACAGGAGCAATGCGCCGAGCGTTGCGCTGGCGCTGCCGGTGGCCGGGTCTTCCCAGGTGCCGGCCAGCGGAGCGAACATCCGCGCCCGGATGGCATTGCCGTCGCGGGCATAGAGGAACAGCGAGAGCCGCCCCTGCAATTCGGGATTCTGCCCCTCCAGCTTGCGGAAGGCGGTGATGTCGGGAGTCGCGCCGGTCAGCGCGGCCGGTGTGACCTGCGCCAGCACGAACCTCACGCCGAGCGATGCCTGGACCGGCTTGTGGCGACTGGTGACGATATCGGACGCCGCTACGCCGGCACAGGCGGCGATGCCGTCGACCGGCAATTCTATCCCGAGCAAAAGCGCCTGCGGCGCGGCGATGACAGCGCCGGTCACGGCACCAGCGGCATCCCGCTCCACCGCGATCTCGACCAGCCCGGCCATCTGCTCGAAGCGCAGCACGCCGTTGCGGTCGCGGCCGTGGCGGGCCAGCACGCAGGCCGTGCCGACATTCGGGTGGCCGGCGAACGGCATCTCGGCCGTGCGATGGAAGATGCGCACGCGCGCGTCGTTGGCCGGATCGTCCGGCGGCAGGACGAAGGTCGTCTCGCTGTAGTTCATCTCCGCCGCGAGCGACTGCATCTGGGCATCGGACAACCCGCGCGCATCGGTGAACACGGCGAGCTGGTTGCCGCCGAAGGGACGATCGGTGAAGACGTCGACGGTCTCGTAGGGAAAGCTGGTCATGGCGGGCTCCAAGAGCGGATAGCGCCCCCTTCGTGCCAGCGAAACAACCTCAACGCCAATGAAGCGATGGAATACGTTTCATCACGCCGGCGTCACGGCCAGCGCAACGCTCACCGTTCGGAAGCGGCTGGCTCGTCATAGCAGAGGCTCCAGCCCGCGCCGGCGAACCAGGATCGCCCCGGAACCGCCGCCTCCTGCCAGCGAAGGCTCCGGACGAATTCGACGCCGCCCGCCTTGAAGGCCTCGCGCAGCGCCTCTCCATCTTCGGTCGATGGCGCCAGCGCCCCTTCGGCATAGACGAAGAAGGCCGGCCCGAGGCAGGTCGCGGAGAAGCCGCCTGCCACCCGCTCGATCCGGAAACCGGCCCCGCCGGCATGCTGTCCGCCGGTGGCTCCGCGCTTGCGGCCGGGCACGCCCAGCGGGAAGACGAGCCGCCCACCAAGCGCGAGCGCCTCGATCCAGTGATCGGCTGGCCGACCGGCGGCAAAATTGACATATATCGCGTCGCTCGGCTCCAGCACGGTTGCCGTGCCATCGCCGGTGATCAGCGACACATTCTCGAAACCGGCCAGATTGCGCCGGGCGCGATCAGCGAGTTCAGGGTCGTATTCGATCGCGAGAACGCGGCCGTCCTTGCCGGCCAGACGCGACAGCAAGGCAGTGTAGTACCCTGTCCCGGCCCCGACATGCACGACCCGCGCGCCGGCCAGCGGACCAAGTTCGTCGAGCCAGCTCGCATGCAGGGTCGGGCTGCCATTGTTGACGCCCCGCCCCGGCGACAGGGCGAAGTTGACGTCTTGGTAGAGCACGACCGGATCGTCGGAGACCACAGAGCCATAAGCGCGCTGCCGAACCGCCTGCCAGGGCGCCGGCCCGACGAAGTCCTCGCGCGGCACGCTGGCGAAGGCCTCGAATAGCGCCGCATTGCCCTCGACGCCGGCAGCAGCCAAGACCTGCGCCGCAAAGGCGCGCCTGACGATCGTCAGCTCAGCCGGGGTGAAGCGCGCGCTCAAGAGCCGGCTTCGCGCTCACCACATGTCGAGCGCGACGCGGGCCTCGTCGGACATGCGCGACTGGTCCCAAGGCGGATCGAAGGTCATGTTGACGGTGACGCCGGCGACGCCCGGCACCGTGCTGACGGCATTCTCGACCCAGCCCGGCATCTCGCCGGCCACCGGGCAGCCCGGCGCGGTCAGCGTCATGTCGATCGTGATCTGCCGGTCGTCGGCGATGTCGACGCGGTAGATCAGGCCGAGCTCGTAGATGTCCGACGGGATCTCGGGGTCGTAAACCGTCTTCAGGGCGGCGATGATATCGTCCGTCAGCCGGTCGATCTCTTCCGGCGGCAGCGCGGCGCCCTTGCCCATGGCGGGGGCGTTCGGCTTGATGTCTTCGGCGACGCTGTCGGTCATTTCTTCAAATCCCGGTCAGGCGAACAGGCTCTCGGCCTTCCGCAGGGCATCGACCAGCTTGTCCACCTCTTCGAGCGTGTTGTAGAGCCCGAAGGAGGCACGGCAGGTCGATGTCACTCCATATCGTGCCAAAAGCGGCATGGCGCAATGGGTACCCGCCCTGACTGCGACACCGGCGCGGTCGATCACGGTCGCGACGTCATGGGCATGGGCGCCCTTCATCTCGAAGGCGACGATCGCGCCCTTCTCGCGGGCCTTGCCGAAGATGCGGATCGAGTTCATCTCGCCGAGCCGCTCCATCGCATAGGCGCCGAGCCTGGCCTCGTGCGCGGCAATGTTCTCGCGGCCGAGCGCCATCATGTAGTCGAGCGCAGCGCCCAAGCCCACCGCCTCGACGATCGCCGGCGTGCCGGATTCGAAGCGATGCGGCGGGTCGTTATAGGTCACGCTGTCTTCGCTGACGGTGACGATCATCTCGCCGCCGCCCTCGTAAGGCGGAAGCTTGTCGAGCCATTCCTTCTTGCCCCAGAGGATGCCCGAGCCGGTCGGCCCATAGGTCTTGTGGCCGGTGAAAGCGTAGAAATCGCAGCCCAGCGCCTGCACGTCGACCGGCATGTGCACGGCGCCCTGGCTGCCGTCGACTACCAGCGGAATGCCATAGGAATGGCAGATCGCGGCGACCTCGGCGATCGGGATGATCGTGCCGATCGCGTTCGACATCTGCGTCAGCGACACCACCTTGGTGCGCGGCGAGATCAGCTTCTCGAATTCCGCGATGAGGAAATTGCCGTCCTCGTCGATCGGCGCCCATTTGATCACGGCGCCATGGCGCTCGCGCCAATAGTGCCAGGGCACGATGTTGGAATGGTGCTCCAGGATCGAGAGGATGATCTCGTCGCCTTCCTGGATCTTGAGGTAGCGCCCGAGCGAGGATGCGACGGTGTTGAGCGCACCGGTGGAGGAGCGCGTGAACACGATCTCCTCCAGATGCGCCGCGTTCAGGAAGCGGCGCGCGCTTTCGCGAGCCGCCTCATAGGCTTCCGTCGAAGCGTTGGCGAGATAGTGCAGGCCGCGATGGACATTGGCGTAGTCCTCCCGCATCAGCCGCGTCATCGCCTCGATCACCGCTTCCGGCTTCTGGGCCGAGGCGGCGTTGTCGAGATAGACCAGCGGCTTTCCGTAAACTTCCCGGCTCAGGATCGGGAAATCCTTCCGGACGCCCAAGACATCGTAGGGCTTCGCCAGCGCGTTCATCGGTTCAGGCCTTTCCGGGCGAAGCAGGAGCCTTGTCGGCGACAAGTTCGCCGCCATGGCCCCAATCCTCGCGCTCGATCTCCTGGATCACGATATGGGTGTTCTGCGGGTTCTTGCCGAGCACCTTGACCAGCGTTTCCGTGAATTCCTTCACGATCTGCGCCTTCTGCTGGCGCGATGCGCCCTTCGTGATCTGGAGATTGATGTAGGGCATCAGACGGTGCTCACCTCGGAAGCGGCCTCGCGGGCCTTCAGCCACGACTCGACCTCGCCGATCACGAGATCGCGCACATCCTCATCAGTGATGAACTCGACCGCCTCGCCGGCGAAAGCCTGCAGCACCAGCGCCTCGGCCTGCGGGCGCGGCAGGCCGCGCGCCATCAGGTAGAAGAGCTGCTCGCCATCGATCTGCGCGACCGTCGCGCCATGGCCGCAGACCACGTCATCGGCGAAGATCTCAAGCTCGGGCTTGTTGTACATCGAGGCGCCGTCGTTGAGCAGCAGCGCGTTGCTCTTCATGCCGCCATCGGTCTTCTGCGCGTATTTGCGCACGATGACCTTGCCCTGGAACACGCCGGTCGCCTCGCCGCCTGCGATCGTCTTGAACAGTTCGCGGCTGGTGCCGTGCGGCACCTCGTGATCGACGATCAGCGTGACGTCGGAATGCTGCGCCTTGTTGATCAGGTTGACGCCGCGCAGGCCGATCTCGGTGTGTTCGCCGGCATAGCGGACGAAATGCTGCAGGCGCACCGTGCCGGCATTGCAGATCAGCGCGAAGGAATCGAACTTCGCGTGAGCCCCGACCGTGGCGAGGAGGCTCTGCACCTCGACCGTCGCCGCCTGCTGGCGGGTAACGATGCGGACATGCTGGACCTCGCTCTCGTCGCCGGTCTCGAAGACGATGGCGCCGTTGATCTGCTGCGCGGCATCGCCCGCGGCTTCGCTGACCTCGACGATCGTGCCCTTGACGCCCTTGCCGGCCAGCACGACCGAGCGGTGGAACACCGCCCGCTCTTCCTCGCCCGAAGCGAGCGCGACGATCACGATCCGCTGCTCCAGCTCGACGCCCTCAGTGATCTCGACGAACACGCCGTCGCGCATCAGCGCGGTGTTGAGCGCAAGACCCATGTCGTCATGGCCGACCGAGGGGCCGGCGAGGATGCGGGTCAGGTCCTCACGCTGCGACACCAGCGCATCGGCGAGCGACTGCACCGAGACGCCCTCGGGGATCGCGTCGAGCGTGGAGAGTTCCGGCGCGAAGATGCCGTCGACCAGCACGAGGCGCAGGCCGTCGAGCTTCAGCGCGGCGAGGCGAGCCTTGACCGCCGCCGTAACAGCAGCACCGCCGGCGAGCGGACGCGCCTCGCGCAGCAGCGTGCGCAGGTCGGTATAGCGCCAGGATTCGAGCCGGCGATGCGGCAGGCCCTTGGCCTCGAAGCCGGCGAAAGCATCCTCGCGGAGCTTGCGTACGGCCGGGCCGCCCGGCAGCTCGGCCTTGCTGTCAGCGTATTGCTGGACGAGCTGCTGTTCGGCCGCCGTCTTCAGCGGGGTGACGATGGCCATCAGGCGGCCTCCCCATAGGCCGCATAGCCCGACTTCTCGAGCTCCAGCGCCAGCTCCTTGCCGCCGGTCCTCACGATCTTGCCCTGCGACATGACGTGGACGGTATCCGGCACGATATGGTCGAGCAGACGCTGATAGTGGGTGATGACGAGGAAGCCACGGTTCTTGTCGCGGAGAGCGTTGACGCCCTCGGCGACGATGCGCAGCGCGTCGATATCGAGGCCGGAATCGGTCTCGTCGAGGATGCACATGGACGGCGAAAGCAGAGCCATCTGAAGGATTTCCATGCGCTTCTTCTCACCGCCGGAGAAGCCGACATTGAGCGGACGGCGCAGCATGTCCTTGGCGATGCCGAGCTTGTCGGCGGCGGCGTTGACCTGCTTGATGAAGTCCGGCGTCAGCAACTCATCCTGCCCGCGCGCCTTGCGCTGCGCGTTCATGGCTGCCTTCAGGAAGGTCATGGTGGCGACGCCGGGGATTTCCAGCGGGTACTGGAAGGCGAGGAAGATGCCGGCGGCGGCGCGGGCATCGGCCTCCATCTCCAGCACGTTCTCGCCGTTGAGCAGGATCTCGCCGTCGAGGACCTCATAGTCCTCCTTGCCGGCGATGACGTAGGACAGGGTCGACTTGCCGGAGCCGTTCGGCCCCATGATGGCGGCGACCTCGCCGTCGTTCACAGTGAGATTCAGGCCGTTCAGGATCTGCTTGTCCTCGTCGGCGATCTTGACGACCAGATTGCGAATTTCGAGCATTGTTTCGTTCCTGTGTCATCCCGTGCGCGGTGCGGCACGAAGTGCTGCGCCGCAGACCCGGGATCGTTATGTCCAGTGATTATTCCGATGCGGCCCCGCATCTGCGCAGCGGCACCCTGTGCCGCAGCGCGTGCGGGAAGACCGCCCTTATCCAACCGAGCCTTCGAGCGAGATCGTGATCAGCTTCTGCGCCTCGACGGCGAATTCCATCGGGAGCTGCTGCAGCACCTCTTTGACGAAGCCGTTGACGATCAGCGCCACCGCCTCCTCCTCGGAGAGGCCACGCTGCTGGCAGTAGAACATCTGGTCCTCGCCGATCTTCGACGTGGTCGCCTCGTGCTCGAAGATCGCCGTCGCGGTCTTGGCCTCGATATAGGGGATGGTGTGCGCGCCGCACTGGTCGCCGATCAGGAGCGAGTCGCAATTGGTGAAATTGCGCGCGCCCGTTGCCTTGCGATGCGCCGAGACGATGCCGCGATAGGTCGAGTCCGACTTGCCGGCGGCAATGCCCTTGGCGATGATCTTCGAGGTCGTGTTCTTGCCGAGATGCAGCATCTTGGTGCCGCTATCGACCTGCTGCATGCCGTTCGACACCGCGATCGAGTAGAACTCGCCGCGCGAGCCGTCGCCGCGCAGGATGCAGGACGGGTACTTCCAGGTGATCGCCGAGCCGGTCTCGACCTGCGTCCACGAGATCTTCGAGTTCTTGCCGCGGCAATCGCCGCGCTTGGTCACGAAATTGTAGATGCCGCCCTTGCCCTCGGCATCGCCGGGGAACCAGTTCTGCACGGTCGAGTACTTGATCTCGGCATCGTCGAGCGCGATCAGCTCGACCACCGCGGCGTGGAGCTGGTTCTCGTCACGCTTCGGCGCCGTGCAGCCTTCGAGATAGCTGACATAGGCGCCCTCGTCGGCGATGATCAGCGTGCGCTCGAACTGGCCGGTATTCTGCTCGTTGATGCGGAAATAGGTCGACAGCTCCATCGGGCAGCGCACGCCCTTGGGGATGTAGACGAAGGAGCCGTCGGTGAAGACCGCGCTGTTCAGCGTCGCGAAATAGTTGTCCGTCACCGGAACGACGGTCGCGAGGTACTTCTTCACCAGCTCGGGATGCTCCTGGATCGCTTCCGAGATCGAGCAGAAGATCACGCCGGCCTGCGCCAGCTCCTTCTTGAAGGTCGTGACCACCGAGACGGAGTCGAACACCGCATCGACCGCGACGCGGTTCTCCGGCGCGACGCCGGCCAGGATTTCCTGCTCGCGCAAGGGGATGCCGAGCTTCTTGTAGGTCTCGAGAATGGCCGGATCGACCTCGTCGAGCGACTTGGGCGAGGCGCCCTTCTTCGGCGCCGCGTAATAGTAGAGGTCCTGGTAGTCGATCGGCGGATAGTTCACCCGCGACCAGGTCGGCTCGGTCATGGTCTTCCAGCGGCGGAAGGCGTCGAGCCGCCATTCCAGCATCCATTCCGGCTCGTTCTTGCGCGCCGAGATATAGCGGACCGTGTCCTCGGTGAGGCCCTTGGCCGGCTTCTCGACCTCCAGCTCCGTGACGAAGCCGTATTTGTACTCGGTCACGTCAATCGACTTGACCTGATCGATGGTCTCCTGGACCGCTGCCATTTCTCAGTCTCCAGTGCGGGTTCAAGGCCCGCCGGTTTGGTCTTCGTTTTGCGGAACGCGTCAGGCGGCAGCCCGGGCGCCCCGATCGGCTTGCGCGGTCACGAGCTTTTCGTAGGCCGCGAGAAAGAGATCGATATCCGCCTCGCAGGTGGTCCATCCGAGCGATGCCCGCAAGGCCCCTGCGCTCATGGCGGGGTCGATTTTCATCGCATCGAGCACATGCGAGCGCTTGACTTTGCCAGAGGAGCAGGCCGAGCCGGACGAGAGCGCCGCACCGGCAAGGTCGAGCTTGATCAACACGGTCTCGGCCTTGAGGCCCGGCGTCGCGAACGCGCTGGTATTGGGCAGGCGCGGTGCAGCCTGAGCGAAGATCATCGTCTCAGACGACAGCGCTGCAATCCCCGCCTCCAGGCGGTCACGCAAACCTGAAAGCCGGACAGCTTCGTCTGCCAGGACCTTGCCAGCGATCTCAGCCGCCGCGCCGAAACCGATGATTCCCGGCAGGTTTTCGGTGCCGGCACGCCAGCCGCGCTCCTGCCCGCCGCCGCGCTGAGGCTTGTCGGCGAGTTCGAGTGCGCCGGTGCGGAAGACGATCGCGCCGATGCCCTTCGGCCCGCCGATCTTGTGGGCTGATAGGGTGAGCACGTCGGCGCCGAGCGCCGCTATATCGATGGCGATCTTGCCGGCCGCCTGCACGGCATCGCTATGCATGAGGCCGCCATGGCGATGAACAATCGCGGCCGCCTCGGCGATCGGCTGGATCACGCCGGTCTCGTTATTGGCGAGATGGATCGAGACGAGCGCGCGGGCACCGGGATTCTCGGCGACGAAACGCGTCAGCCGGGCATCGAGCCAGGCGAGATCGACCAGCCCGCTCGCATCGACCGGGATCGCCTCGACGGCGGCAGCCGGGAAACGATGCCCCTCGCGCACGCAGGCATGCTCGGTCGCGCTATGCAGGAGAAGCGTCGCGGGCGTCCGCACGCAATCACGGCCGCCGTCGCAATCCATCAGGCCGGGCGAGAGCACCGCGACGTTCGCTTCCGTGCCGCCGCTGGTGAAGACGACGTTCGAGGCCTTGGCGCCGAAGAGCTTCGCGACCTGCTCGCGCGCCCGCTCCATGGCGGCTCGCGCGGCACGCCCTTCGCCATGGACGGAGGACGGATTGCCCGGCAGCAAAAGCGCATGCGCGACCGCTTCCACCACCTCCGGGCGCACCGGGGCAGTGGCGTTATGGTCGAGATAGGCGCGTCCCGCCGTCACGATCCTGCCTGCTCCATCCTCGTCATTGCCGACCTCTGATACGAAATGCTTGAAATCGCACCTGTGCGCCGTGCTATAGCCGCCCATCCGAACCGGCCGGAACGGTCGAAACGCGGTTCGCTCGGGCGATCCATCGTTTTGTTCTCGACTTGTTCACGGCTGTTAGAACTATTCTAAGCGCTCTTCATCTAGGGCGCGCTTGGTGGCGCCGTCAAGGGTGGCCGGGTTTCGAGCAGGCATGCGCCCGCTTTCTGCCCGCCCGCGCCGGCGCTGCCGCAAGAAGCGGTGAGACGATGCCAGAGGTTATCTTCAACGGGCCCGCAGGCCGGATCGAGGGTCGCTACCAGCCCGCCAAGAAGCGGGGTGCGCCGCTTGCGATCATCCTGCACCCGCACCCGCAATTCGGCGGGACGATGAACAACCAGATCGTCTACAACCTGTTCTACACATTCGTGAACCGCGGCTTCTCGGCGCTGCGCTTCAATTTCCGCGGCGTCGGCCGCAGCCAGGGCCATTTCGACCATGGCGCGGGCGAGCTCTCGGACGCGGCAGCGGCGCTCGACTGGATGCAGGCGCTGAACCCCGAGGCCAAGAGCTGCTGGATCTCCGGCGTCTCCTTCGGCGCCTGGATCGGCATGCAGCTGCTGATGCGCCGCCCGGAGATCGAGGGCTTCCTCTCGATCGCGGCGATGGCCAACCGCTACGACTTCTCGTTCCTCGCGCCCTGCCCGTCCTCCGGCCTGTTCGTCCATGGCTCCGAGGACCGCGTCGCGCCGGTCAAGGAAGTCATGGCGGTGATCGAGAAGGTGAAGACCCAGAAGGGCATCCAGATCGAGCATACGGTCGTGGACGGCGCCAACCACTTCTTCGACGGCAAGGTCGATGTGCTGATGAGCCAGGTCGGCGCCTATCTCGACGCCAAGGTCGGCCCGGAGATCCTCAAGACCGAGCAGGAACAGGTCTGAGCGCCGCCTTGGGAATAACAACCGCGTCATGCTCGCCCTTGTGGCGAGCATCCACGTCTTGAACACCGCCCCTCCAAGGGGAAGACGTGGATGGTCGGGACAAGCCCGACCATGACGGCAAAACTGAAAAGTCATCGAGCCCCGCCATGACCACCTACAAGTCCGATTTCCTGCGCGTCCTCGACGAGCGCGGCCTCATCCATCAGGTCTCCGACGCGGAAGGCCTCGATGCTCTGTGCCGGCAGGGAACCCAGACGGCCTATGTCGGCTATGACGCGACGGCAACGTCGATCCATATCGGCAACCTGATCTCGCTGACGATGCTCTACTGGTTCCAGGAGACCGGCCACCGCCCGATCACGCTGATGGGCGGCGGCACCTCCATGGTCGGCGACCCCTCCTTCCGCGACGACCAGCGCAAGCTGCTCACGGTCGAGGAGATCGCCACCAATATCGAGAGCATCAAGCGAGTCTTCGGCCGCATCCTGCGCTATGGCGACGGGCCGACCGATGCGATGATGGCCAACAATGCCGATTGGCTCTTGAAGCTGAACTATGTCGAGTTCCTGCGTGATGTCGGCCGGCATTTCTCGGTCAACCGCATGCTCTCCTTCGATTCGGTGAAGCTGAGGCTCGACCGCGAGCAGTCGCTGTCCTTCCTCGAGTTCAACTACATGATCATGCAGGGCTACGACTTCACGGAGCTCAACCGGCGTCATGGCTGCCGCCTGCAGATGGGCGGCTCCGACCAGTGGGGCAACATCATCAACGGCGTCGATCTCTCGCACCGGATGGGCGGCCCGCAGCTCTACTGCCTGACGACGCCGCTGCTGACGACTTCGTCGGGCGCCAAGATGGGCAAGACCGCCAATGGCGCGGTCTGGCTCAATGCCGACGTCTTCAGCCCCTATGATTTCTGGCAGTATTTCCGCAACACCGAGGACGCCGATGTCGGCCGCTTCCTCAAGGTGTTCACGCGCCTGCCGCTGGACGAGATCGCCAGGCTCGCCGCGCTCGGCGGCGCCGAATTGAACGAGGCGAAGAAGATCCTCGCCACCGAGATCACGGCGATCGTCCATGGCCGCGAGGCAGCCGAGGCCGCCGCCGAAACCGCACGCAAGACCTTCGAGGAAGGCGCGCTTGCCGCCGACCTGCCGAGCGTCGCGATCGCGCGGGCTGAGATCGAGCCGGGCGTCGGTGTGCTCACCGCCTTCGTCAAGGCCGGGCTCGTGCCCTCGACCGGCGAGGCCCGCCGTCAGGTCAAGGCCGGGGGCCTGCGTGTCAACGACGTGGTGGTTACGGACGAGCGTGCCTCGCTCGGCCTCGGCGATCTCACCTCGGAAGGCGTGATCAAGCTCTCTTTCGGCAAGAAGAAGCACATCCTGCTGCGGCCGGAATAAGCTCTCCACCTGTCCTCCCGTGCGCGGTGCAGCGCGCAGCGATGCGCCGCAGACACGGGACCGCGCGACGAGAAGGCGCCTTTCCTGCGGACGGTCCCGCATCTGCGCAGCAGCACTTCGTGCCGCAGCGCGTGCGGGAAGACACGCGCCTCAGCGCGGCTGCGTCTGCCGGGGCTGGACCGGCTTCTGCGCCGGGGCGCCGCCGAGCGGATCGACGAAGCGCCGCAGGATGCCGGGCGCCAGCGCCGAGAGCGGATTGATCGACATGGTCGGCGCGCTGGCGGCGCCTGAGATTCGGAAATTCACCGCGAAGAGCCCGCCATACTGACTGCCGCCGCCAAGCAGCGCACCGACCACCGGCACCTGCGCGAAGGCATTGTTGAAGGCGTAGCCAGGCACGAAGGTCCCGCCGATATCGACGCGGTCGCGGCCGTAATCGACATGGCCCTGCAGCGTGAATCCGACCTGCTGCCCCCAGATCACCATCTCGGAGACATCGAGCCGGCTGGCAGAGCGGGTGAACTCGGCCTTGAGCTTGGTGAAGGCGACTTCGCTGACATCGATGCGCGGCTCAGCCGCACTGTCGCCGGCAAAGGTGTTCGCCGGCTGCGAGCTGACAACGCGGCGCAGCGCCGGTTCGTCCCGAACCAGGAAATTGCGGAACAGCAGGTCACCGCTCTGGCTCTCCCCCGGCCCCAATGTCAGCACGAGATCGCCGCCATGGGCCTTGTTGTAGAGGTCGAGGAAGCGCAGCAGCGAGCCCCCGTTTTCCGACTGTACGATCAGCTTCCCGCCCTCGCCCTGCCGGCCTTGCCGGGCCGAGACATCGGCCCGGCCGATCCGCCCCTGGAAGTTGGCCGAGCGGATTTCGCCGCCGCGCTTGGCGAATTTCAGGGTTCCGTTGGTGATAGCCTCGTTGTTGAAGCCGGTCAGGATCGGTACGTCGAGATCTATATCGTAGTCGCCGCCCTTGGCTCCGGACTTGTCGCCCTTGCCCGATGAGCCCGGGCCTTGCAGGTCCTTGATGAAGGGGCGCAGGTCCGCGACAGCGCCGCGCACCGTCAGCTTGACGACATTGCCGTCGCGCTTGGCATCGATCTTGAGGTTGTCGCCGGGCGAGAGGCGGAACTGCGAGAAGCTCGCGCTGTCCAGCCCGTTCTGCTTGTTCAGCTCCATGCGTCCCTTGATCAGGGCCGAGCCAGCCTCGAATGAAAAATCCTCGAGATCGGGCCCGTCCGGGTCGGCGACATAGGCGAACGAGACCTTGCCGGGCCGCCCCGCCGGCTTGCTCAGGCCCGGCACGACGCCGTCGAGGGCGACCTTGGCCAGGTCGATCTCGACGCGCGGCGGCTGCTCCGCGCCCTTGCCGAGCGGCTTGACCACCCTCACCGGCAATGTCCCGGAAATGCCGGTGTCGCTCCCGAAGCCGCGCCGCTGCCGCGCGGCCGCATCGAGCGCGAGCTGGAGCGTCGCCTCGCCCTGGCCCTTGCCGTTCTGCTTGAGCTCGACCTGCGCCTTGTCGCCACCGACGCGCGCATCGCCGCGCAGCAGCAGCCCGTTGCGGTCGACATTGACGGCGAAGGTACCAGAATCGAGCTTCTCCGTGCCCAGCAGCGTATCAGACGCGACATTCGCAAGCGTGCCCGTGGCGGTGACAATGACCTCGTCCGGCTTCAGGTCGTCTGCGAGCGGCAGAGCGATGCCGACCTTCAGGTCGTTCGTACCCTTGATCGCCGCCGGGTCGATCTTGCCGGGGGTGAAATCTTTCAGGGATGGGAAGGCGAACAGCGCCGCCAGCGCATCCATCGCGCCGACCGCGCGGAAGCCGATCCGAGCCTGCGCGCGAAGCTGATGGTAATCGGGCATGGCAAAGCTGCCCTCGCTCAACTGAAGCTGGCGGCCACCGCCGAGCTCGGCCGTGGCCTTGCCGATGGCGAGCTGGACGGTGCGCCCGCCGACGCGTCCGGTCACGGTCGCGTCCGTCAGAGGCGGAAGTCCCGGATCGGGAAGGTATCGGACCCGGTCGGCATCGATCATCACCGAGAGCGAGGCATCGGGCATGCCCTCGCCCTTGACTAGGCGGGCATGATCCTCCGGCGCCAAATCGAGATCGACCGACAGCGACTTGAGACGCCCCGCCGCGAGCTGGCGGCGCAGCGTGTCGTGCACCTGCGGCGAGGTAAAGCCCGGCCAGATCGCGAGAAGCGAGCGGGCATCGGAATTCGTCGCCTTGATCGCGAAGCGCTGCAGCGGAGAACCGTTCACCCGTTGGACCAGGGCCGACATGTCGACGGACGCGACCGGCCCGCGCAGGGACAACGAATCGATGGTCACGGCATTGTTGGCATGGTCCAGCTTCAGCGTCGCTTTCAGGCTGTCGATCTGGACCGGCGGATCGGCGTCGATCCCGGCGAGCTGGCCCTTGCCGTCGAGCGCTATACGCCAACCGCCATCATCCTCCCGCAACGAGCCCGTTGCCGAAAACTGCGTGGCCCCGGCCTTGATCTCGCTGCGCACGATATTGAGCTCGGACAGGTCGGCGCCGCTCGCCAGCTCGAGATCGGCCGAATCCACCGCGAAGGGCGAGACCGGGCCTTCCGGGAAGCGCAGCGTGCCGGCACGAACCGCGATCCGCGCCGTGATGGACTTCTTGCCGTCCGGGGATTGCCGAAGCGTCGCACGGCCCTGCATCGGCAGGCCCTCGACCAGGACGCCGCCGGTCCCGAAGGCGAGCGCGACCACCTCGGCGGGCTCAAAGCGCAGGATATCGATATCGGCGCGCTGCGTGCCGTCGGGCTCGGTCGACATATCGACCGCCAATTCCTTCCAGCGCTGGCCGGTCCGCCCCTTCATCGTCATCCGCGTGCCACGCTCGGCGATGCGGGTCAGCCTGATCTCGACATCTTCCAGCCCGGCCTTCTGGCGCCCGTCCGGGTCGACGAGGGACAACCGCGCGCCGTTGATGCCGGCTTCCTCGAGCGCACCGAGGAGGCCGTCGCCGCGCGCCAGCGTCGAGATCGCGCTCATGATGCCGGTGAAGGCGTTCCATTGCGCGGCATCCGGCACGGTCGGCTGGGGTGGTGCCTCGGCCGGCGCCGAATCGGCATTGACCACCAGCGCGCCGTCCTTGGTGACGCCGAGCCGGACATTGACGCCGCGCAGATCGACGGAGACGAGCCGGATATCGCCCGTAAGCAGCGCCATCGGCGCATAGCCGAGGACGGCTTCGGGCGCCCGGATCACGGCGCCGCTGACATGCTGGAACGAAACCTGCCGCACCCGAAGCTGGGAACGTCCGTCGATACGGCCGAGCTCGGCGGCGGCGGCCGCGACTTTCCAGTCAGGACCGAGCCTCTCCTCGATGGCGGCGGTGATGCGTCCCTCGAAACCCGAGAGCGGAACGATGCCGGTGGCCAGCAGCGTCGCCGCCGCACCGGCCAGCACCACAAGGGCGACCGTGACGGCGACGCAGACCAGGGCGAGCCCGGCCTTGGCCCGCCGCTTCACGGCCGCGACATCACAGGCTTCGCCCGCGGGCGAAACATCGTCTTGCCCGGCAGCCGCAGCCTTTGCTTCGTGGTCGGCCAAAATCCGCGTGGTCCTCTTCGGCGCCTGTGCCGGCTCGTGTCAGGGTGCGGCCGATCGCCCCTTGCCGCAATCCCTGAAGGCGGCATGCATGTCGATGCGGTCAGACGAAGCGATTCGGCAATCCGGAAACGGAGGCATCCGACGTTTCGCTGGCTGCTGCCACGAGCCGCCCCGCCTTGCCGGGTCGAGCGCTCCATGCAGCGAGAAGGCGACGAAAGGAAGGCAATGGCCATGACTTTGCAGGAGGGCGATCCGGCGCCGAACTTCACGCTGCCCCGCGATGGCGGGGGCGAGATCAGCCTGAGCGCGCTGCGCGGCCGCAAGGTCGTGCTCTATGCCTATCCCAAGGACAACACCCCGGCCTGCACCGAGGAGGCGATCGCCTTCAACCGCCTGCGCCGGGAATTCACGGCCTGCGGCACGGAAATCATCGGCGTTTCGCCCGATTCGGCGAAGAAGCACGGCAATTTCAAGCGCAAGTACGAACTCGACTTCCCCCTGCTTGCAGACGAGGCGCAAGCGCTGGCGAACGCCTATGGCATATGGGTCGAGAAGAGCCTCTATGGCCGCAAGTATATGGGGGTCGAACGGTCGACCTTCCTGATCGATGCCGAGGGCCACCTCGCCCGGATCTGGCGCAAGGTCAAGGTCGCCGGCCACGCCGAGGAGGTCCTCGCGGCAGCGCAGGCGCTTTGACGTTTTGAAGCATTGCAGAGGCGTTGCATCGGCCGGGATTTGCGAAAGATTAACCCTAACAATGTCTGATGACGGTATCGGCAGCGTGATTACCGGTTCCGCGTATGAATCATCAGTCCCAGACAGCCCCCGCCCTCTCGACCGTCGGCCTCGTCGTCCACAAGACCTATACGGTGCGCCGCTCCACCATGCTCGCGGGACTGGCCTGGCTGGCCCTGAGCACGGCCTGCAGCGGCGGCGCCGGCTGGTACATCCTCAGCCGCGACGATCTCGCCGCCAGGCTGATCGCCCGCGAGACCTCGCGCCAGTATGCCTATGAGGATCGGATTTCCGCGTTGCGGGCCGATATCGACCGCTACGCCAGCCGCGCCCTGCTCGACCAGGATGGCGTTGAGTCGCGCGTCGATGAACTCGCCAGCCGGCAGGCCGAGCTCGAATCGCGCCAGTCGCTGGTCGCCGCCCTGACCGACACCCTCCAATCCAGCGGCTTGATCCCGGCCGCGAAGCTGCCCCTGCGCTCGCAGGTCATCAAGCCCGGCGAACCGATCCGCGCCTCCGGCGTGACCAGCTTCGCCCCGATCCTGCCGAATAAGCCGACGCCGGCGCCCGAGACGCCTTCGCTGCGTGGCGCCGATGGCGGCGCGGCGGGCGGCTGGCAATCCGGCGAAACCCCGCCGGCCGAACCGCCGGCCAAGCGCGTCGATGCCGCGCTGACCAGGCTCGACGGCGCCATGGCGAGAAGCTCGGACGCCCAGCTTTCGGCCTTGAAGGACATGGACGAGCGTGTCGCGGCCGCTCAGAAGCGCCTGCGCAGCGCACTCGCCGAAACCGGGCTGGATCTCGAGCGCCTAGCCGCTCCGGCCTCCGCGACCGGCGGCATGGGCGGACCGTTCGTGCCGGTGAAGCTCGATCCGTCGGAAGGTCCCTTCGCGGCCACCCTCAACGCCCTCCAGCCGCGCCTGGCGGCGGTCATGCGCCTGCGCGGGGTGATCGACCAGTTGCCGCTCGCCCGGCCGATGGCGGGCGACCACGACTTTTCCTCGAATTACGGCTACCGCACCGACCCGTTCACCCGCGGCCTCGCGATGCATACCGGCGTCGATTTCCGGGCCGAGACCGGCTCCTCGATCATGGCGACCGCGCCGGGCAAGGTCGTGGTCGCCGAGTACAATGGCGGCTACGGCAACATGGTCGAGGTCGAGCATGCCAATGGCCTGACCACCCGCTACGCCCATATGTCGGCGATCTCGGTCACGACCGGCCAGATGGTCAAGGCCGGCACGGTGGTCGGCCGGGTCGGGTCCACCGGCCGCTCGACCGGCCCGCACCTGCACTACGAAACCCGGATCAACGACGAGCCGGTCGACCCGACCCGCTTCCTGCGTGCCGGCGGCAAGCTGCTCGCGAACGCGCTCTGAGAGAACGCCCCTAAACGAAAAAGGCCGCGCTCGAAGCGCGGCCTTTTTGTTTGCAGTCCGGCTTGGAGCCCGAAGTCAGTCGATGTCCTCGACGTCGACCTGCGTTCCGTAGACGCGCTGTGCCAGCGACGCTTCCATGAAGGCGTCGAGATCGCCGTCGAGCACCTCGGACGGCGCCGTCGAGCTGACGCCCGTGCGCAGATCCTTCACAAGCTGGTAGGGCTGCAGCACATAGGAGCGGATCTGGTGGCCCCAGCCGATATCGGTCTTGGAGGCCTGCTCGGCATTCGCCTTGTCCTCGCGCTTCTTCAGCTCAACTTCGTAGAGGCGGGCGCGCAGCATGTCCCAGGCCTTGGCCCGGTTCTTGTGCTGCGAGCGCTCCTGCTGGCAGGACACCGCGATGCCGGTCGGGATATGCGTGATGCGCACGGCCGAATCCGTCGTGTTGATGTGCTGGCCGCCGGCCCCCTGCGCCCGATAGGTGTCGATGCGGCAGTCCGATTCGTTGATGTCGATGACGATGCGGTCGTCGACGACGGGATAGACCCAGATCGACGCAAACGAGGTCTGGCGTCTCGCATTGGAGTCGAAGGGCGAGATGCGCACCAGCCGGTGCACGCCCGATTCGGTCTTCAGCCAGCCATAGGCGTTATGGCCCTTGAACTGGAGCGTCGCCGACTTGATGCCGGCTGTGTCGCCGTCCTGGTATTCGAGCGTTTCGACCTTGAACTTCCGCCGCTCGCCCCAGCGCCGATACATGCGCAGCAGCATCTCGGCCCAGTCCTGGCTCTCGGTGCCGCCCGCGCCGGGATGGATCTCGACATAGGTGTCGAGCATGTCGGCCTCGCCGGAGAGCAAGGTCTCGACCTGGAGGCGCGCCGCCTCGTCTTGCACGGCCTTGATCGCCTGCTCGCCCTCGGTGACGGTGGCGTCGTCGCTTTCCATCTCGCCGAGCTCGATCAGCGTCAGCGCGTCATCGAGCTCGCGTTCGAGCTTGATGATGCCCTCGATCTGGGTTTCCAGCGAGGTGCGCTCGCGCATCAGCTTCTGCGCGGTTTCGGCATCGTTCCAGAAATCGGGACCCTCGGAGAGGGCGTTGAGTTCCGCTAGGCGGCGCTGGGCTTGATCCCAGTCAAAGATGCCTCCTCAGCAGTCCGATCGACTGCTTGGCGTTATCGAGCTGCGTTTGGATTTCGGGGCGCATGATTCCGTCTGAACGTCCTTGTGAACTGAGCTTGGGGGCTGAGATAGGGGCGAACGCGCCGGCTGTAAACGCCCGCGGCATCATCCGGCCGCCACAGCGGGAACATAGCCCTCAAAAGACAGCGCCCGGAGATGAACTCCGGGCGCCTGAAATCATGTGTGCGGCGTTCAGTACAGCCCGCCGGTGCCGGAACCGACGGCACGGCCGCCGCCCCCCGGACCGACGCTGAGCGGCGCGCTGCCGTCACCGGCGGCGCCGATCACCGAATAGCTGTCCGGCGGCGCCGTGCCCGGCTTGAAGGCTTCGAGGATGCCGCCTTCGCCGCCGGCACGCATGCCGCTGCGAGGGTCGACGCGGATCAGCTTGATGCCGGCCGGAACACGGAACGGCGTCGCCGGCTTCTCCTTCAGCGCCACACTCATGAAGTCGCGGAAGATCGGCGCCGCGTACTGGCCGGCCGTCGCCGATGTGCCGAGCGATTTCGGCTTGTCGAAGCCCATGTAGACGCCGACGGCGAGGTCCGGCGAGAAGCCGACGAACCAGACGTCCTTGGCATCGTTGGTCGTGCCGGTCTTGCCGGCGAGCGGCTTGCCGACGGACTTGACCACCGTCGCCGTGCCGGCATTGACCACGCCTTCGAGGATCGAGACCATCTGGTAGGCGGTCAGCGGGTCGAGAACCTGCTCGCGGTTGTCGACCAGGCGCGGTTCGGGCTGGTTCGCCCATTTCTCGGCGTTGCAGCCCTCGCAGACCCGCTGGTCGTGCCGGAAGATCGTCGAGCCCGAGCGGTCCTGGATACGGTCGATCAAGGTCGGCCGGATGCGCTTGCCACCGTTGACCAGCATCGAATAGGCGGCGGTCATACGCATCACGGTCGTCTCGCCGGCACCGAGCGACATCGACAGCACCGGCTGGAGGTCGTCATAGATGCCGAAGCGGCGGGAATACTCCGCGATCAGCGGCATGCCGACATCCTTGGCGAGCCGCACCGTCATCAGGTTCTTCGAGAACTGGATGCCGTAGCGCAGCGTGCGCGGGCCGGTCGACTTGCCGTCGTAGTTCTCCGGCCGCCACATCCCGAGGCCCGGGCCCTGATCGACCTCGATCGGTGCGTCCAGGATGATGCTGGACGGGGTGTAGCCGTTGTCGAGCGCGGTCGCGTAGACGAAGGGCTTGAACGAGGAGCCGGGCTGACGCAGCGCCTGCGTCGCGCGGTTGAACTCCGACTGGTCGTGGCTGAAGCCACCGACCATGGCGAGCACGCGGCCCGAAAACGGATCCATCGCGACGATGGCACCGTTGACCTCCGGCAATTGCCGCAGCCGCGCGAAGCCCGGCCGGCTGTCCATCGGCTCGACATAGACGATGTCGCCGACCGAGACGGCCTGCGAGACGCGGGCGCGGCGGGTCCATTTGATGCCGTCGGCGGCGAGCGTCAGGATCTGGCGCTCCTTGTTGAGATGACCGGCATTGTCGCGCAGCGGATGCAGGCCGAGCCTGGCGCTGTCGCCGTTGACCTCGAGCACCACGGCCAACCGCCACGGCGCGACGTCGCCGAGCACCGGCAGTTCGCCGACAACCGTGCCCCACTCCTTGCCGCCGAGATCGATCTTCTGGATGGCGCCGCGCCAGCCGCGCGCCTCGTCGAAGCGCACGAGACCGTCGACCAGCGCCTTGCGCGCCATCAGCTGCGTCTTGGGATCGACCGTGGCACGGACCGAGAGGCCGCCTTCCAGCAGCTTCTTCTCGCCATAGCGGTCCTGCAACTCGCGCCGAATCTCCTCGGCGAAATAGCCGGCGGCGATCTGGTTCGGCGAGACCGTGCGCGGATTGACGCCGAGCGGCTGCTTCTTGGCGTTCTCGCCCGCCTCGCGCTTGACGTAGCCATTCTCGACCATGCGGTCGATGACGTAGTTGCGGCGCTCGATCGCGCGGTCGCGGTTGCGGAAGGGGTGGAGGTCGGTCGGCGCCTTCGGCAGGGCCGCGAGATAGGCCGCTTCCTGCAGATTGATCTCATGCACCGACTTGCCGAAATAGTTCAGCGCCGCCGCGGCGATGCCGTAGCTGCCCTGCCCCGGCGCCGGCGCGCCGAGATAGATCTCGTTCAGGTAGAGTTCGAGGATCTTGTCCTTCGAGTAGGTCGATTCGAGCTTCAGCGCGACGAGCGCCTCGCGGATCTTGCGCTCGATCGACTGTTCCGGGCTCAGGAAGAAGTTCTTCGCGACCTGCTGGGTGATGGTCGAGGCGCCCTGCGGGCGGCGATTCGCGCCGCGGTTGCGGAAATTGGAGATCGCGGCACGAACCAGGCCTTCCGGATCGACGCCGACATGCTTGTAGAAATTCTTGTCCTCGGCCGAGAGATAGGCGTCGACGACGAGCTTCGGCACGGCCTGGATCGGCAGGTAGAGGCGCCGCTCGCGCGCATATTCGGCGATCAGGCTGCCGTCGCCCGCATGGACGCGGGTCATCACCGGCGGCTCGTAATTCCGGAGCTGGGCGTAGTCCGGAAGGTCGCGCGAGTAGTGCCAGATCAAGCCGCCCGCGATGGCGGCGCCGATCACGAAAGCGATCGCGCCGGCGGCGAACAACCATCCGAAGATTCGCAGAATGAACCGCATCTCAGGCCCTGGACCCCGTAACTGCCATCGGCTGGCGCCAAATCAGGGCGCTTCGCAAATCATAGCTATAACATGACGGAGATGGCGGAACCGTGGCCTCACGACCACATTCCGCATCATCTAGCACCGTCCTTGCGAGGCCGCGCTGTCATCCCGTGCGCGCTGCGGCATGAAATGCCGCTGCGCAGACACGGGACCGCGTGCCGCTTCGTACTCCGATCCTCCTCGCCGCCCGAAACGGCGCCCCTTCCGGGTGACGGTCCCGTGTCTGCGCAGCGGCACTGCGCGCCGCAGCGCGCACGGGATGACAGCCTGGCTTTGCCGGACATCACAGCCCGACCTAGGTGTTTAGTTCCGGCTTTCCGCCGCCTTGCCGACCGAGGCCCGCTCGCGGGCAACATAATCGTCGATCGCGGCCGAGACCGCCGCCACGGCCTTGCCGCGCCATTCCGGCGAGTTCAGCAGTTCGGCGTCCTTCGGGCTCGACATATAGCCGAGCTCGATCAGAACCGACGGCACATCCGGCGCGCTCAGAACCCAGAACCGCGCCGAGCGCAGCGGAATCTTGTGCATCTTGATCGAACCGCCGAGCTTCTCGACCAGATTGCGCGCGAAAACCCCGGTGAAGGTCCGCGTCTCGCGCCGGGCGAGATCCATCAGGATGCCGGCGACGTCCTGCAATTCCTCGCTGGTCTCCAGGCCGGCGACAGCATCGGCCTCGTTCTCCTTGGCCGCGAGCCGGGCGGCCTCCGCGTCGGTCGCGCGCTCGGAACGCGTATAGACCGTGGCGCCGCGCACCTCCTGGGCCTGGGACAGCGAATCGGCATGAATCGAGATGAACAGATCGGCCTGCTCTCCGCGTCCGATCTGCACGCGATCGCCGAGCGAGACGAAACGGTCGTCGTCACGGGTCATGACGACGCGATAGCGGCCGCTGGTTTCAAGCTGATCCTTGAGCGCCTTGCCGAAGGCCAGCACCACCGTTTTCTCGGCGATCGCGGCGACGGTCGCGCCGGGGTCGATGCCGCCATGGCCGGGATCGATCACGATGGTGCGGCGGGTTTCGCCCGCCGCCTTGGCGGGCACGGGAGTGGGGACGGCGGGCGCCGGCTTGAGCACCTTGCCGGCCTCGGCGAGGAAATCCGCACGCGCCGCCTTCTTCAATTCGATCGTCAGCTCGCCGAAGCCGCCGCGCACCGTCTTCACCTCCGCCCTGGCGATGGTCGCGGGATGGGACAGATCGATGATGATTCGGGCCTTGTCGGCGGTGAACAGGCCGAAGCGATAGCCGCTCACGAAACCGGCACTACGCCTGGCGGCGGGCTGGATCTGGAAATTGGTCGAAGGCAACTCGACGATGATGCGGTCCGGCCCGGCCTGCACCCAGGCATCGACCGCAACCGACGAAGACAACGTCATCGTCAGGCGAACGGTCTCGCCGGCCTGCTCGATGCGGGCGTCGGTTGCGACCGGGTATTCGCTCTGCGGCCGTGGTTCGGCCTTCGTCTGCGCCGATACCGGCATGGCGGCGGCCACCAGCAGGCAAGCGACCACCAACGCGCTCCGCAGCGCCCGCAATCGCCACGGCGCATCGTAACGGCTCGAATCGGCGCGGTGGAGGCACGAGAACAGCTGAAAAATCCCGTCTCTTATTACGAGGGCTTAACCATAACGGAGCTGAAATCCTAACAGCCCGTTACCACCTCTTCCCGAGACCGTGAACCGTCCTGCCGAGGGCCGGGTGCGATGCAGCCGTCATGTGACTTGCAAATCACCATCACCTGTCTGTAATGGAACAGGTTGCTTGTCAGCCTGCCCGAGAGACACATCCGGATCGTGCGATCCGTCGGCGTCCGAAGCAGGTTGGGCTGCCGCTCCTCCTCGGAGCGACGGCAACAAGACGACCGCAACGGATCGTCCGCAGACGGTTGGCATCGGGATTGCGTGTTTTCTGCGCCCTGCCCTGTCTTGCGAGCGTGCAAACGCGATGCGCCTGGCTGCCTGGCCGGAGCATCGCAGGTCAGGACAGATGACGGGGCATAAGACGCCGCTAGCACCATCGGTGAACCGTCCGAACCTGCGGAACCGCGCCGGGCTTGCCGCCCGAGTGGCTGTTCCGAGCCGCCTTCCTGTCTCGACCGCTTCCTCCTCCCTCCTGCAACATGCCGGCTTTCTCCGGCCTTCTCGCGGCGCCCTTGCACGCGGCAGCGGATTCGCATCCGTAGCCGCGCAGCCTTGGTTGGCGGCCGCGCCAATGGAAATTTCTTATGGCCAACAAGATGCTTATCGATGCCACCCACCCGGAGGAGACCCGGGTCGTGGTGGTCCGCGGATCCCGCGTCGAAGAATTTGATTTCGAGTCTGCAAGCCGAAAGCCGCTCCGCGGCAATATCTATCTCGCCAAAGTGACCCGCGTGGAGCCCTCGCTCCAGGCGGCCTTCGTCGAGTATGGCGGCAACCGCCACGGCTTCCTCGCCTTCTCCGAGATCCATCCCGACTACTACCAGATTCCGGTCGCCGACCGGCAGGCGCTGCTCGAGGACGAGGCCCGCGCCGAGCGTGACGAGGAGCGCGACGAGGAGCGCCGCGAGAAGCGCGGCCGCCGTGACCGCGGCCGTCGCGGCGATCGCGACAACCGCGCCAAGAAGGCTGCCGCCGACGAGACCGTCTCGGCCGAGGTCGAGGCGACCAGCGAGGATGTACAGGTCGAGACCGACGGCAAGGAAGCCGCGATGGTCAACGAGGGCGGCCCGGCCTTCGGCGAGTTCTTCGCCCCGGACGTCGCCGAATCGACCACCGAGGATGCCGCCCCGAACGCGGCTCCGCTGACCTTCGAGACCGTCGAGGCGAGCGTCTCGGTCGAGGAGACCGTCGTTTCGGCCGAAGCGCCGGAGAGCGCTGCGGCTGAGGCCCGCAAGCGCTCCGAGGACGATGGCGACGACGAGAACGGCGACGAGGACGCCGAGGAGGCTCCCGAGCAGCTCGGCGGCGGCGACGCGCTCGACGACATGCCGGAGCGCCCGCAGCGCCAGTCGCGCCGCCAGTACAAGATCCAGGAGGTGATCAAGCGTCGCCAGATCATCCTGGTGCAGGTCGTCAAGGAAGAGCGCGGCAACAAGGGTGCGGCGCTCACCACCTATCTCTCGCTCGCCGGCCGCTATTCGGTGCTGATGCCGAACACCGGCAAGGGCGGCGGCATCTCGCGCAAGATCACCAATGCCGAGGACCGCAAGCGCCTGAAGGAGATCGCCCAGGAGCTGGAGGTCCCGGAGGGGATGGGCCTGATCCTGCGCACGGCCGGCGCCTCGCGCACCAAGGTCGAGATCCGGCGCGACTACGAATATCTGATGCGCATGTGGGAAAGCGTGCGCGAGCTGACGCTGGCCTCGGTTGCCCCGGCGCTGGTCTATGAGGAGGGCAACCTCGTCAAGCGCTCGATCCGCGACCTCTACAACAAGGATATCGACGAAGTTCACGTCGCCGGCGAGAACGCCTATCGCGAGGCCAAGGACTTCATGCGCATGCTCATGCCGAGCCATGCCAAGAGCGTGAAGCCCTATCGCGAGCAGACCCCGCTCTTCGCCGCGTTCGGCGTCGAGAGCCAGCTCGACGCGATGTTCTCGAACACGGTCACGCTGAAGTCGGGCGGCTACCTCGTCATCAACCAGACGGAAGCGCTGGTCGCGATCGACATCAATTCGGGCCGCTCGACCCGCGAGCACAATATCGAGGACACCGCCCTCAAGACCAATCTCGAAGCGGCGGAGGAAATCTCCCGCCAGCTGCGCCTGCGCGACCTCGCCGGCCTCATCGTGATCGATTTCATCGACATGGAGGAGAACCGGAACAACCGCGCCGTCGAGAAGAAGCTGAAGGAGTGCCTGAAGGACGACCGCGCCCGCATCCAGGTCGGCCGCATCTCGGCCTTCGGCCTGCTGGAGATGTCGCGCCAGCGCATCCGCACCGGCGTGCTCGAATCGTCCTCGGTGCCCTGCCCGCACTGCGCCGGCGCCGGCATGATCCGCTCGACCCCCTCGGTCGCGCTGCAGATCCTGCGCGCGCTGGAGGAGACGCTGATCAAGAGCGCCTCGCATAACCTCACCGTCCGCACCCGGCCGGAGGTCGCGCTCTACGTCCTCAACCAGAAGCGCGCCCATCTCACCGATCTCGAGACCCGCTTCGCCATCGCGATCACGATCTCGACCGACGCCAACCTGCTCGGCACCCGCTATTTCGAGGTCGAGCGCGGCGAGTTCGTCGGCAATGAAGGCCGGATCATCCCGACCAGCTTCAAGGCCGAGGCGATCGCGTCGGATGTCGACGACGAGGCGCTTGACGCCGCCGCGGAAGCGGCCGCTCTCGACGCCGAGACCGGCGGCACCGAGACTGCCGCCGACGAGGCCCAGGCCGAACGTGGCGAGGGCGAGAACGGTCGTCGCCGCCGCCGTCGTCGGCGCCGTCGGCGTGGTGGCGAGCGTGACGATCATGGCCAGCAGCTCGAAGGCGCGCAAGGCGATGACGAAGGCGACGAGGGCGAGGAAGACGGCGATGAAGCCGTGACCCCGGCCGCGGCCGAGCCGGTCGCCGAAGCCGTTGCCGAAGCGGCTCCGGAGCCGGTCGTCGAGGCGCCTGCCGCCGAGACCGCCAAGCCGAAGCGCAGCCGCGCCCGCAAGCCGAAGGCCGAGGCCGAGGCCGCCAAGGAGACCGAAGCCAAGGCCGAGACGGTCGCGGCAGAGGCTGCTCCCGCCGAGGCCGAGAAGCCCAAGCGCAGCCGCTCGCGCAAGAAGGTCGTGCCGATCACCGAGGGCGGTGAGGCCGTCGCCGAAGCCGCTCCGGCGCCGGTCGAGGCGAAGGCCGAGGCTTCGGTCGCCGCTGCTCCCGAGGCTGTCGCAGCCCCGGCCGAGCCTGCCCCGGCGCCCGAGCCCGCCCCGGTCAAGGCCCCGGCGGAGGAGCCTGTCGCGGTCGTGCTGACCGAGCCTGACCCGAACCGGCCCAAGCGTGGCGGCTGGTGGAACCGGCTCGCAGGTCGCTCCTGATCGAACCACCCAGAATCGAACGATGACGAAGCCCGCTGCGATCCGCAGCGGGCTTTCTGTTTTCACGGGCGGGTAAACCAGCCAGAATTGCCGCCCGGAGACCGATCCACTTCAGGCAGGAGCCGATACCGCCGCCACGCAATCGCGAGCGTCTCGTCATGATTGCGCTGATCGCCATCGGCCTGCTCGGCCTCGCCTATCTCGCACGGAGTGCGATCGGCTGGTTCGGCGTGGGCATGCTCGGGCTGCTGGTGCTTTTCATCGCGCTCAGGGTCGAGCTTGAGGGAGACCGTCCCGTCGGCACGCAGACGACGCCTACGCTTTACGCCGATCATTTCCACGCCGAGCGCGCGCAAAACCCTGCCGAGCGGGCGGGCCGGCGCGTGGAGATTGCAGCCTTCACCTCCTCGGCTCGCCTGTTCGCCTATGCCGGCGCCCTCCTCGCCGTCATAGGCTTCGGGCTGGTCTTCCTCGGATGGGGGCGCTCCGGCTTCTCGGAGCTGTTCGATCTGTTCGGCGGCACGCTCTGGAACTCTGTCCAGAGGGGCAGGCCCTGGTAGAGACGAGCCCTGCCGATCCGCCGATGGCGACGATCAGCCCATCTCAACCCGGGACTGGCGCAAGCGGGACCGGCGGCGGCACGGCCTTGATCGCGGCGGCCGCCTGGCTCTGCGAACCGCCCTCGCCGCCGCGCACCGTGACGGCGTTCGAGGCGAAGGGCACATGCGCGTCGTTGAGGGCGCGATAGACCCGCTTCAGCGACTCCCGCTGCAGCATCGAGGACTGGTTCGGCTTGCTGGTGAATTTCAACCGGATCACGATGGCGCTGTCGGTGATGTCGGCGACGCCCTGCATCTTGAGCGGGGCGATGAAATGCGGCCCGTATTCGGGGTCCTCCATCAGCGCGATGCCGGTCTTCTTGATCGCCTTGCGGGCCTGCTCGATATCGGCGGAATGGTCGAGACGGACATTGAATTTGATCGTCGCCCAGTCGCGGCTGGCATTGGTCAGCGACTGAACCTGGCCGAAAGGCACGGTGTGGATCTGGCCGCTCTGGTGGCGCAACTGCATCGAGCGCAGCGAAATCTTCTCGACCGTGCCCTTGAGCCGGCCGGTATCGACATATTCGCCGACGCGGAAGGCGTCCTCCAGCATGAAGAACACGCCGGAGACGACATCGCGCACCAATGCTTGCGAGCCGAAGGAAAGGGCAAGGCCGAGGATGCCGAAGCCGGCGAGCAGCGGGCCGATATCGACGCCCAGCCGCGACAGCACGATGAGGATGGTGAGGCCGAGCACCGCGCCCAGAACGACGCCGCGCAGGACCGGCAGCACCGTCGCCAGCCGGCTCGGCACGCTCTCCTCATGCGCAACATCCTCGTCGCCGGGTCCGACGACGCGCCGCCGCGGCGTATAGGCATCGAAGAACGCATGCAGGAAGACGAGTGCCACCCAGCCGATGAAGGCGAAGATCGCGACACCGGCCGTCTGGCGCATCACGGCGGCGAACTGCGCCGAACTGACGCCGAGCAGCAAGCCGGCCCAGAGGCGCGACAGCACGAAGAAGCCGGCGGCCCATAGCACGCCGACAGCCGCCGCACGCAGGGCCGCGCCACTTGCGCGCATCATCGGGGTGACGCCTTGCTCCGCCTCGCGCCGCATCGCATGGCAGCGCAGCAGGCTGGCAACGCCGACGGCGAGGATCGGGATCAGGACGATCGCCACCTGGGTCATCGCCGAGGCTTCGGCCCAGCGCCCGCCATTCGACATCATCGCGGCGGCGCTGCTGACCATCCACAACAGGGCCGTCGTGGCGATGTAGAACCAGGCCGTACCGGTCGCGATCAGCCGCCGGATCGGGCCGGGCTCGGAGGAGCCCGACAGGATTAGCGCAGCCAGATCGTGCCGCCCGTCATGGAACCACCAGATCTTGAACAGCGTGATGAGAAGACCTGTCAGCGCGATCAGCCCCGTCACGGGCCGCGGCCCCGCGCTGACATGGTGGGAAAGCAGGATGCTGGTCACGATCAGCGGCGTCAGGATCGCGTAGGCGACGAACCGCCGGAAATGCACCTCGGCGCGCGGCAGCGGCATGATCCGCCGTTCCGGCGCGCCGGGTGCGAGCAGGAAACGGCCGACAGCCATGTAGAGCGCGCCGATCGCCGCGCCGTTGGCGCTGGTTGTGAGAGCGATATTGGCGAAATCGCTCTCAGGCAGCCAGGCATTGCGGGTGACTCGCGCCACGGCCAGGGCGAGCAGGAGTGTCGCGACATCCTGGAGCAGACCCCAGGACGAGGCGATGAGGCGAGGCGTGAATTCCAGCCCCGCAGGCTGCATCTTGCGCGCGAACCAGCGGGCGGTCGCGAGCCGGAAGGCGAAAGCGGCAGTGAGCGCAAGGCAGATGATGCCGAAGACGCGCCAGCCGGCGGTTGCTCCTTCGCGGCCATTGAGATTGCGCAGCCAGGCGCGTGCCCAGCTGTCCGGCAGTTCGCCGATAGCGGGAATCGAAGCGCCGCCATATTCGACACCGTCGATAAAGCGGTCGACGAGGGCGCTAACCTCGGCCTGGAAGCCTTCCTCATCCGCCATCGACAGAGCGGGCGCGGGCTGAGTGGCGGCGGGCTTCGCCTTCCCGGCGGGCTCAGCCGGTGTCGCCGCAACGGGGACCGCGGTCGCGCCGCCGACCCTGATCTCAACCTGTCGCCCGGGAGCCGACAGGGCATCGACCATCTTGCGGATCGCCTCGGGCGTCTCGTCGCCGCGCAGGTTGAGAACCACGGAGGGTGGGCCCTCGGCCATCGCTGGCGCGCCCGGCGAGACACATGCAAAGGCGAGCGCCAGCCAGCCGAACAGCACAGCTGGCCGGACAATGCTACGCCGCGGGACGGTTCCGCCCGATGCAGCGACGTTCATGGCAGGTCTCCGTGCTATCCCCAGGACGCAGAATGCTGAGGTTTCGCTAAATCTTGCAAGCCATTCGCGTGGCCGGGCGAAGCTTTCGTCAGCGCTTCTTCATCCAGCCGCCGATCCGCGTCACCGCGTCCTCGCATTCACTGAGCGAACCAGCGAAGGAAAGCCTGATCGTGCGCGCGCCGCGCGCCTCGTCGAAATCGAGCCCGGGCGTGATCGCGACGCCGGCCTCCTCGAGAACGCTGCGGCAGAAGGCCATGGAATCGTTCGAGTATCGGCCGATGTCGAGATAGATGTAGAAGGCGCCGTCCACCGGCAGGAAGTCGCCAAGACCGATCTCCGGCAGCGCCTTGAGCAGGAAGGCGCGGTTTTGCGCATAGCCAGCCTTGATCGCCTCGCATTCCGCCGTCGCGTCGAAAGCCGCCTCACCCGCCACCTGGCTGAGATAGGGCACCGAGATCGAGAAATTCTGCTGCAACCGCTCGATCGTGCGCACAAGGCGCTGCGGCACCACGAGCCAGCCGACACGCCAGCCGGTCATGCAGTAGTACTTGGAGAAGGAGTTGACGATGATCGCGTCGGGATCGGCGGCGAGCGCCGTCGTCGCCGGGGTCTCGTAGGTCAGGCCGTGATAGATCTCGTCAGAGATGTACCAGAGCCCGAGCTTGCGGCAGCAGGCGGCAACATCCGCGATGGCCTCCGGCGTCATCACCACGCCGGTCGGGTTGGCCGGGCTCATGGTCAGCACGCCGGCCAGCGGCTTCTCGCGGTGGGCGCACTCGATCAGGTCCGGCGTCAGCGCGAAGCGCGTCTCGGGGCCGACCTCGATCGCGACCGGCTCCAGCCCGAGCGCAATCAGGATATTGCGGTAGGCGGGGTAGCCCGGCGCGGTGATCGCGATCCGCGAACCCGGCTGGAAGCAGGCGAGGAAGGCGAGGATGAAGCCGCCGGACGAACCTGTCGTAACGACAACGCGCTCGGCCGCCACCTGGACGCCATAAGCGTCCTGATAATGCCGCGCGATGCGTTCTCTCAGCGAATCCGTGCCGAGCGCCTGCGTGTACCCGATCCGGCCATGCTCCAGCGCCTTGGCTGCTGCGGCGCGGATCGAGGCCGGCGTCGGCGCCGAGGGTTGCCCGACCTCCATATGCACGACCGAGCCGCCGCGGCGCTCGATGGCCGCCGCCTGGTTCATCACGTCCATGACGATGAAGGGGGCGACGCGCTCGGCCCGCTCGGCCAGAGCGGGCAAGGCGGCGGGCACGATCAGGGGCTTCGACATCGGCTTGTCCGGTTTCGTAAGGAGGCCCGCCCGCGTAGCCGAGCCTGTCGCGCCCTGCAACCATCGGCCGCATCCGGTGGCAGAGCTGTGATTTGACCTTCGCCCCCCGAACAACCACAACCTCGCGGCTGGAAACGCTGCTTCAGTCGCGATTTTCCGCCTGGCGGCTTTGAAAGGATGACGAGATGGCTTTCCCGACCCTCATCAGCATGGCGCGTGCCTGCCTGCGGCCAGCTGCCGTCGCGCTGAGCCTCTGGCTCGCGGCTTCCGCCGCACCGGCCATGGCGCAGGGCCAGCCTCTCTCGCCCGAGCAGCGCAAGGCGGTGACAGATCTGATCCGCGAGACGATCCTGAAGAATCCCGAGATCATCCAGGACGCCCTGATCGAGCTGGAGCGCCGCAACACGGTCGCCCAGGCCGATGCCCAGCGCAGCGCGGTCGCGGCCGAGAAGGCCCGCATCACCGATCCGGCGACGTCCGTCATCATCGGCAATCCCGAGGGCGACATCACCCTCGTCGAGTTCATGGATTACAATTGCGGCTACTGCAAAAGGGCGATGGAGGACGTCACCGCGCTCTCCAAGGCCGATCCCAAGCTGCGCGTCGTGCTCAAGGATTTCCCGATCCTCGGACCTGATTCGGTCGAGGCCAGCCGCGTCGCCATCGCCGCCAAGAACCAGCTTCAGGGCCCGAAATATTTCGAGTTCCACAACAAGCTGATGGCCGTGAAGGGCAAGATCAATGCCGCCAAGGCGCTCGAGGTCGCCAAGGAAGCCGGCGCCGATGTCGCCCAGTTGAAGAAGGACATGGAGGCGCCGGCCACCAAGGCCGCGATCGCCGACACCGTCGCGCTTGGCGACCGCCTCGGCCTCACCGGCACGCCGGCCTTCATCATCGGCGACGAGATCGTCTTCGGCGCGGTCGGCCAGGCCGCTCTCAAGGCGAAGATCGATTCCGTGCGCCGCTGCGGCAAGACCGACTGCGCCGGCTGAACGACCGCCACCAACGAACCCGATAAGCCGGCAGGGTGCTTCAGGCTTCCCCTGCCGGCCTGCAACGTTTATGAGGGCGGCTCCTGCCGCCCGCGCGCGGTGCCGGAATCAACGCCACCTATGGTCGCCGTCCACGTCCTGAACGGACCCAATCTCAACCTGCTCGGAACCCGCGAGCCCGGAACCTATGGCGCGGTCACGCTGGCCGGCGTCGAGGAGCGCCTGCGCCGCAAGGCAGAGGCGGCGGGCGTCGATCTCACCTTCCGCCAGACCAATTTCGAGGGCGAGCTCGTCACCTTCATCCAGCAGGCGGGTTTGGCCGGCGCCGGCGTCATCATCAACGCGGGCGCCTATACCCACACCTCGGTGGCCCTGCGCGACGCGATCAAGGGCGTCGATGCGCTGGCGATCGAGGTCCATATCTCCAACGTGCATGCGCGCGAGGAATTCCGGCACCATTCCTATATGGCGCCGGTCTGCGTCGGCGTGATCTGCGGCTTCGGCGTCGCGAGCTATGATCTCGCTCTCGACGCGATCGTGCCGCTGCTGGAAAAGCGGGCGGCGAAGACCGCCTGAACCTTTTTGAACGGGAGCACGGCCAGGGCCGTCGCCTCCATCCGAATATCCGAAGAAGACGGTGATACCCGCCATGGCGACCAAGAGCCCGATCGACCCCGAACTTGTCCGCGAGCTTGCAGAGCTCCTGAACCAGACCGATCTCACCGAGATCGAGGTCGAAAAGGGCGATCTGCGCGTCCGCGTCGCCCGCAACATCTCCACGACCGTGCAGGTTCCCGCCGCTGCCCCGATGGTCGCGATGCCGGCCCCGGTCGCCGCCGCGGTTGCCGCTCCGGTCGAGGCCAAGCCGACCGCGGCCCATCCCGGCGCCGTGCCCTCCCCGATGGTCGGCACCGCCTATCGCCGCCCCTCGCCCGATGCCAAGCCCTTCGTCGAAGTGGGCAGCATCGTGAAGCAGGGCGAGCGCATCCTGCTCGTCGAGGCGATGAAGACCTTCAACGACATCGTCGCGCCCCGCGCCGGCAAGGTCACGGCCATCATGGTCGAGGACGGCCAGCCGGTGGAATACGGCGAGCCGCTGCTGGTGATCGAGTGAGCGTGGCGCCGCGCGCCGCCGATTTGGATTTCAAGATGTTCGACAAGATCCTGATCGCCAATCGTGGAGAGATCGCGCTGCGCGTGCTGCGCGCCGCCAAGGAGCTCGGCATCGCGACCGTCGCTGTGCATTCCACGGCCGACGCCAACGCCATGCATGTGCGCCTCGCCGATGAGAGCGTCTGCATCGGGCCGCCGCCGGCCCGCGAGAGCTATCTCAACATCCCCGCCCTGATCGCGGCTTGCGAGATCACCGGCGCCGATGCGGTCCATCCCGGCTACGGCTTCCTCTCCGAGAACGCCCGCTTCGCCGACATCCTGGACCGGCACAACATCACCTTCATCGGCCCCAAGGCCGAGCATATCCGCTCGATGGGCGACAAGATCGAGGCCAAGCGCACCGCCAAGCGCCTCGGCATTCCCTGTGTGCCCGGCTCCGAGGGCGGCGTCGCCGACGAGGCCGAGGCGCTGCGCATCATCCGCGAGATCGGCCTGCCCGTCATCATCAAGGCTGCCTCCGGCGGCGGCGGCAAGGGCATGAAGGTGGTCCGCACCGAGGACGAGATCGCCGTCCTGCTCGCCACCGCTCGCAGCGAGGCCAAGGCCAATTTCGGCGATGACGCGGTCTATATCGAGAAATACCTCGAGAAGCCGCGCCATATCGAGATCCAGGTGCTCGGCGACGGCCGCGGCAACGCCATCCATCTCGGCGAGCGCGACTGCTCGCTGCAGCGTCGCCACCAGAAAGTCTGGGAAGAAGGCCCCTCGCCTGCGCTGAATGCCGGCGAGCGCGACCGGATCGGCGAGATCTGCGCCAAGGCGATGCGCGAGCTGCAATATCGCGGCGCCGGCACAATCGAGTTCCTCTACGAGGATGGCGAGTTCTACTTCATCGAGATGAACACCCGCATCCAGGTCGAGCATCCGGTGACCGAGATGATCACCGGGATCGACCTCGTCAACGAGCAGATCCGCATCGCCGCGGGCGCGCCGCTCTCGCTCAAGCAGTCCGACATCATCATCGAGGGCCATGCCATCGAGTGCCGGGTCAATGCCGAGCATCACGCGACCTTCCGCCCCTCGCCCGGCAAGATCGCCTCGTTCCACACGCCGGGCGGCCTCGGCGTGCGCGTCGATTCGGCGGCCTATCAGGGCTATTCGATCCCGCCGCATTATGACTCGCTCGTCGGCAAGCTGATCGTGCATGGCCGTAACCGCGACGAATGCCTGATGCGCCTGCGCCGTTCGCTCGACGAGTTCGTCGTCGACGGCGTCGATACGACGCTCCCGCTGTTCCGCACGCTGGTGCGCAACCAGGACATCCTCAACGGCGACTACAACATCCACTGGCTCGAGAAATTCCTCGCCGCCGGCGGCATGGGCGAGCCGGAAGCCTGAGGCTTCGGCAGCTCCCGATATGAAAAAGCCCCTCGCGATGCGAGGGGCTTTTTTCTTGTCCACTGCTCTCGAATTCAAATCCGCGTGTCATCCCGGGCGGAGCGAAGCCCAGCCCCGGGATCCATGCCGGAGCGCTTCCATGAAAGGTTCAGGCATGGATCCCGGGTCTCCCTGCGGTCGCCCGGGATGACCCGCGTCGTCCTTGAAAACCGATACAGAAGCAGATCGCGCTCAGATCGTTTGCAGCAGGCCCTTCATCAGCGCCTGCCGCGGCGCGATGGACGAGATCAGCCCGTATTCCTGCAACGTATGGGCGCCGTCACCGTCGATGCCGAGCCCGTCGAGGGTGGGCACGCCGAGTGCCGCCGTGAAATTGCCGTCTGAGCCGCCGCCGGTCATCGGGCAATCCTGCAGGTCGAAGCCGACATCGGCCGCGACCTTGCGCGCCAGCTCGAACAGCTCGGCCACGGCGTCCGACTTCTCGTAGGGTGGCCGGTTCATGCCACCGGTGATGCGGAGCTGAACATCCGGATCATGCGGTTTCAGGCTGAGGATGCGGTTCTCCATCATCGTGCCATCGGCGAGCGTAGTGACGCGGCAATCGACGCTGAACCAGGCATGCTGCGGAATGACATTCGCCGCTGTACCGCCGCCGATCAGCGCGACGCTGGTGGTGATGCCGCGCGCATAATCGGTCATGCCCTCGATCGCGAGGATCTGGTGCGCCGCCTCGCGGATGGCGCTGCGCCCGTCGGCATGTTTCGAGCCGGCATGGGCCGGACGCCCTTCCAGCCTGACGTCGAAGCGGCCGACGCCCTTTCGAGCAGTCACGATCTTGCCGCCCGAGCGCGCTGGCTCGGTGACGAGCACCGCCTTCGATCCCTTGCCGATCTCCTCAATCAACGCGCGGCTTGTCGGCGAGCCGATCTCCTCGTCCGGCGTGAACAGGAAGGTCATCGGCCGCTTGGCCGAGCCTGCGGCCGCGACCTGCTTGAAGGCCTGCAGGGCGAGCCAGGCACCGCCCTTCATGTCGTAGACACCGGGGCCGTAGAGCCGGTCTCCCTCGATCCTGACGGGTAATTCCTTGGCGCTGGTACCGACCGGATGCACCGTATCGAGATGCGACATCACGGCGACAGCGGGCTGGCCGTTGTCGAGACCGGCGCGCAGCACGACCATGTCGCCGAGCCCGTCGCGGCCGGGAATGCGCTCGACCGCGATCGGCAGCCCGGCGACCTCCTTCTGGACGAGGTCCATCATGCCGTTCAGGCCGGCAGGGTGGCTGGTGGGGCTTTCAAGCGCAACCCAGACGGAGAGCGCGGCGGCGGCGTCATGCTGATTCATGCCGAGATGTTCTCCGATGAGGGCGGTGACGCGCAAGGCGAGTTGCATGCGCCCTGCGCAGATCGGTAGCGCAACCGCCAGTGCAGGCCGGAACGACCGAGCCCGAGCGGTCTCGCAGAAGGTGCATGACGACGTTTCTGTGAAGCGTTTCGCATCGACGATGAATTCTGCTCTTGCCAAGCCGGATCGCATTGATTAGACCCCGGCTCACCAACGCGGCGCTGCACCAAGCGCCCTGTCGTTGGGGGATCGTCTAACGGTAGGACCCCAGACTCTGACTCTGGTTGTCTAGGTTCGAATCCTAGTCCCCCAGCCACTCCTGCGTGGCTCGGCCAAGCCGAAACTCATCATTCGCGAACATAATGGGCGGGCGCGCATTTCAGCGAGCTTCAGCTCCTTCATGCGTCGCCATCCTGCCGATCACCCGGCCTGCGCCGCCACTCCCTCCAGGAACACCGTGAGGCAGAGCCGCGCGTGCCGCATCCGCTCCTCGACTGTCAGCAGCCGGTCGCCGGGAAAGCGCTTGATCAGCACCGAGAAGATCATGTCCATCAACATGCGAGCCAGCGCATCTGCAGGAAAGGCGCGAAGCATGCCGCGTTCCTGCTGGCCAACGAGCCAATCCTCAAGAAGGCGTCGCGCGGGCTCCGCGCCCTCCTGCTCGATCATTTCGCCGATCTCGCTGAACCGATCCGAATCGGCAAGGACGAGCCTGATGAAGGCCAATCGATCGCGATTGTCGATATCGTCGATGTCGAGGCGGAAGATCGCGGCAAGCGTCTCCAGCAGCGGCAGAGCCTCGCCGCCAGGGCGCGGCAGCGCCAGCATCGAGCGCCGGTGATCGGCCACCATCACCCGGAACAGATCGGTCTTGGCCGGGAACAACTGGTAGAGCGTGCGCTTCGAAACGCCGCAGCGCGCCGCCACCGCATCCATCGTCGTGCCGCCATAGCCCACATCGAGGAACAGATCGCGGGCGGAGTGCACGATCCGCTGACGCTCGGCATCGTCGGAACGCGTCTTGGGGCGCCCACGCCCCCGGATCGATGCGGATTTTTCGCTCGCTTTTCCGCTTGTCATCACTGCGCCCACCATCGCGCCGCATTCTTGCGTTTGACAGTCGCGGAAATCAAGAGATAAGAAACTCATCAGTTTCCAAAAGAGAGTCTGCATGCCGGCCGAGCGCGCCCCCTCCTCTTCCCGCCATGCCCTGCCGAGCGCTCTGCTGCTCGCAGCGATGCTGGCTGCCTGCAATTCCGAGAAGGCGGCGGCGCCGCCGCAGCCGCAGTTCCAGGTCAGCGTCGTCACGCTGCATCCGCAGCCCGTGGCGATCACGGCGGAGCTGCCGGGCCGCGTCTCGGCGAGCTTGATCGCCGAGATCCGGCCGCAGGTGAATGGCATCATCAAGTCGCGGCTGTTCCGCGAGGGCAGCGAGGTCAAGGCAGGGGACGTGCTCTACGAGATCGACCCAGCCCCCTATCAGGCCGCCCTCGACAGCGCTGTCGCCGCCCAGCACAAGGCCGAGGCCGCCGTCGCCAACGCGCAGGTGCGGGCCGATCGCTATCGCGAGCTGCTCCAGCGCAATGCCGGCAGCAAGCAGGATTCGGACGACGCCAACGCCACCCTGGGCCAGGCTCAGGCCGATGTCGCAGCCGCCAAGGCCAATGTCGAGGCGGCCAGGATCAACCTCGCCTACACCAAGGTCACCGCGCCGATCGACGGCCGCGTCGACAAGTCGGCGCTGACCCAGGGCGCGCTAGTCACCGCCAACCAGGCGGCCGTCCTGACCACGATCCGCAAGCTCGACCCGATCAATGTCGACGTCACCCAGTCGAGCACCAATCTGCTGAAGTTCCGCAACGACATCGCCTCGGGCCGGTTGAAGTTCACCGGGCCCAATGTCGCGGTGAAGCTCAAGCTCGACACCGGCGACGCCTACGCGCAATCGGGCAAACTCGAGTTCGCCGAGGCGAACATCAACGAGACCACCGGCACCTTCAGCGTGCGCGCCGAGTTCCCGAATCCGGAGCGGCTGCTGCTGCCCGGCATGTTCGTCCGCGCCGAGATCCAGGAAGGCATCGCCGAGAACAATTTCCTGCTGCCGCAGCGCGCCGTCGGGCGCAACACCAAGGGCGAGGCAACCGCCAAGTTCGTCTCGGCCGAAGGCAAGGTCGAGGAGCGCGTGCTGAATACGCGCCGCCATATCGGCAACAACTGGCTGGTCGACAGCGGCGTGAAGGATGGCGAGCGCATCATCGTCGAGGGCGGCCAGCTCGTGCGCCCGGGCCAGAGCGTGACCGTGAACGAGGTCAGCGTCGATGAAGCAACTGGCGAGCTGAAATCCGCCAACCGCCGGGCCGAATTGCCCGCCGCCGGCAACACGGCGAAGAACTGACGCCATGTCGCGCTTCTTCATCGAAAGGCCGATCTTCGCCTGGGTCGTCGCCATCGTCATCATGCTGGCGGGGCTGCTCGCCCTGCGCAGCCTGCCGATCTCGCAATATCCGCAGATCGCGCCGACGACCGTCCAGATCAGTGCCAACTATCCCGGCGCCGACGCGCAGACCGTCGAGAACTCGGTGACCAAGGTCATCGAGCAAGGCATGACCGGCGTCGACAACCTGCAATACATGACGGCGACCTCGACCTCGACCGGCAACGCCCAGATCACCCTGACCTTCAACAGCCAGGCCGATCCCGACGTCGCGCAGATGCAGGTGCAGAACAAGCTGCAGCTCGTCACGCGCCAGCTGCCGGCCGTGGTGCAGAGCACCGGCATCTCGGTCGCCAAGGCCTCCACCGGCTTTCTGATGGTCGTCGCCTTCGTCTCGCAGGACGGGCGGATGTCGACGACCGACCTCGCCGACTATGTCGACTCGACCCTCAACGACACGCTGAAGCGTGTCGAGGGCGTCGGCTCGACCCAGCTCTTCGGCGCCGGCTATGCCATGCGCATCTGGCTCGACCCCGACAAGCTGCGCAAATACGCGCTGATGCCGAGCGACATTGCCGTCGCCATCGAGGCACAGAACACGCAGGTCTCGGCCGGCCAGCTCGGCGGCCTGCCCCAGGTCGGCGGCCAGCAGCTCAACGCCACCGTGACCGCGCTCTCGCGATTGCAGACGGTCTCGCAGTTCGAGAACATCATCCTCAAGAGCGGTGCCTCCGGCTCGATCGTCCGGCTGAATGACGTCGCCCGCGTCGAGCTCGGCGCCAAGAGCTACGACACCGTCTCGTTCTACAACGGCAAGCCGACGACCGGCCTCGCCATCAGCCTCGCCACCGGCGCCAACGCGATCGACACCGCCAAGGCCGTGACCGCGACGATCGAGCGCCTGAAGCAGACGCTGCCGGAAGGCGTCGAGGTCACCTACCCCTACGACACCACGCCCTTCGTGACGCTCTCAATCGAGAAGGTCGTCCACACGCTGTTCGAGGCGATCATCCTCGTCTTCATCGTGATGTACGTCTTCCTGCAGAACCTGCGCGCGACCTTCATCCCGATGCTGGCCGTGCCCGTCGTGCTGCTCGGCACCTTCGGCGTGCTGGCGCTCGCCGGCTACTCGATCAACACGCTGACGATGTTCGCGATGGTGCTCGCCATCGGCCTGCTCGTCGACGACGCCATCGTAGTCGTCGAAAATGTCGAGCGCGTGATGCAGGAGGAGAAGCTTTCGCCCAAGGAAGCGACGATCAAGTCGATGGGCGAGATCACCGGCGCGCTGGTCGGCATCGCCACCGTGCTCTCGGCCGTGTTCGTGCCGATGGCCTTCTTCGGCGGCTCGGTCGGCATCATCTATCGTCAGTTCTCGATCACGATCGTCACCGCGATGGCACTGTCGGTCGTGGTGGCGCTGGTGCTCACCCCTGCGCTTTGCGCCACGCTGCTCAAGCCGCACGGCGATCATGGCCCGCGCAAGGGCTTCTTCGGCTGGTTCAACCGCAATTTCGAACGCACCACCAATGGTTACCGCTCCGGCGTCGCCGGGATGATCGCGCGGCCCATGCGCTTCCTGATGGTCTTCCTGCTGATCGGCGGCGGCATGGCCTGGCTCTTCGTCCGCATGCCCTCCTCCTTCCTGCCCGACGAGGACCAGGGCATCCTGCTGACCGTCGTACAGCTTCCCGTCGGCGCCACGCAGGACCGGACGCTGCGCGTGCTCGACCAGGTTCAGAAGCACTATCTCGAAAAGGAGAAGGACCTGGTCGAGGGCGTGCTGACCGTCGCCGGCTTCAGCTTCGCCGGCCAGGGCCAGAATGTCGGCCTCGCCTTCGTCCGCCTGAAGCCCTTCGCGGAACGCACCGGCAAACAGGCAGCGGCCCAGGCCATCGCCGGCCGCGCCATGGGCGCCTTCCGGTCGATCAAGGATGGCACGGTCTACGCGCTGGCCCCCCCGGCGATCCAGGGCTTCGGCAATACCGCCGGCTTCGACTTCTATCTGCAGGACATCGCCGGTGCCGGCCATGCCCGGCTGATGGAAGCCCGCAACCAGCTGCTGGGCCTTGCCGCTCAAAGCAAGCTGCTCACCGGCACGCGCCCGAACGGGCAGGAGGACACCCCCCAATACTCAGTCGAGATCGACCAGGAGAAGGCGAGCGCGCTGACCCTGCCCCTCGCCGCGATCAACAACACCCTGTCGACCGCCTGGGGCTCGGCCTATGTCAACGACTTCATCGACCGCGGCCGCGTGAAATCCGTCTATGTCCAGTCGGATGCGCCCTTCCGCATGCAGCCCGGCGATATCGGGCGCTGGTATGTCCGCAACCAGGGCGGCGAGATGGTACCGTTCACCGCCTTCGCCTCAGGACGCTGGACCTACGGTTCGCCACGGCTTGAGCGCTACAACGGGTCGGCGGCGATCCAGATGCAGGGTGCGGCCTCTGCCGGCGTCAGCTCCGGCGCGGCGATGGAGGAGATCGACCGGCTGATCACGCAACTGCCGACTGGTTTCGGCCATGAATGGACCGGCCTGTCCTTCCAGGAACGGCTCTCCGGCAGCCAGGCGGTCGCGCTCTACGCCCTCTCGATGCTGGTCGTCTTCCTCTGCCTTGCGGCGCTCTACGAGAGCTGGTCGATTCCCTTCGCGGTCATGCTGTCGGTGCCGATCGGCATCTTCGGCGCCCTGCTCGCGGCGACGCTCTTCGGCCAGACCAACGACGTCTACTTCAAGGTCGGCCTGCTGACGACGATCGGCCTTGCCGCCAAGAACGCGATCCTCATCGTCGAGTTCGCCATCGAGCAGGAAGCCAAGGGCAAGGGCCTCGTCGAGGCGACGCTGGAAGCGGCGCGCCAGCGCCTGCGGCCGATCCTGATGACCTCGCTCGCCTTCGTGCTGGGCGTGACGCCTTTGGCCGTTGCCACGGGCGCTGGATCGGGGAGCCAGAACTCGATCGGCATCGGCGTGATGGGCGGCATGATCGCCGCGACCGTGATCGGCGTGTTCTTCGTTCCGCTTCTCTATGTCGGCGTCGTGCGCCTCGTCCGGCGCTTGCGCCGCGCCGAGCCGACAGGCGCGACCGCCGCCGAGTGAATGACGGGGGCGCAGCTAGCAACGGCTGCGCCCCCGCGACGAAGCTGCTAGACTGCCGCCATGACCGAATTTCCCGACATCATCCGCTCGCCCCTGTCGCAGTCCTTCACCCATGACGGCCTGACCGTGCGGGTCGAGATCTACAAGATCCAGGGCACCGACGGCTGGACCCTCGAGCTCATCGACGAGCAAGGCGGCTCGACCGTCTGGCAGGACGCTTTCGCCACCGATGCCGACGCCTTCGCCGAGTTCACCGACGGCGTCGAGCAGCTCGGGCTCGACCGCCTGATCGACCCGGACGACGACGACCTCGCCACCGTGCACTGAGCGGCCGGCAGCGTTCCATGCGCCATACCGACGAGCTTGATGCGCTTCGCGCCGCCCGAGACACGCTCCGCCAGCGAATTGCGGAGCGCCTTGCCCTTGAAGCCGGCACGCCCATCGAAGGCGCGTTGCCGGAATCCTGGCTGACGGCCGCCGACGAAGCGATCGAGACGTGGGAGAGCGAGGGCGAGGAGGCGCAGGATTCGCGCGCCTTCCGCCCGATCGGCCCGCTGCAGGACATGCTGACGGATCATGCCGCGCTCGTCGAGCGGATCGCCGATACGCTCGACCGGCGCCTGTCCTAGTCTGTTGTCATTCCGGGGCGCGCCGCAGGCGCAAACCCGGAAACCACGACTGGGCGAGACGTTCCATGCCACTTAGTCAGAGACACGCCCGGTCGTGGGTTCCGGGTTCTTCGCTACGCGAAGCCCCGGAATGACAAAGGTGGTTCCGACATGGAGCCAACTTGCAATTGACCGTACCGCCTAGAATGTCAGGTCACGCGATGAACGACGAAACCCCGCGCAAGCTGCGCTATGCCATGATCGGCGGCGGCCGCGATGCCTTCATCGGCGCCGTGCACCGCCATGCCATCGCGCTCGACGGACAGGCGGAACTGGTCGCAGGCGCCCTCTCCTCGACGCCGGAGCGCGCCCGCGAATCCGGCCGCGCGCTGGGGCTCACCGATGCGCATAATCACGCAAGCTGGCAGGCCCTGCTCGAAGCCGAGCTCGCTCGCCCGATGGCGGAGCGCGTCGACATCGTCGTCATCGTCACGCCGACCGACACGCATTTCCCGATCGCGCAGGCTTTCGCCGAAGCCGGCTTCCATGTCGTCTGCGACAAGCCGCTGACCCATACCGGCCAACAGGCCACGACACTGGTCGAGACGGTCGCCCGCCAAGGCACGGTCTTCGGCGTCACCTACAACTACACCGGCTATCCGATGGTCCGGCAGGCGCGCGAGATGGTGCGCTCCGGCGCGCTCGGCCGCATCCGCAAGGTCGTGGTCGAGTATAACCAGGGCTGGCTCGCGACCGCATTGGAAGCGACCGGCAACAAGCAGGCGAGCTGGCGCACCGACCCGGCCCGCAGCGGCATTGCCGGCGCGCTCGGCGATATCGGCTCCCATGCCGAGAACCTCGTCTCGACCGTGGCGGGGCTTCAGATCGAGGAGCTGGTCGCCGATCTCGGCGCGCTCGTGCCCGGCCGTGCACTTGACGACGATGCCAGCATGCTCTTGCGCTTCAAGGGCGGTGCGCGCGGCGTCCTCGTCGCCTCGCAGATCAATGCCGGGCTGGAGAACGACCTGCGCCTGCGCGTCTCCGGCGAGAACGGCACGCTGGAATGGCGGCAGGAGGAACCGAACCGGCTCGTCCATCACCGCCGCGAGGGGCCGACCGAGATCTTCACGCGCGCCTCGCCCTGGCTCTGCGAATCGGCCCGCCGCGCCGGCCACATCCCGGCGGGACATCCGGAGGGCTTTATCGAGGCCTTCGCCAATATCTATCGCGGCGTCTTTGCCGATATCCGCGCCCGCAAGGCCGGCACGACGGCCGATCCGCTGGATGCGGACTATCCGACGGTCGGTGACGGCGCCCGCGGCGTGCGCTTCATCGAATGCGCGGTGGTGTCCTCCGCCGAGCGGCGCTGGCTGCCCTTCTCAAGTTAGTCGCTCCGGCCTTATCGCAGCAGCGCCCAACTCTACCTTTGTCATTCCGGGGCGCGCCGCAGGCGCGAACCCGGAACCCACGACTGGGCGAGACCTTCAATACCCAAATGTCAGCCGCTCACCCAGTCGTGGATTCCGGGTTCTTCGCTACGCGAAGCCCCGGAATGACAAAGGTAATTGCGCAGACCGAGGAGCCCTGCCTCAATTCCCGCTCAGCGCCCTCCGCACGCTGTCGCGCCAGCCGGTGACCTTGCGCTTGCGTTCGCTGGCGGCCATGGCCGGTGAGAAGCGCCGCTCCAGCCGCCACATGTCTGCGAAACGACCCGGCTCCGGCAGCAGGCCGGCATCGAGCCCGGCGAGATAGGCGGCGCCGAGCGCCGTCGTCTCCAGCACGTTCGGCCGGTCGACCGGCAGGTCGAGGATGTCGGCGAGGCGCTGCATCGTCCAGTCGGAGGCGACCATGCCGCCATCGACCCGCAGCACGGATTGCTTGCCGGCGCCGGCATCCGGCCAGTCGGCCCGCATCGCCTCGACGAGGTCGAGCGTCTGGTAGCAGACGCTTTCCAGCGCCGCCTGTGCGAATTCGCGCGGGCCGGAGTTGCGGGTCAGGCCGAACATGGCGCCGCGTGCATGCGCGTCCCAATGCGGTGCGCCCAAGCCCACGAATGCCGGCACCAGATAGACGTGCTGTTCGGGATCGGCGGCTTCGGCCAGCGGCCCGGTCTCGCTCGCCTTTTCGATGATGCCGAGCCCGTCGCGCAGCCATTGCACCGCCGCGCCTGCGATGAAGATCGAGCCTTCCAGCGCATAGGTGCGCTTGCCGCCGAGCTGATAGGCGACGGTGCTGAGCAGGCGGTGCTTCGAGCGTACCGGCGTGTCGCCCGTGTTCAGCAGCGCGAAGCAGCCGGTGCCGTAGGTCGATTTCACCATGCCCGGCGAGAAGCAGGCCTGCCCGATCGTCGCCGCCTGCTGGTCGCCGGCCATGCCGCGCACCGCGATGGGAGCCCCGAACAATTCCGGCGCCGTATCGCCGAAATGGGCGGAGCAGTCGCGTACCTGCGGCAACAGCGCTACCGGAATCCCAAACAGCTCGAGCAGGTCCGAATCCCAGACGCCGCGGCCGATATCGAACAACATGGTGCGGGCAGCGTTGGTGGCATCGGTCGCATGCACGGCCCCGCCGGTCAGGCGCCAGAGCAGGAAGCAGTCGATCGTGCCGAAGGCGAGCTCGCCCGCTTCCGCCCGGCGCCGGGCTCCCGGGACGTTGTCGAGCAGCCAGGCGATCTTGGTCGCGGAGAAATAGGGATCGATGCGCAGGCCGGTGCGCTCGGCGACAAGCTCCTCATGGCCGGCGGCAACGAGATTCGCACAGGCCTTTGCCGTGCGCCGGTCCTGCCAGACGATGGCGCGGTGGATCGCCCGCCCCGTCCGGCGATCCCAGATCAGCGTCGTCTCGCGCTGGTTGGTGATGCCGATGCCGGCGATGTCGGCTGCGCTCAGGCCGCCCTTGGCGATGGCCTCGCGCGCCGTCGCGAGCACGCTGTCCCAGATATCCTCGGGCTCATGCTCGACCCAGCCCGAGGCCGGAAAATGCTGCGGAAACTCGCGCTGGGCACTGGCCACCACGCCGAGCGACGCATCGAACAGGATCGCCCGCGAGGAGGTCGTGCCCTGATCGATGGCGAGGATATGTCTGGCGGCCATGTCGGTTCCCTGCCCGTCTCATTGGTCGGCGGAGACTGGCCGATGAGCCGGTCCCCGCGCAAGCGCGTCCCAAGCGAATGTCCGACAAGTCTCCCGCCGGGCAAGGTTCTGCTTGGCATGTCGCTTGCCCTGTAGTTAGCTCATCATGAAGCAGGGCCGCGCCGGGTCGCGGCCCCTGTCCGTGCCCCAGGTGTCGGACAGGTTGAGAGGTTGAATCGGTGGCGGTCGAGGACCGGCAACAACGGGATGTCGCGCCCATGGCGCGGCCACAGAGACATGACGCCGATCCGCAACGGAACGGCGCAATCCCGGTTGGTGCGTCGTTCAGAAGCTTCGAACAGCCTGCGGCTTCCCGCCCGCCGGGCGCGACCTATGCCGCGCTCGATCTCGGCACCAATAATTGCCGCCTGCTGATCGCCCGGCCGGCGCAGCACGGCTTTCGCGTCGTCGACGCCTTCTCCCGCATCGTGCGCCTCGGCGAAGGCCTGGCCGCGAGCAGCCGGCTTGCGGATGCCGCGATGGATCGCGCCGTCGAGGCGCTGAAGATCTGCCGCGGCAAGATGGCGAATCGCGGCGTCACCCGCGCCCGCCTCGTCACGACAGAAGCCTGCCGCGCCGCCACCAACGGGCTCGACTTCATCCGCCGCGTCGCGGCGGAGGCGGAACTCGCGCTGGAGGTCATCGACCAGAGGACGGAAGCCGCGCTTGCCGTCTCCGGCTGCGCCGCCTTGGCCGATCCGGCGGCGGAAAGCGTCATCGTCTTCGATATCGGCGGCGGCTCGACCGAGATCGTCTGGCTCGGCGGCCGCAGCGAGGCGCGCGACCCTGCCGCCCGCATCCGCGAATGGGCCTCGCTGCCGATCGGCGTCGTCACGGTCGCCGAGCGCTATGGCGGCATCGAGGTCAGCCGCGACTTGTTCGAGCGGATGGTCGAGGATTGCGCGCAGGCGCTCGCGCCCTTCGCGAAGAAGGCCGCCGGAGCCAAGGACGCCCGCAGCTTCCATCTGCTCGGCACCTCCGGCACGGTCACGACGGTCGCCGGCATCCATCTCGACCTGCCGCGCTATGACCGGCGCGAGGTCGATGGGCTGTGGATGCATCAGCGCGATATCCTCACGGTGATCGACCGCCTGATCGAGATGGACTATGCCGCCCGGGCGGCGAATGCCTGCATCGGCCGCGAACGCGCCGATCTGGTGCTGGCCGGCTGCGCGATCTTCGAGGCGATCCGCCGCGCGTTCCCGAGCGAGCGCGTCCGTATCGCCGATCGCGGCCTTCGCGAGGGCATCCTGCTGCGCATGATGCATGAGGACCGCGCCTGGTGGCGGCGGAAATAGGTTCGATACAATGAGCACCGGAAAATCGGGCGGCAAAACCGGCGGCAAGCCTGCCGGCGCGCGCGACATGCGCGTCAAGGTCAAGAAGGCCGGCAAGCTCAAGCATTCCTCGCAGCTCTGGCTCGAGCGCCAGCTCAACGACCCCTATGTGAAGCGGGCCCGGGAGATGGGCTATCGCTCGCGCGCGGCGTTCAAGCTCGAGGAGATGGACGACCGCTACAAGTTCCTGAAACCCGGACAGCGGCTGGTCGATCTCGGCTGCGCGCCGGGCGGCTGGTGCCAGATTGCGGCCAAGCGCATCGGACTGGAGCAAGGCAAGGGCCATATCGTCGGCATCGACCTGCTGGCTGTCGATCCGATCCCCGGCGTCGACCTGATCCAGCTCGATTTCATGGCCGATGAAGCGCCTGCCCTGCTGACCGAGCGCCTCGGCGGCCGCGCCGATGGCGTGATGTCCGACATGGCCGCCAACACCACCGGTCACAAGAAAACCGACCACCTCAAGATCATCGCGCTCGCCGAGGCGGCGATCGAATTCGCTCACGACGTGCTGGCGCCGGGCGGCTTCTTCCTCGCCAAGCTGTTCCAGGGTGGTGACAGCGCCGAGCTTCTCGCCACGCTGAAGCGCGACTTCACCATGGTACGCAACGTCAAGCCGGCGGCGAGCCGCGCCGACTCCTCCGAGCTTTACGTCCTCGCGACCGGCTATCGCCGTCAGCAGCGGACTGAAGGCGGCGACGCCTGACCGACAACGGAGAGGCCGTGGCGCAGCCTGTTCCACGCATGGTCCCGGCACTTCAGGCAATTCTCGACGCAGAACTCGCGCGGGGAAATTCCGTCCTGAGCGTTGGCGATTGGCCGCCTGATTGCCGGCTTTTCGTCCAGCTGGCCCGCCCGTTCCGGAAGCGTTATTCCGCGCCGCCCGGCATCGTCCATGCGGTTCCGAACGACCCGCATTACTGGAAGGCCGAGTACCGAACGGCCGATGGCGCCGAATGCCTCGCCTGCGGATTCTAGGCCCCCCTCACTCCGGAAAGACATCGCGTGGCAGGTGGCGCGGATCGTAGGTCCCCGGAGCGCTCCGGACGACCGAGTTCCAGATCCAGAAGCCGAAGCCGCCGAGGCCGAAAAGCGGTCCCGCCACCTCTAAGAAGCCGGCCCGGCCGCTCAGGCCGATATAGAGCACCATCAGCCCGGCGCCGCCGAAGATCACGGCGGCGATGAGCGCGACGACGATCAGACCACGGTGGCGCCCCTCGGGGATGCCGCGCCGGAAGGCGACATGGCTCGGCCCGCCGGCAACGAGGCGGCGATGCAGGTCCTCGATGAAGGCGACGAAGGCGGTGTCCCGCTGCGGATCGTCCACGCCCCAGGGGCTGCTGGAATGCACGAAGAGCGGCCGGCCGGCCGAGAATGTCAGCTCCGCCAGCGCCTCCCAGGGTGATCGCGGGCCGCCATTGACCGCCTGCAGGCGCACACTGGTGAGCTTGGCGAAGGGCCGCAAGCCCGAGCGGCCATCGAGCTCGTAAGCGATGCCTTCGTCGCTGAGCGTCAGTTCGGTTTCGGCGAGCTTGAGCCGGGCCGCGCCGTCGCCGACGCAGAGCGTGTAGCGCGTCTCGTCCAAGGGCGCGGGCTCAACCTGCATGCCCTGACCCTGCGGCAAGTCAGGGAATCCCGCAAGCTAGTCGAGCGGCTTCTGCTCCGCAATCGCCTCGGCGGTGACCTTTCGCGCACTGACCGGCACGTGGCCAGAAACCTCGGCGCCGGCATCAGGCGCAAGCTGCATCATCCAGAACACCGACGAGGCCGAGATCAGACCGACGATCAGGAAGGCCGGCCAGAAATCCCCCGCCCCGAGCGTCTTGCCGCCGTGCAGGAAATGGGTCGTCTCCAGAGCGAAGGCGCCGATCGTCACGCCGATGCTGAGCGAGAGCTGCTGCGCGACGCTCGACATCGAGGTCGCGCTCGACATCTCGCGGTTGGAGACGTCGGCATAGCTCAGCGCGTTGATGCCGGTGAATTGCAGCGAGCGGAAGCAGCCGCCGACCAGCAGCACGGAGAGGATGATCGCGTGCGGCGTCGTCGGCGTGAACAGCCCGGACGCCGCGAGGAAGGCTGCACCGATCACGGCATTGACGGTCAGGACCCGCCGGAAGCCGAAACGGGCCAGGATGGTCCTCGCCAGCGTCTTCATGATCAGCGCGCCGGCCGCCGAGACGAAGGTGATCAGGCCGGACTGCAGCGCATCCAGTCCGAATCCGAGCTGCAGCATCAACGGCAGCAGGAAGGGAATCGCGCCGATGCCGGTCCGGAAGACCGAGCCGCCGATCACGCCGGTCCGGAAGGTCGGAATCCGGAACAGCGACAGGTTGAGCACCGGGTAAGGCACGCGCTGCGCATGGAACCAGTAGGCCGCCAGCGCCGCTGCACCGCCCAGCACGCAGGCGTAGGATACGACCTCTGGCACCAGATGGCGCCCGCCCGTATTGAGCCCGAGCATCAGGCTGGCGAAACCGCAGGAGGAGAGCAGGAAACCGCGGATATCGAGGGGCGGAACATCCTCCTCCCGGATATCCTCGAAGAACAGGCTCGCCAGCACGATGCCGACGAGGCCGATCGGGATGTTGATCAGGAAGATCCAGCGCCAGTCGAAATAGGTGGTGATGAAGCCGCCGAGCGGCGGCCCGACGACGGGGCCGACCAATGCCGGAATCGTCAGATAGGCGAGCGCGCCGACGATCTCCGACTTGCTGACGCTGCGCAGGATGACGAGGCGCCCGACCGGCACCATCATCGCCCCGCCCATGCCCTGGATGAAACGCGCGCCGACGAAAGCGCCGAGCGAGTTCGAGACCGCGCAGAGCAGCGAGCCCAGCATGAAGACGCAGAGCGCCGAGCGGAAGATCGTGCGGGCGCCGAAGCGATCCGCCATCCAGCCGGAGATCGGGATGAAGACGGCGAGGCTGACGAGATAGGAGGTCAGCGCAAGCTTCAGCGCGATCGGGTCCTCGCCCAGTGATTGCGCGATCACCGGCAGCGAGGTCGCGATCACCGTCGAGTCGGTGTTCTCCATGAACAGCGCGCAGGAGACGATCAGGGGCAGGAGTTTTGAGCGCTGCAAGTCTGTAGACCTTGAGACTTCGGACCTTAGGGCTTCGGACCTTCCGCGCCCGTCGAATTAGGCGCACTTGAAATCATAAGCTCGGCTATTAATGCGATGTGTAGGGAGTGACGAGAGCGAAATCGCGGCTTGCCGCTGGATTTGCCCGCTGCCTGCGCGTTTCCGCCATGCGCCTGGATTATGCCTCGGCGGCAAGCACAATGCCGCCATGCGCTGGCCGCTCTCCTTCGGGCGCTGCGGCGCCCCCATTTCTCTGGAGCCCGGTCGCGCCGGGCCGTCGCGGGGGGGCGCGCGCGTTCATTCTCCGGAGAAGCGCCATGATCGATATTTCATCTGTTTTCGCCGCCGCTCGCTGCCTGTCGCCCGGCCTGACCGCACTCGGCTTCACCCTCGCCCTCGCAACGAGCCTGAGCTGGGCCCCCGCCGCAAAGGCGGCCGACATGACCAGCTGGCAGGCCGGCTGGCAGGCCGGCTGCCAGTTCAAGGCGATGCCAGGCAGTGGCGGCGAAGGCCTGCGTTATGACATGTGCCTGCGTCTGCAGACCTGCCAGCGTATGGCCGATGCGGGCGACCAGAGCATTGCCCGGATCGGCTGCTTCGGCTTCGCGCCGGAGGTGCCCGCCGCCGCTGGCCGTACCCACTGACGTCGACGACGCAACGGAAACGGCGCCGCCATGCGCCAGCGCCGTTTCCGCACTGCAAAAGAATCCCTCACCGAGCACTAGCGGCCCAGCCGCGGCCATGCTAACGGGCCTCGTCAACTCGGCACCGGGCCTGTCGCCCTGCCCCCCTCGAAAAGCCGGCCCCGCCCGGTCTCGGAGTTGACGATGACGCTTTCCCTCGACGGCCTGATCCGCGACGGCTTCACCTTCGACGACGTGCTGCTCGAGCCGGGCCCGTCCGAGGTCATGCCGGCGGATGTCGATATCCGCACCAGGCTTACCAAGACGATCTCGCTGAACCTCCCGATCATCGCCTCGGCGATGGATACGGTCACCGAAGCCCGGATGGCGATCGCCATGGCGCAGGCCGGAGGGCTGGGCGTCATTCACCGCAATCTCGACGCCGATCAGCAGGCCGCACAGGTCCGCCTCGTCAAGAAGTTCGAATCGGGGATGATCGCCAACCCGATCACCATCCACCCCGACGAGACGCTGGCCGACGCGCTGGCGCTGATGAAGAACAACGGCATCTCCGGCATCCCGGTCGTCGAGCGTGGGCCGCAGGGCCATAAGGGCAAGCTCGTCGGCATCCTGACCAACCGCGACGTGCGCTTCGCTCAGAACCCGGCCCAGCCGGTCTCCGAGCTGATGACCAAGGAGCGCCTGATCACGGTCCGCGAGGGCGTCAACCCCGAGGAGGCGCGCCGCCTGCTCCATCAGTTCCGCATCGAGAAGCTGCTCGTCGTCGACGATCACTATCGCTGCATCGGCCTGATCACCGTGAAGGACATGGAGAAGCAGGTCGCCCATCCGAACGCCGCCAAGGATACGCATGGCCGCCTCCTCGCCGCTGCGGCGACCACGACCGGCGACCAGGGCTTCGAGCGCTCGGAGATGCTGATCGATGCCGGCGTCGACCTCATCGTCGTCGACACCGCCCATGGCCATTCGGCCAAGGTGCTGGAAGCGGTCAGCCGGGTGAAGAAGCTCTCGAACTCGGTCCAGGTCATCGCCGGCAACATCGCCACCGCCGGTGGCGCCCAGGCCCTGATCGATGCCGGCGCCGACGCCATCAAGGTCGGCATCGGCCCGGGCTCGATCTGCACGACCCGCATCGTCGCGGGCGTCGGCGTGCCGCAGCTCACCGCGATCATGGATGCGGCCTCGGCCGGCGCGAAGGCCGGCGTCCCGGTCATCGCCGATGGCGGCATCAAGTATTCCGGCGACCTCGCCAAAGCGCTGGCCGCCGGCGCCTCCTGCGCCATGGTCGGCTCGCTGCTGGCCGGCACCGACGAAACCCCCGGCGAGACCTTCCTGTACCAGGGCCGCTCCTACAAGGCCTATCGCGGCATGGGCTCGGTCGGCGCGATGGCGCGCGGCTCGGCCGATCGCTACTTCCAGCAGGATATCAAGGATTCGCTGAAGCTCGTACCGGAGGGCATCGAGGGCCAGGTCGCCTACAAGGGCCCGGTCTCGAACGTGCTGCACCAGCTCGCCGGCGGCCTGCGCGCCGCCATGGGCTATGTCGGCGGCAAGGACCTCGCCGACTACCAGAACAAGGCCCGCTTCATCCGCATCACCAGCGCCGGCCTGCGCGAGAGCCATGTCCACGACGTGACCATCGTGCGCGAGAGCCCGAACTACCCGACCCGCTCTTGAGTCGGCTGGAACTTCGTGCAGCACTGGCCCGGCTCATCCGGGCCGGTGCGACACAAGGCGACGCGTAACCATGACTCTCAAGCTGATCTACCCGACGCTGGCGATGATCTTCTGGATCTTCGTCGTTGGCGTCATCCTGGCTTTGCGCCGCAAGACCGCCTTCACCAGCGGCGCCGTCCGGCCTGACGACGTGTCGGTTTCGACCGAGCGCTATCCTCTGCCGGCGCGGCTCGCCGCGGCGAACTTCACCAATCAGTTCGAAACGCCGGTGGTCTTCTTCGCGCTCGTGATGGTCGCGATGGAGACGGGTGCCACCGGCTACGCCATGGCGCTTCTCGCCTGGCTCTTTGTCGCCACCCGGGTCGTCCACACCTTCATCCATATCGGCTCCAACAGGCTGCCGCTGCGCGGCGCCGTCTACGGCATCGGCGTCATCGCGCTGTTCTTCATGTGGCTCGGCGTCTTGATCTCCGTGCTCTGAGCGGGAACCACGCTCCTCGCTCCCGTTAAGCATCCCGTCCGTTTCCGGAGAGCACGCGCCCGGAAGCGTTGAGGCTTAACGAAAAGTAAACTACACCCCGAATGGCGGCGGATGGTGGACAAGCGTAGTTTGGAGTGACGCGATGTTGCGTGTCCGTGAAGTCCCGGCGCGGGTTTTCGCCCGCGACGGTGAGGTTCTGGCTGCCACTTCCGGCAAAGTGAAACTCGCAGGCCGCAGCCCCTCCGCGCGCCTGCTGGCGCTTGCCGCGCTCGGGATCGCGCTCGGCTCCGGCGGCATGGTGCTGACGGCTTCGATGGTCCAGGCCGAGAGCGAGGGCAGCGCGCGCGAATTCCTCCTCCAGGAAGCGGCCCGCCGGGAACAGGGGCGCGTGCAGAACGCGACCTACAGCTCGACCCGCTATGTCCCGCAGGCCAATGCCTATGCTCCCGCCGGCAATGGCTGGCGCCTGCCGCTGATGCAGGTCCAGCCGGACGGTCGCCTCGCGCATCCACCGATCGAGCTCAACCCCTTCCGGAAATCGGCGCAGAAGACCGCCGACCGTCAGCGCAGGCCAGCCGGCACGACCAGCGCTTCGCTCGACGCGGTCTCAGGCGCGGCGGACCGCGCCCAGACCTTCTGCGTGCGCCTCTGCGACGGCTTCCACGCCCCCATCGGCTATCTCCGCTCGGCCGGCGACATGAAGGCGCATGAAACGCTCTGCACGGCGATGAACCCGGGCGTTCCGGTAAAGGTCTTCAGGATGGCTGCCGGCGGGACCAGCATCGCCGACGCAGTCGCCGCCGACGGCAAGCGTTATAGCGCCCTGCCCATGGCTTTCAGCCACGAGAAGGTGGCCGATCCGGCCTGCCGCCCGGCCATCGTCCAGGCCGGCGAGCGGCGGATTTCGCTGCTGCGCGACATCACCTTGCGGCCGGGCGACAGCGTCGTGCTCGACGGCAAGGTCTCGACCTTCGCCGGCAGTTCGAGCTGGCCCTATAGCCGGCGCGACTTCCGCGATTTCCGGACGGCCTCGGAGCTCAGCAAGACCCAGCGCCGGCAAATCGACGAGCAGGTCGGCATTTCCCGGATGGAAGCGCAGGCTCGCAGCGTCCGGCGCCAGATGCGGGTCCGCGAGGCGCAGTTGCAGGACGATACCGTCATCAGCGACGCGGTCCTGCGCGGCACGGTTGCTCCGACGACGCGCGAGCCGGTCCGCCTGATTCCGCTCTCGCTGCCGTCGCGCTAGGCCTTCCAGACTGTCAACGCCCCTTGTCATTCCGGGGCTTCGCGCAGCGAAGAACCCGGAAGCCACGACCGGGTGAGACCTGCAGATCCTGGCATAGAATGCTCCATCCGGTCGTGGGTTCCGGGTTCGCTCCTGCGGAGCACCCCGGAATGACAACGGCTGGCACATCCTGGGAACCGGTACTCCGTCCACGTTCGACAAGAGATCGCCGGCTTCCGCTGCGACAGGTCGTCCCACCCGAAAGACCCGCGACCGGGGCACGTCCGAAATCCCCTCGTCTTTCCAAGGCAGTGCCCCACTTATTAGAATTCATCAAAATAGGAAACAGACTAGAATTCCTATAAGGCATTGATATCAAAGGAATACTTCATTGACGCTCCGCAGGCGGCGTTCTATCGCTCGCCCATCGCGCTGACCGCGCCCACCGACGGAGCAGAAGAATGATCGCAAAGACCTATCTCCACGCCCTGGCGCTGTCCTCCTGCCTGCTCGCTGCCCCGGCCTTCGCGCAGGGCGTGAACCTGTACACGACCCGTGAGCCTGCCCTGCTCAACCCCGTGCTGGAAGCCTTCACCAAGGACACCGGCATCAAGGTCAACGCGGTCTTCCTGAAGGACGGCCTGCAGGAGCGCATCCGCGCCGAGGGCGCCAACAGCCCGGCCGACGTCATGCTGATGGTCGATGTCGGCGAGATCAACGCCTCGGTCGATGCCGGCATCACCCAGCCGATCAAGTCCGACCTCGTCGACAAGACCGTCCCGGCCCAGCTTCGCCCGGACAACAACTGGGTCACGCTGACCAAGCGCGCCCGCGTCGTCGTCGTCTCGAAGGAGCGCGTCAAGCAGGACGCGATCACCTATGAGGACCTCGCCGATCCCAAGTGGAAGGGCAAGTTCTGCATCCGCGCCGGCCAGCACCCCTATAACAACGCGCTCTTCGCTGCCTATCTCGCCCATCACGGCGCCGAGAAGACCGAGACTTACCTGAAGGCCGTGCGCGCCAACGCTGCCCGCAAGCCCGGCGGCGGCGACCGCGACGTGGCTCGCGACATTCAGTCCGGCCTCTGCGACATCGCCATCATCAACACCTACTATATCGGCCTGATGAGCGAGGCGAAGAACGAGCAGAAGGGCTGGTTCGACGCGATCAAGCCGCTCAAGACCACCTTCGCCAATGGTGGCACCCATGTGAACGTCTCGGCCGCCGCGCTCGCCAAGAACGCCCCGAACAAGGAGAACGCCGTCAAGCTGGTCGAGTACATGCTCGGCGACAAGGCGCAAGCGCTCTATGCGAACGGCAATTTCGAGTTCCCGGTCAATGCTGCCGTCGCCGACTCCTCTGCCGTCAAGCTGCTCGGCGCTGTGACGCCGGACAAGCTGCCGCTCTCCGAGGTCGCCAAGCAGCGCAAGGCCGCGGCCACTCTGGTCGACAAGGTCGGCTTCGACAATTGAGCCTGAGTCAACCACTCAGCGCTATGCGACGGCCGCCATTCCGATGGCGGCCGTCGACCCGTTTCGCCTATGCCTCCATGGCCGGCGCGGCGCTCGTGCTGCTGCCGCTGCTCGCGCTCGTCGCGACGGCCTTCTCCTCCCGGCAGGCTGCCGAGATCTGGCCTCACCTCGCCGCCAACGTCCTGCCCACCGCCCTCGTCCAGACGAGCCTGCTGCTGGCCGGCGTCGGAACGGCCTGCGCCGTCATCGGCGTCGGCACCGCCTGGCTGGTGACGCAGTACGATTTTCCGGGACGGCGTTCGCTCGAATGGCTGCTGGTGCTGCCGCTGGCGCTGCCGACCTATCTGACGGCCTATATCTACGTCGAATTCCTCGGTTTCCAGGGGCCGCTCCAGAGCGCTCTGCGCGCCGCGACCGGCTGGCGCTCGCTGCGCGACTACTGGTTTCCCGATCCGCGCAACCTGCCGGGCGCGATCGCGATCATGGCAATCGTCCTCTACCCTTATGTCTATCTCAGCACGCGCGCGCTGTTCAGCGTGCAGGGCGCCAGCATCGTCGAGGCCGCCCGCAATCTCGGAGCCGCACCCGGCCGCCTGTTCTGGCGCATCGGCCTGCCGCTCGCGCGCCCGGCACTCGCCGCGGGCCTCACCCTCGTCCTGCTTGAGACGCTGAACGATATCGGCGCCACCGAATATCTCGGCGTCCGCTCGCTGACGCTCTCGATCTACACGACCTGGGTCAATCGCGGTTCGCTGCCCGGCGCCGCCCAGATCGCCTGCGTCATGCTGCTGATGGTCTTCGCCCTGATCCTCGCCGAGAGGAAGCTGCGCGGGCAGAGGCGCTTCGCGTTGCCGGTACGCCAGCCCCGGCCGGTGACGCGCCGGCCACTCCATGGGCGTAGGGCGATGCTGGCCGCCCTCGCCTGCGTCCTGCCCGTGCTGTTCGGCGCCGTCCTGCCGGTCGGCTATCTCGTCGTCGAGATCCTGCAGCGCGGCCTGCTCCAGCAGTTCGACATGGCGCTGCTCCGTCTCCTCGGCAACGCGCTCCTGCTCTCCGGCCTCGCCGCGATGCTGGTCGTGGCGCTCGGGCTCGGGATCGCGACCGCGGGCCGCAGCGGCCGCGAGACCTGGCTGAAGCCCCTCGCCCGCATCGCCAGCCTCGGCTACGCCGTGCCCGGCACCGTGCTGGCGCTCGGCCTGCTGATCCCGCTCGCCGCCTTCGACAATCTGCTGGCCGATGCCGCATCCGCCCTGTTCGGCCTCAAGCCGGGCTTGATCCTGATCGGTTCCGGCGCGGCCCTGGTGATCGCCTATACCGTGCGCTTCCTCGCCATCGGCGTCTCCGGCGTCGAGAGCGGGCTGGCGCGCGTCTCGCCGCGGATCGACGACGCAGCCCGTGCGCTGGGCGCCGCCGGACCTGAGCTGCAGCGGCGGATTCACTGGCCGTTGGCGCGCCCGGCGATCGCTGCCGCCGCGCTTCTCGTCTTCGTCGACTGCCTCAAGGAGCTGCCGGCGACGCTGCTGCTGCGCCCCCTCAACATCGACACGCTGGCGACCGTCGTCTACGGCCATGCCTCGCGCGGCGTCTTCGAGGACGGTGCGCTGGCCGCGCTGCTGATCATCCTCGCCGGCCTCTATCCGGCCTTCGTTCTGGCGAAAACCGGCACAGATCGGGCGGGATAGCCGGCTTTCCAGCCTCGACAAGCCCTCCGCATCGGCCTAAACCCTGTGCCGCCAGGGGGCTGGCTGACTTTCGGCCCGGTGCCGATTCGGAAGTCCATGACCAGACGCGCTGCGATCATCGCTTTCAGCCTCGTCGTCGCCATCGGCCTCCTGGGCTTGCAGTCCTGGGATGTCGCCCTCGGGCGTGTCCAGCGCGGCGCCATCAAGGCGATCGAGGAGCGGACCGGTTTCGTCGTCAAGACGATCGAGCGTGCCGAGATCGCCCTGCTGCCCTTGCCGCGTATCAGCCTGTCCCAGGTCGCCTTCGCTCAGCGCGACGGTGCACTCGCCGGCGAGGCCGTGCGGATGAAGGCGCATCTGCGCCTGCTGCCGCTGTTCAGCGGTCAGATCAGCTTCGACCGGGTCGATCTGGTCGCGCCCCGGATCGACATCGCCGGCCCCGCCGGCAGCGACGGCATCGCCGAATGGCTCGCTCCCGCGCTCGCCGAACTCGAGCGACTGCAAAGCCAGAGCAAGATCGTCATCAGCGCGGGCTCCGTCTTCCTGCGGGCGAACGGCGCGATCCAGAGCGTCGTGCGCGATCTCGACCTCGTGATCGACGAGCGCAGCCGGAACGAACCTCTCGCTCTCTCCGGCCAGCTCAACTGGCGCGGCATCCCGACCGAGGTGAGCCTGCTCTGGCCCATGGTCGGCGGCAACGCCAAGGCGGCCCTGTCGGCGACGTCCTCGTTGCTGAAGCTGCGCTTCGAAGGCACCCGCTCCGGCCCCGGCGAGCCCGTGATCAGCGGCCCCCTCGTCCTCTCCACCCCTTCGCTGACAAAATTGCTCGGCTGGTTCGACGAGGAATCGCGCCTGGGATCGGCGCTCGGCGCCGTCGCCATCTCGGCCGATATCCAGGTGAAGCCGCGCGAGGTCTCGTTCAGCAACGCCATCGTCAATCTCGATGGCGAGCGTCTGGACGGCGCGATCAAGCTCGCCGAGACCGGCGGGCGCTTCGCGTTGTCGGGCACGCTTGCCGGCGCGACGCTCGATCTCGGCCGCATCGTCGATCGGCTGCCGGTCCCGGTCGTCGATGTCGCGGACACGACCCCCTTCGACCTGGAAGCCTGGACCGCGCGCGATATCGATCTGCGCATCTCCGTCGACGCAGCCCGCCTAAAGGGCGCGAGGCTCAACGACGTTGCGACCTATCTGCTCGTCAAGAAGGGGCGTTTCGAGACCGGGCTGCTCCGCGCCGGCGCCTACGGCGGCAGCATCAAGAGCCGCCTGCTCGCGATCGCCACCCCCGCCGGTGTCGACATCAAGCTTCAGGCCGGGCTCGACAAGGTGAATATCGGCCAGGCTGCATCCGACCTGCCGCAACTGGGGCGCCTGAGCGGCACCGGCAATCTCCAGTTTGCCCTGGACGGCGTCGGCCGCACTTTCGACGAGCTGCTGGGATCGTTCACCGGCCGGATCAACCTGGCAGCCCGGCAGGGCGAGATCGGCGGCGTCGCCTTCGGCGAATTGCTCCGCCGCGCCGAGCGCAGCCCGGTCCAGGCGCTGCGCGACTGGCGGCAGGGCAAGACGCCCTACGAGAGCATCAGTGCCAATGCGGGTATCGCCGGAGGCCTGCTCGCCCTGACCGAGGCGCAGATGATCGGCGCGAACTACCGCTTCAACCTTGCCGGCAGCGCCGCGCTGCGCACCCGCACCCTGGACATGACCGCACTGCTCGCCTCCCCGAACGGCGCCACGAAGCTGCCCTTCCTGCTCAAGGGCCCGGTCGATGCTCCAGCCTTCGAGATCGAGACAGAGGCCCTCGTGAGCCCGGCCGGCGCCTCCCTCGTTCCGACGCTGCTCACGCGTTGAATCCCCGCTTTCGCGATCATCGTAAATCCGCTCTGATGCGGACGGATCTGGTTGCGGCAGCGGGAAGGATGCAGCGATGAAGATGTGGATCATGGGCGCGCTGGCGCTCGCAGGGTGGATGACGGCAGGCATGGCCGAGGCACAGGATCTGGCGGTCGAGAAGAAGGTCTTCGAGCTCCCGAGCTTCACCACCCAGAGCGGACGCACGCTGAAGAATGTCCGCGTCGGCTGGGAGAGCTACGGCACGCTCAACGCCGACAAGTCCAACGCCGTGCTGATCTGCCACTTTTTCTCAGGCAATTCGCATGCCGCCGGCAAATACGCGGCCAGCGACCCGGCGCCGGGCTACTGGGACGCGATCGTCGGCCCGGGCAAGGCGATCGACACCAACAAGTATTTCGTCCTGTCCTCGGACACGCTGGTGAACCTCAACACCGGCGACCCGAAGACCACGACGACGGGCCCGGCCTCGACCAACCCCGACACCGGCAAGCCCTATGGCCTCGACTTCCCCGTCGTCACGGTCCGCGATTTCGTCGAGGTGCAGAAGGCACTGGTCGAGAGCCTCGGGATCAAGAAGCTCGCGCTCGTCGCCGGTCCCTCGATGGGTTCGCTCCAGACCTTCGAATGGGCGGCGAGCCATCCCGAGATGGTCGCCAAGGCCATGCCGGTGATCGGCGCCGGCGAGGCCGATGCCATGCTGATCGCCTGGCTCGACGTCTGGGCCGCGCCCATCCTCGTCGATCCCAACTGGAACAACGGCGACTACTACGGCAAGGCCCCGCCTCTCGCCGGTCTTGCCAAGGCGCTGACGGCGGTGACGCTGCAGGCCAATCACCAGGACTGGGCCAACGCCACCTTCGGCCGCCGTCCGGCCAAGGAGGGCGATGAACCCGGCAAGGCACTCGCCAACAAGTTCCAGGTCCAGAGCGTGCTCGACAATGCCGGCATGGCCCGCGCCAAGCTCTCCGACGCCAACCATTTCCTCTATCTCGTCAAGGCGAACCAGCTCTTCGCGGCGGGCGGCACCTCGCTTGCCGACGGCATGGCGAAGATCAAGGCACCGATGCTGCTGATCACCCAGCCGAAGGACCTCGTCTTCACGCCCGACATGGTCGCGACGACGGTGAAGACGGCGAAGGCGGCCGGGCGCGACATCACCCACGCCACCATCGACGGCGCCCGCGGCCATCTCGACGGCGTGGTGTCGATGAAGCAGGCGGAAGGCGCGATCCGGGCGTTCCTGGAAAAGTAGCCGGACGCCCTCGTTCACCCGAGCGGTCATCCCGGACAAGCCGCGTCAGCGGCGCCGATCCGGGATCCATGCCTGAATCGTTCCGGCATGGATCCCGGGTCTACGCTTCGCTCCGCCCGGGATGACCTCGCGTGTAGGGCTCACGCCGCGGCCGGCTCCTCCATCCGATGGACGATCCGATCGATCAGGCCCCATTCCAGCGCCTCCTCCGCCGTCATGAAGCGATCGCGGTCGAGCGTGCGCTCGACCTCCTCGTAGCTGCGCCCGCAGTGCTCGGCATAGAGCCGGGTCAGGCGATGCTTGGTCTGCCGCATCTCCTCGGCATGGATGAAGATGTCGGAGGCCTGCCCCTGGAAGCCGCCGAGCGGCTGGTGGACATGCAGGCTCGCATTGGGCAGCGCCCCGCGCTCGCCCGGCTCTCCGGCCATCAGCAGGAACGAGCCCATCGAGCGCGCCGTGCCCATGCACAGCGTATGCACCGGCGAGCGGATGTAGCGCATCGTGTCGTACATGGCGAAGCCGCTGGTCACCACGCCGCCCGGCGAGTTGATGTAGAGATGGATCGGCTTCTTCGGGTTCTCGGCCTCGAGGAAAAGGATCTGCGCGCAGACCAGCGCGCTCATCGCGTCGTTGACCTCGCCGTTGAGGAAGATGATCCGTTCGCGCAGCAGCCGCGAGTAGATATCGAACGAGCGCTCGCCGCGGCTCGACTGCTCGACGACCATAGGGACGAGTTGCATCGCTTCGCGCATCGGCGAACTCCAAAGGCTCGGGGAAATGGATGGTGTGGTTTCGCGTCGCCTCAGGCGGCGGCGCGCATCACCGGCGGCGCATTGCTGTTCGCCGGGGTCAGCTCCAGCCCCACGCGCCGATCGGTCAATTCATGGATCACCTGCAGGCTGCTTCCGCCGGCCTCGCTGGCGTCGATGCGGAAGGTGACCACGCTTTCGAGAAAGGGCGGCTCGCTGTCGCGCATGTGATAGCGGAGCGCCGCCCCCGGCGTGACGACGCTCGGTTCGGGATCGGCCAGTTCCGCATCGGGCAGCCAGTGCTCGCGCAGGCCGGGCGTGCTGAGGGCGCGCCAGAGCTTCTCGGGCGGCTCCTCGAACCGGAATTCGAAGACGAGAGGATCGATCGTCGCCTGGCCGTCATCGCCGCTCATTGATCCATCTCCTTGAGCAAGGTCCTGAGATCGCCGATCCGTGCCGGCCAGAAAGCGCGGTATTTCGTCAGCCATTGCGCGACCAGCGCCAGCCCCTCCGGATCGACCCGGTAGTTCACGAAGCGCCCCTGCCGCTCCTCACGGACGAGCCCCGCGCCGCGCAGGACGGCGAGATGCTGCGACATCGCCGGCTGGCTGATCGTCATGCCCTCGCGCAATGCGCTGGCGTTCAGGCTGCCCGCAGTAAGCTTGTCGAGGATGGCGCGCCGCGTCGGGTCGGCCAGCGCCTTGAAGACCTCGTTCTCGATCATGGCGATACATAAGCACATACTTATGTGAATCGCAAGAGGCTGTTTCGGAAACCGCTAGCCCTGTGACGGCGCCCCTCCCGCTCGCGGCTTGAACTCGGAACCACATCGTCATCCCGGGCTTACCCCGGGATCCATCGGAGAGTTCCGGAACTCTACGATGGATCCCGGATCGGCGCTGCTGCGCAGCTTGTCCGGGATGACGGCGCGGTTCCGTTGACGCCGGCATGCTCTAGCGTGCTCGCGAAACCGGCCTACAGCGCGGAAGAGCACGCCCTGAGGATGACGGGGCCAGCCATGTTCCTCGCATGGGCGCTTATATCCCATGCCGCAGAGGCCGCTTGCACCGAGCCGCAGGCCGGCTCGGACCGGGCTCCCGCCCTCTCACCGCCGCTGAGCCCGATCGTGATCGGCTCAGGCCGCCTGCAATTCCATTCGGCGCCGGACAGCGCCTGTCCGATGAAGGGCGTCTTCATCATCCCCAAGGAAGAAGTCATCGCCTATGTGCAAATGCGGGATGGCTGGTCCTCGATCATGTATCTCAATCCGCGGACGAGCAACGACATCAGCGGCTGGGTCAGGTCGGCGCGGTTGCGAACGGTTGGGACGATGGGGCCGAAGCGCTGATTGGTGTACGCTGTGCTGCGAGGTCCGCAACGGGTCGTAACTAATCATTGACGGCATCTGCGGCACATTTCAGTCGGAAACCGCCGAGGGCCTGAGTTGAAAGCGATTTTCCTCTGTCTTGTGGGTCTCTCGTTCTGGGCGTTTTCAGGATGGCAATTGATCCACGTTGTTCGGCAAGGCTCAATCTTGGCAGGTCCCAAGGGAGTTAGCCGCTACTATTCGATTGGAGACAGCCCCTTTTGGTTTTTCTTGGGGTTGTCAGGCTGGCTCGCCTTCTTTGTATTGCTTACCCTCATGGGCATTCTGGCCGTTCGCCGGTTCCTGCGAAATCGTTGGCTCAAGCAGTTCCGTCGCGATCATAGCAAACCATGGTGATCGATGGACTTCCGCAATGGGTCGAAAGCAGGCAAATCCCCTCCGCCTACCCCCCCTGCGCGGCAGCCTTGATCCCATCAATCACGAACTGCACGGCCAGCGCCGCCAGGATCACCCCGAGCAGGCGCGTCAGCACGATATTGCCGGTGACGCCCAGGAGCTTCGCGATCGGCGTCGCCGTCAGGAAGACAGCAAGGCAGGACAGCACCACCAGCCCGCAGATCACCGCGAGCGTCGCCAGCAGCAGCGGATCGCCATGGGCGCGGCCGGCGAGCAGGATCATCGCCGTCAGCGCGCCCGGCCCCGCCATCAGCGGGATCGCCAGCGGGAAGGCCGCGACGTTGCGGATATGATCCTGCGTGATCGCGGTGTCCGCCGTCTGCTGCTTGCGCTCGGTGCGGCGCTCGAACACCATCTCGAAGGCGATCCAGAACAGCAACAGCCCGCCCGCGATGCGGAAGGCCGGCAGCGAGACGCCGAGCGCCTTCAGCACGATGTCGCCGGCCACGGCGAAGAAGGCCATGATGCAGAAGGCGATGATCGAGGCACGGATCGCGACCTGCTTGCGCTCGCCTTCCGACATCCCGCGCGTCAGCGACAGGAAGATCGGCGCGAGGCCCGGAGGATCGAGCGTCACCAGCATGGTGACCAGGGCTGCAGTGGCGAATTCGATGAACATGGCGGCACATCAGCATGCCGAAAGCCCGCCGTCACGCGCCAAGAAAGGCCGGAATGAGGCAGCGCGCCGGAAGACCTTCGAGAACGCCTTCTAACGCGCTGAATTTATTGGCGTAATTTTTGCCGGGACAGCACCCGCTTTTGCTGGCTTCTCCTGCTGGAATCGGCTAGCCAGAAGGCTGAAAAACCAGCAGGAATCGGGACATTTCTCCTTGAGCGACGATACCGACGACAAGCGCGACGGAGCCCCGGATCTCGGCGGCGACATCAAGCCGATCGCGATCACCGACGAGATGAAGAAGAGCTATCTCGATTACGCCATGAGCGTGATCGTGAGCCGCGCTCTGCCCGATGTCCGCGACGGCCTGAAGCCGGTCCACCGCCGCATCCTCTATTCGATGTGGGAGAACGGCCAGACCCCGGAGAAGAAGCACGTCAAATCGGCGAACATCGTCGGCGCGGTCATGGGTCAGTACCATCCGCATGGCGACCAGGCGATCTATGATGCGCTCGTCCGTATGGCCCAGCTTTTCTCGATGAGCGTGCCGCTCGTCGACGGCCAGGGCAACTTCGGCTCGATGGATGGCGACCCCCCGGCGGCCATGCGTTACACCGAAAGCCGGCTGGCCAAGCCGGCCATGCCCCTGCTCAGCGACCTCGACCGGGACACGGTCGATTTCCAGCCCACTTACGACGACAGCCGCCTGGAGCCCAAGGTCCTCCCTGCGACCTTCCCCAACCTGCTCGTCAACGGCGCGGGCGGCATCGCCGTCGGCATGGCGACCAACATCCCGCCGCATAACCTCGGCGAGGTCATCGATGCCTGCGTCGCCTATATCGACGATCCCGAGATCTCGATCGACGACCTGATCGAGATCATCCCCGGCCCCGACTTCCCGACCGGCGCCTCGATCATGGGCCGCAGCGGCATCCATGCCGCCTACCATGTCGGCCGCGGCTCGATCGTGATGCGCGCGAAGACGCATATCGAGGAGCTCCGCAAGGAGCGCGAGGCGATCATCGTCACCGAGATCCCGTATCAGGTGAACAAGGCCTCGATGGTCGAGAAGATCGCCGATCTCGTGCGCGAGAAGCGCATCGAGGGCATCTCCGACCTGCGTGACGAATCGAGCCGCGAGGGCGTGCGCGTCGTCATCGAGGTCAAGCGCGACGCCGTCGCCGATGTCGTGCTGAACCAGCTCTATCGCTTCACCCCGCTGCAGACCTCCTTCGGCGCCAACATGGTGGCGTTGAACAACGGGCGGCCCGAGGTGCTGAACCTCAAGGACTTCATCTCGGCCTTCGTCGAGTTCCGTGAGGAAGTGGTCTCGCGGCGGACGCGTTACCTGCTGAACAAGGCCCGCGAGCGCGCCCATGTGCTCTGCGGCCTGGCCACCGCCGTCGCCAATATCGACGAGGTCATCCGCCTGATCCGCACGGCGCCGACGCCTGCCGCGGCGCATGAATCGCTGATGGCGCGCGACTGGCCGGCCGACGATATCGCCCCGCTGATCGCGCTCGTCGACGATCCGCGCCACCCGATGAATCCGGACGGCACCTACCGGCTTTCGGACGCGCAGGCCAAGGCGATCCTCGAACTGCGCCTCTCCCGCCTGACCGCTCTGGGCCGCGACGAGATCGGCGACGAGCTGGAGAAGCTCGCCAAGGAAATCGCCGACTATCTCGAGATCCTGCGCTCGCGCCTTCGCATCCAGACGATCGTCAAGACCGAACTCGCCGAGGTGAAGGCCGCTTTCGCCACGCCGCGCCGCACCGAGATCCAGGATTGGGGTTCCGACCTCGACGACGAGGATCTGATCGCCCGCGAGGACATGGTCGTCACCGTCAGCCATGGCGGCTACATCAAGCGCGTGCCGCTCTCGACCTATCGGGCGCAGCGCCGCGGCGGCAAGGGTCGCTCCGGCATGGCGACCAAGGATGAGGATTTCGTCGCCCGGCTCTTCGTGGCCAACACCCATACGCCGGTGCTGTTCTTCTCCTCCGAAGGCCAGGTCTACAAGGAAAAGGTCTGGCGCCTGCCGCTCTCGGCGCCGAATGCCCGCGGCAAGGCGCTGGTCAACATGCTGCCGATCGAGGCCGGCGAGCGCATCACCACGATCATGCCGCTGCCGGAGGACGAGGCGAGCTGGGAGACGCTCGACGTGATGTTCGCCACCGCCTCGGGCGGCGTGCGTCGCAACAAGCTCTCCGACTTCGTCAACGTCAACCGCGCCGGCAAGATCGCGATGAAGCTCGACGAGGGCGACCATATCGTCGACGTGCAGATCTGCACCGAGAACGACGACGTGCTGCTGACCACGGCCGACGGCCAGTGCATCCGCTTCGCGGTGCAGGAGGTTCGCGTCTTCAAGGGCCGCGATTCGACCGGCGTGCGCGGCATCAATCTGGCCAAGGGTGACGAGGTGATCTCGCTCGCGATCCTGCACCATCTCGATGCGACACCGGACGAGCGCGCCGCCTATCTCAAGCGCGCCGCGGCCGCCCGCAGGGCGCTGACCGGCGAGGCCGAGGACGGTGCGGAGACCACGGCGGCGACCGAGGCCGATGCGGAGGAAAGCGCCGGCGATATCGAGCTCGGTCAGGAGAAATACGCCGCGATGGGCGCAGCCGAGCAGTTCATCCTGACCATCTCGGAACGCGGCTACGGCAAGCGTACCTCGTCCTTCGAGTATCGGGTCACCGGACGCGGCGGCAAGGGCATCGTCGCCATGGTCGTCAACGACCGCAACGGCAAGCTCGTGGCCTCCTTCCCGGCCCTCGACAGCGACCAGCTGATGCTGGTCACGGATGGCGGCCAGCTCATCCGCGTCCCCGTCGATGCCGGCCCGGACAATCGCATCCGCATCGCCGGACGCTCGACGCAAGGCGTGACGGTGTTCAACACCGCCAAGGACGAGAAGGTCGTCTCGGTCGAGTGCATCAACGACGACGGCGAAGGAGACGAGGACGGCGAGGCTGGCAACGAAACGCCGGGTGCCGAGCCGACGAAAGGCTGATCCATCAGCCGCTTGCGGCCATGGCTTCAGGCTTGATCTGAAGCCATGGCGCCTGCTGCGGGAGCCTCAAGTTCGCACTGAACCTCGCCGTCATTCCGGGCTTGACCCGGAATCCATCGTAGAGCGCACCATCCTACGATGGATCCCGGATCGGCGCGGCTCCGCCGCTTGTCCGGGATGACGCGGAGGCTCCCTTGCGCAACCTCGGCACCAGCCGTCATTGCGAGCGCGGTGAAGCAATCCAGGAAACTGGGTCGAACGTCTCACCAGCCCCCTGGATTGCTTCGTCGCCTCGCTCCTCGCAAGTACGATCAACCCTCACCGCTTCCGTTTGACTCAAAGCCCGCCTCACGCTCCCATCCGGTCATGAAGGCTCGTTCCGTGCCCGTCCGTTCCCCTGCGATCACGCCGGAGATCATGCTGCGCGCCTATGCCGCCGGCATCTTCCCGATGGCGGAGAGCGCCGACGACCCCAGCCTGTTCTGGGTAGAGCCGGAACTGCGCGGCATCATCCCGCTCGACCGCTTCCATCTCTCGGCGCGGCTCGCCCGCACCGTGCGCTCGGACCGTTTCGAGATCCGGGTCGACACCGCCTTCGACGCCGTCATCGCGGCTTGTGCCGAGGCCAAGCCGGACAGGGCCGAAACCTGGATCAATACGCGCATCCGCGAGATCTTCGGCGAGCTCTTCGCGCTCGGCCATGTCCATACGGTCGAGTGCTGGCGCGAGGGCCGGCTGGTTGGCGGCCTCTACGGGCTTTCGCTCGGCGGTGCCTTCTTCGGCGAGAGCATGTTCCACCGCGAGACCGACGCCTCGAAGGTCGCACTGGTCCATCTCGTCGCCCGCCTCAGGCAGGGCGGCTACCGGCTATTGGATACCCAGTTCCAGACCGGCCACCTCGCCCAGTTCGGCACGATCGAAATCCCGCGCGACGGCTATCGCGGCCTGCTCGACGATGCGTTGCGGCACCCGGGCGACTGGCAGGTCAGGCCGCTGAGCGGCCGCGAGGCGCTCGCCTCGCTCTGAGCGCCTTGCCGCGAGCCTGCTGGATCAGTTGCCGCCCATATACGGGTCGCGGCCGGGGGCGGGATTGGTCGGGAAGAAGCGCTGGCTCGGCCGCTGCGGCTGCACGGGCACACCGCGCGGCGGTTCGACATCGATGCGCCCGCCGGGCGGCGGCGGAGCGGCTTGCTGTCCAGGCAGCGGCTGGTTGGGCGTGCGCGGGCGGCGCGGGTCCTCGACCGGTGGCGCTTCCGGCTCTTTGGGATCGACGACGAGTTCGGTGCCGCCTTTGCAGTCGGTCAGCCAGGCATCGTAGATCGCGTGCTCGACGCCGTGCAGGCCCGGGCTCGCCGCATACATCCAGCCGGTGAAGATGCGCCGGTACTCGTTCTTGACCGTGACCTCGTCGACCTCGACGAAGGCGTCGGTCTGCGGAGCCTCGGTCGGCGGCCGCGTCCAACAGACGCGCGGCGTCAACTGGAGAGCGCCGAACTGCACGGTCTCGTCGATCGCCACCTCGAAGGAGATGATGCGGCCGGTGATCTTGTCGAGCCCGGCGAAGACGGCCGTCGGATTGCGGATGCGATCAGCGTGCGCCGGGCCTGTGGCGGCCAATGTTGCCAGCGCGCTCGAGGCGAGGCCTGCCAGGATCGGGAAACGAAAGAACGACGGCATGCGGGCGCGAATCTCTTCGACAGCGCGGAAGGACCGCGATGGCGCGCAGTAACACGGCAAAGGCAGCGGAAAAAGGGCGCTCTGCTTCGTCAACAGCTCATGCGCTCTTCGATATCGATGACCGCAGCCTCGACCCCTTGCTCGGCGCGGATCACTTTCCCGAGCTCAGCGGCGCGCTTTCGCACTTCCGGCACCTGCAGTGCTTTTGCGGCGGCCGCCACGACATCGGGTGTCAACTGTCGCGGCAGAGCTCCGGGCCCCGCTCCCAAGGCCGCAATCCGGTCAGCCCAGAATGGCTGATCGCCGAAAAATGGCCGGATAGCCATCGGCACCCCTGCCCGCAAGCTCGCTCCCGTCGTGCCCGCACCGCCATGGTGCAGCGCTCCGGCAACGTGCGGAAGCAACTTATCGTGAGGCGCCGCATCGATCACAAGCATGTCGTCGCCATGTTCCTGCAGGTCGAGTGCCCCACCACCACGGACGAGAATGCCGCGCATACCCGCCAGCCGCAGACCAGCGACGATTGCTTCGGCCAATTCCCGTGGCCGATCTCCCGGCATGCTCCCAAATCCGACATAGATCGGAGGTGTCCCGGCCGTGAGGAAGGAAGCAAGCGCCGGCGACACCCCGCTCTCGGGCTCATCGAGGAACCAGTAGCCGCAGACGTGCACACGCTTGGGGTCCCAATCGGACGGAACCGGAATCATGTGGCGGCTATAGGCATAGAGCACGCCGATCGAGGGGTCTGGATAACGGCTTTGCTGCCCCAGCCGCTCGCGTCGCCACCGCGCCAGCATCCGTCCGAACAGGAGGGCCGGAGCAGCGGCCATCAACATGTGGCTGGGCTTGTTCAACAGGCTTGGCAGCCTGATCGGCAGAATGGGACTTGGGAAGGCAGATGTAGGCGTAAAGCCCGGCAAAGGCGAGGCAAGCAGGCTTCGTGCCCCCAATTTGGCGGCAATGGCCGGGCTCACGAGCGACTTGGGGTGATGCAGGATCAGACGAGGTCCGAACCCACGTAGAGCCTCCCATTCAGCATCCATCAGCCGGGTCATCGCCGGCTTGATCTTGCCGAGCAACGCGAGGCCGGCAGAAAAACCGCGACCGGCAGCGACCGCGGCCTTCCCGGCGTCACTGTCGAGCAAGTCGAGCAACGTGCCCGGCAGCGGGGCAAAGGGTACTCTCAGACGCGACGCCAGATCGGAAAACTGTTCGGGGGCAGCCAACTGGACGTCGTGCCCGCGCGCAATCAGGCCACGCGCAAGGGCGACATAGGGCTGAACGTCGCCACGCGTACCGAATGTCTGGATGGCAATGCGCATCGGAGCGCTACGCCGGAAGCCTCAGCGGCCGGGCGTCCAGGCCTGGTAGTCGCCAGTCGCGGCCGGGCGCTCGCCCTCGGCCAGGGTTGAGCCTTGCGGGCGATAGGCCAGCGCCGTGCCGGTCCAATTCTGCTGGTGCGGCTGCTGCCATTCGCGCGGCTGGTAGCTTTCCTCGGAGGGCGCGACATCGACGGTGTGATGCAGCCAGCCGTTCCAGCCCGGCGGCACCTTGGAAGCCTCCGCGTCGCCCTTGTAGATCACCCAGCGCCGCTGGAAGCCGAGCGCCTTGTCCTTCACCCCACCCTTGGTGCGGTAATAGACATTGCCGAACTCGTCCTCGCCCACCCGCTCGCCATGGCGCCAGGTGTGGAAACGCGTGCCGATCGTCTGGCCGTTCCACCAGGTGAAGATCTGCAGCAGCCAGTCCTTCATCGTCTTTCAAGTCCGTGCGCGCGATGCAAAATAGTCGCGCGACTTATGGCCCCCGCACCGCCTACTGTCCAGCCCGCGATAGCCCGACCGCGCTGAAACTGCCCGATGTTTCGCGCTTGTCGCAGCGTGTCAGGCTCATGACGGCCAGGACGTCGGGATCGGCGGCCCTGAGCTGGCGGGTCTGCTTGTCCCGGAACATCACGTTGGTCGCGTTGACCAGCCGGCCTGACGCGATCAGCGTCGCCAGAATCTCCATGTCGCGCGGATCGTCGCGATCGCGCGGCTTCTTGGGATCGGGCGCCCCCGCAATCAACCGCACGCCCGCGCTCAGCTCCATGACGACATGCGCCGTGGCGCCGGAGACGGTCGCCTTCGTGAAGGTGAGCCCATCCACGGGCATCCCGGGAGCGGAGATGCCTGTTTTGTTGATGGTGATCCGCGCCGCCGAGCCGCAGCCGCGCGCCCGGGATGCCCGGGACGCCCATTCGCCCGCGAAGGCCGGGGCCAGCGGCTCGCTATCGGTGCAACCGGCCAGGACCAGAGGAAGCAGGCAGAAGGCGTAGCGGTGCATGGGTTATCCCGGTCGGATCACGCTGCAACCGGCATAGCCTGACCGACCTAACGTCACTTTAAGCCGATCGCTAAATCTGCGCGCCTTGAGTCGCCGCCACGATTCGGCCGCGATTCGGAACGGCCTTTTCAGGGAGCATTCTCCGGGAAGTCGCCCGAGATCAGCCACTTCCGGGTGGCTTTGAAAGCGGTGCTCGCGGCAGTCCCCGGCGCGCACCGGATTCAGCTCGCGTCAACCATGAATAGCGGGGATTTTATGGACTGCGCTTCATCCCGCACTGTGGCAATCTTGCCAATGCGTATCCGATTCCCCGGCGATTTCCGAGGCTTAGCGGGCGCCTTGCAACTTATCCCCATAACCCACATATCCCTACCAGATGTCGTGTCCACAGGGATCACAGGGCACTATTCCTTGACGCGCAGCGGGTATCTGCACTAGATTTTGACCATCGCATGACGACCGGCGGCACCCCCTCTGGATGACTGCGAAACCCTAGTTTTCCAGTGTGTTCCGGGCCTGCCGCCGCATCCGCCATCAACAGCGGAAGCGAACGGATTTGCGCGGGCATTTTGGGCGCGTCCGGGACCATCGGCGGGGCGACACCGCGGAGATCCCACAGGGCATCGAACCGAGTTTGGGCTGACATCAGGAGCCGGTGATCAACCGGCCGCGCGTGGCTTGCGAAGCAGGCCCGCGGCAGATCAAGGGACGAAGATCATGCGCATCGAGCGCCGCTACACCACCGCCGGACAGTCGCCCTATGCCGCGATCCCGTTCCGATCGGCCGTCAGCGAGATCAAGAACCCGGACGGCTCCGTCGTCTTCCGGCTCGAAGGCATCGAGGTTCCCGAGACCTGGTCGCAGGTCGCGAGCGACGTGCTCGCGCAGAAATATTTCCGCAAGGCCGGCGTGCCGGCGCGCCTGAAGCGGTTCGAAGAGAACGACGTTCCCTCCTTCCTCTGGCGTTCCGTCGCCGACGAGGCCGCTCTCGCCGAGCTGCCGGAAGGCGAGCGCTACGGCTCCGAGATCTCTTCCAAGCAGGTTTTTGATCGCCTCGCCGGCTGCTGGACCTATTGGGGCTGGAAGGGCGGCTACTTCACCTCGGAAGAGGATGCGGCTGCATTCCATGACGAGCTGCGCTTCATGCTCGCCACCCAGCGCGTCGCGCCGAACTCGCCGCAATGGTTCAACACCGGCCTGCACTGGGCCTATGGCATCGACGGTCCCAGCCAGGGCCATTTCTACGTCGACTTCAAGACCGGCAAGCTGGTGAAGTCGAAGTCGAGCTACGAGCACCCGCAGCCGCATGCCTGCTTCATCCAGGGCGTGCAGGACGACCTCGTCAACGAGGGCGGCATCATGGACCTCTGGGTCCGTGAAGCCCGCCTGTTCAAGTACGGCTCCGGCACCGGTTCGAACTTCTCGATGCTGCGCGGCGAAGGCGAGAAGCTCGCCGGCGGCGGCAAGTCCTCGGGCCTGATGTCCTTCCTCAAGATCGGCGACCGCGCTGCGGGTGCCATCAAGTCGGGCGGCACCACCCGCCGCGCCGCCAAGATGGTGGTGGTCGATGCCGACCACCCGGATATCGAGGCCTATATCGACTGGAAGGTGAAGGAGGAGCAGAAGGTCGCCGCGCTCGTCACCGGCTCCAAGACCGTCAAGAAGCACATGAAGGCCGTGCTCAAGGCCTGCGTGAACTGCGAGGGTGATGGCGATTCCTGCTTCGATCCCGAGCAGAACCCGGCCCTGAAGCGCGAGATCAAGCTCGCCCGCAAGGCGCTGGTGCCGGACAACTACATCAAGCGCGTCATTCAGTTCGCCAAGCAGGGTTACAAGGACATCTCCTTCGACACCTATGACACCGACTGGGATTCCGACGCCTATCTCACCGTTTCCGGCCAGAACTCGAACAACTCGGTCTCGCTGACCGACGATTTCCTGCGCGCCGTCGAGACCGATGCCGACTGGAACCTGACCGGTCGCACCACCGGCAAGGTCCTGAAGACGCTGAAGGCCCGCGACCTCTGGGAGAAGATCGGCTACGCCGCCTGGGCCTCGGCCGATCCCGGCCTGCACTTCAACTCGACGATGAACGACTGGCACACCTGCCCGGCTTCCGGCCGGATCCGGGCGTCCAACCCGTGCTCCGAGTACATGTTCCTCGACGACACCGCCTGCAACCTGGCCTCGGCCAACCTGCTGCAGTTCTACGATACCGAAACCAAGTCCTTCGACGTCGCGGCCTATGAGCATCTCTGCCGGCTCTGGACCGTCGTGCTCGAGATCTCGGTGACGATGGCGCAGTTCCCGAGCCGCGAGATCGCCGAGCTCTCCTACGAGTACCGCACGCTCGGCCTCGGCTACGCCAATATCGGCGGCCTGCTGATGACCATGGGCCTCGGCTACGACTCCGACGAGGGCCGTGCGCTGGCCGGTGCGCTGACCGCGATCATGACCGGCGTCGCCTATGCGACCTCGGCCGAGATGGCGGGCGAGCTCGGCCCCTTCCCTGGCTACAAGAAGAACGCCAGCCACATGCTGCGCGTCATCCGCAACCACCGCACGGCCGCCCATGGCCTCGCCGACGGCTATGAGGGCCTGAGCGTTACCCCGGTCCCGCTCGACCATGCGACGCTGGCCCGCCTCGGCGGCTCGGCCGTCACCATGGCGGAGCGCTCGCGCATCGTCTGGGACGAGGCTCTCGAGCAGGGCAAGCGCTACGGCTACCGCAATGCCCAGGCGACCGTGATCGCGCCGACCGGCACGATCGGCCTCGTCATGGATTGCGACACCACCGGCATCGAGCCCGATTTCGCGCTGGTGAAGTTCAAGAAGCTCGCCGGCGGCGGCTACTTCAAGATCATCAACCGCGCCGTGCCGGACGCGCTCCGCGCCCTCGGCTACCGCGAGGCCGATATCGCCGAGATCGAGGCCTATGCCGTCGGCCATGGCTCGATGAAGCAGGCGCCGGGCATCAACCCCTCGACGCTGCGCGCCAAGGGCTTCACCGACGAGAAGATCGAAGCGGTCGAGAAGGGCTTGAAGAGCGCCTTCGACATCAAGTTCGTCTTTAACAAGTGGACGCTGGGCGAGGATTTCCTCACCGGAACGCTCAAGGTCCCGGCCGAGAAGCTGAACGACATGTCGTTCGAGCTCCTGCCCTTCCTCGGCTTCAGCAAGGCCGAGATCGAGGCCGCCAACGTCCATGTCTGCGGCGCGATGACCCTGGAAGGCGCCCCGCACCTGAAGACCGAGCACTACAACGTCTTCGATTGCGCCAACCCCTGCGGCCGCATCGGCAAGCGCTACCTCTCGGTCGAGAGCCATATCCGCATGATGGCGGCGGCGCAGCCCTTCATCTCGGGCGCGATCTCCAAGACCATCAACATGCCGAACGAGGCGACGGTCGAGGACTGCAAGAGCGCCTATATGCTCTCCTGGAAGCTGGCGCTGAAGGCGAACGCCCTCTACCGCGACGGTTCCAAGCTCTCGCAGCCGCTGAACTCGGCGCTGATCTCCGACGATGACGACGAGGCGGACGACGCCGTCGAGACGCTGGTCGCCCAGCCGATGGCGGCGCGTGCCACCCAGATCTCGGAGAAGATCGTCGAGCGCATCGTCGAGCGCATCGAGCGCAAGCGCGAACGCGAGAAGATGCCGGATCGGCGCACGGGCTACATCCAGAAGGCCACGGTCGGCGGGCACAAGGTCTATGTCCATACCGGCGAGTATTCGGACGGGCGCCTCGGCGAGATCTTCATCGACATGCACAAGGAGGGCGCGGCCTTCCGGGCGATGATGAACAACTTCGCCATCGCGGTCTCGCTCGGCCTGCAATACGGCGTGCCGCTGGAGGAGTACGTGGAGGCCTTCACCTTCACCCGCTTCGAGCCCTCGGGCTTCGTCGCCGGCAACCAGTCGATCAAGAACGCGACCTCGATCCTCGACTACGTCTTCCGCGAGCTGGCGATCTCCTATCTCGGCCGCAACGACCTCGCCCATGTCGACCCGAGCGAGATCGGCCATGACGTGTTGGGCAGCGGCGTCGGCCAGGACAAGGCGCCGGATGCGACCCCGATCGTGACGACTCCCCTCGCCTCCACCGGCTTCCGCCGCGGCAAGCCGATCAACCTGCTCGCCATCCAGGGTGGCGGCCAAGGGAACCACGCAGCGAACGATGCGGTTGCCCGCTCGTCCTCCACTGTGACGGCTCTCGCCACGGCAGGCGCGACCGCGCTGAAGGAGGAACCCGAAGCTTATGGCGAGGCGGAAATGGCCAAGCTCGGCTTCGCGGCGCCTGCCGCCCAGCCGAGCCAGTCGGAGCGCCGGGCCGAGGCGATCATGAAGGGCTATGTCGGCGACTCGTGCGGCGAATGCGGCAACTTCACGCTGGTCCGCAACGGCACCTGCCTGAAGTGCAACACCTGCGGAAGCACGACTGGGTGCAGCTGATAGATTAACGGCGCCTGCTGAAGTCGCTCCCGAACGATGGCCGTTTTCCCCCAAAGCGCGCCTCGATGAGCCCCGAAGTCCGCCGCAACCTCGCGGCGGACTGAAAACACTGAGCTAGGTCCAACGGCGTGGTGCCGCGCCCTGATGGTGGCACCGACACCTGGCAGCGAGAGGAGTGCAAGAACTACGTCGGCCGTTCCGATTCGAGAAAGATTCATTCAAATCGAAGAATGTCGCCTTTCAGCTACGCGCCATAGGACTAAGCCGCTCTCGCGGCAGTGCGCTGCGGCTCGGTAATTGCTGAGATTTT
>NZ_JBMDKB010000013.1:0-171589 GCF_057809495.1 Allobosea sp. FG18
AAACTTGGACGCCGATCCCCCGCCTCATGGGGTCAAACTTGCACGCCGAAACACACACCGACCCACGTCGCGAGGGCCTCCAGTAACCGCCCTCCCGGATCAAGATGGCTTTCCCCGATGACGATTTCGAAGCCGGAACCGAGACGCAGGCGCTCCGTTGTCTCGTCACGCGCCTGCGCTTCAACATTCATGGATGCTGCGAGTAATGCTGCACCAAAGAATAGATTCCGTCTGGCCGTTCCCATGGCACTCACCTGCAGAAGATGCAGATAGCGGCAAAAATGAATCAAATTTCTAAATTGTATCAAATTTAGATGAGTTAATCTAAGTATAATTGGTCTTTACTGAAAGATTCGACCTCGTCAGCTTCATCATCGTAGAGAAGCTTCGTGAGCATGACATAGCGATTGAGGGAAGCCATACTGATGTCGCGGAGGCATCGTTCTCGCAGCTTGAATGCTTCAACGCGAATGCCTTCACGTAGCTCTGCGGTGTTGAGGCCGAATAACTCGCTCCGCTCAAGCATCCGCGCGAGTTCCCTGTCCCAGGCAACACAGGCCCGAGCCTGACGCGTCGTCGATTGCGCCCCCTCCGCGAGGCCGCCCCATAGGATGCAGGCGCATATAGCGAACACTGAAGATCGTCCCATTTGCGCCTCTTTGAGTGCAAGCGTTTGGATTGAGCTGGGGCTGGGTTTGTCTCTTCCGTTGCCGTTAGCCTTCGTAGCAACGAAACTTTCGTCAGGTCATGATGGAGAAGCGAAAGGATGCCGATATTTCGCCGAAAGTCGTGTCATGCTGGACGACAGGGGAGAAGTTCTTTTGGTAGTGAACGAAGGTTCGTCGCCGAATTTGTCGGCCCACTGCCGAATTTGTCCATGCCGCGCGAAATCTTGCAGCCGGAACCGAAGCGGAGATGTTCCCCGCTAAGGATATTAGGATATCGTTCGCGCGAGGGACGTGGGAGATGTGGACAGAGATTCTGAGGAAACAGCCGAACAGCAAGCTGGATCCTCAAGGAGACGCTTGTCTCAATTACTTCTCTGAGAGCTTGTCGGCCGGTGAATGCTGGCCCAGCCCTTACGCGCTGCCAAGATCGATCAAGCCACAACAGGTCATTCGTCTTTTGACAGATCGGCGGAGGCCGGCGCCGTCTGAATAGACGCATATCGGGCGATTTCAATTGGAGTTTCACCGAACCGGCGACGAAAGGCAGCCCTAAAGCGTGTCGTGTTAGTGAAACCGTATCGGCGGGCGACGGCAGCGACTGAGGCGTCACGCATACCCCGGGCAAGATCGGCATGCGCTAGATCAAGCCGGACAGCATGCAATGCAGCCAAAGGGGTGCTGCCGCGAAAATGCCTGAACACAGTCGTCAAGGTTCGCAAGCTGCAGCCTGCGGCCGCAGCGATATGTGACATACGGATAGGCTCCGCGCCGTGGGCGCGCATGAAGTCTTCCGCGCGTCGAACGTAGGCTGGAATTGGATTTCCGGCTGAATTTGCGAGTCGATCAGAGTAGTTATGAGTGGTGCCACGCAAAATCAGCGAGACAAGTAGGTCCGTTAGCGACGCAAGTGCGACTGGGTTATTGGCAACACCGTCCCGTCGTTGAAATTCCTGTGTGACGAAATCGAGTTGGCTTTTCAGGCTGGCTGTAAGCCCGGTGCCCCAATCGAGGCTGGGCTCGAAAATGAGCGGCCGACGCAGCCGCTCATCCAGCATGTGTTCAAGCATGCTCTCGATATCCGTCGCTTTCAAGAAAACATTGGTGCGCGCGTTATCGTCGCTGATTAAAAGGCGGCCGCCGGGACCGGGCCTCCAGGCGAGACCAGATTGTTGCGTGGCTGTCGTGGATCTTCCCTTTTGCTCCAAGGTAATGTGGCCCGCGAGCATCGTCGTGAAACAATACAGGCTCCCTTCATCGCCGTCGACGGTGACCTCGGTGCTGAAGCTGCTCTCGACAAAACTCGCAAGAAGCGAGCCGGCGCCACGTATCGCAAGGGTCAAGATCGGCTGTTCGAAGCGCGGGCGCCAAAGAGCGCGATCCTGCAATTGGTAGGTGTAGGTGCGGTTTGACTGTGCGGCCCGTTCAATCACGCGAATCTTGCCGCTCGAATCCTCCAGAGCTTCGGACCGGACGACGTCGAACATTGTCAGCACAGGGGTGCTCGTGGTCGCAACCATAGGAGTCCCCGTCCAGCTTCCTTGCCGTGACGCAAGCAATTTTAGACAAATTCAGCAGCGGACCGACAAATTCGGCGGCACATTTGGAGCGCAGTTGAAAGCGTCGTTCCCCACCGCAGCAAACCTAGCACATATTGGCGACGCTGCGTCAGCGCCTCCTGCGCTACAGATCCGCCTCAGGATTATCAAAATCAAACCTAGAGAATGAAAAAGGATAATGTAACTGGAGTAGCTGTAATGCTAGAGTTTATCGTGATCGTCGGCGGCTTCTTTCCCGCTCTCGGAGAGATCTCCCGCCCCGTCTTGACGCATACTACTTCTGTGAAATGCGTCGATCTGCCTTCTCGCACTGCTCCGCAGAACTTCCGCCGCGGTGAGTTCGTTAGCCAGATCGGTCCTGCGAGCTGCGACAAGGGCATCGTCATGCCGATCACGGCAAGTTCATCATGGCGAGCCGCAGGGAACTCCTCGTCCAAGGCCCGGCCTTGAACAAAGTGCCGAACAGACCTCAGATCGCACAGGAAACGGTCGGCGTTCCATCCCGATGCTTGGCAATGCGCAAAATCCGCGGCGGGCAGGCGAAGGCAGCTTCCGAAGCCGTTCATAGCGAAGAGCGCTCCGTTTGGTCACGGTCAATGGGTGACGGAATGCCGGTATTTCGCCTATAGTCGGCGGACGCAGTTCATAGAGCGGGCTAGGGTGGGAGCTAAGCACCATGGACCCGGCGCTTCCGAAACTTCTACAGTTCGACCGATTTGCGCTCGATTTGACGCGCGAACGCCTAAGAGCGGGCGATCAGGAGATTGCACTGCGGCCCAAGGCGTTCGAGGTTCTCCGTCACCTTGCCGAGAATGCTGGACGGCTGGTGTCGAAGCGGGAACTGTTTGAGGTCGTATGGCCAAATGTCGCTGTCACGGATGACTCACTCGTTCAGTGCATTCGCGAGCTACGAGACAAGCTGGGTGACACCGATCATCTCCTGATCGAAACCGTACCCCGTCGCGGATACCTGTTGAACGCCGGCCACCCCCACGCGGTCAAAGAGCACGACTCGCTGCCGCCACCCAAGCGATCTCAGATCCCGTTTGCCGGGTCAGTTGGCCGTCGCCTCGTTTTATGGTCGCCTGTACAGCGCAAACGGGCGATTCTGGCGACGGCCGCCATCATCATCTGCTGCCTGGCCGCAGCTGGATATCTTACAGCCCACCTGTGGTTGCCATCGTCAGCCAACGCTCTCTTCACAGAAGACGACGCGCGGCGGATTGCGGCAATTGCTGCAGAGAAGGAGCTTCCGCTTCCGCCATTCCAGATCAGCCGGATCGGGCGTGGTGTTCTCCCTGAACATCGCCGCTTCGTCGGCATCTGGGTCAGCAGCACCGGGTTCGTTAATTCGAACCGCCAATTCATGCTGGTCATTACCGGAGCCGAACCCTCCGGCATCGTGACGGGCTTTACAGTTCGGGGGCCTCCTCGGGCCCTGAGCCTTGTCGTCAAGCCGGCTGGCGCGACCCATTTTAAGGCCCGCGTCCTCGGCGATTCCTTTCGCTACAGTGGTCCAAACAGCGAGCGCGAGGTCGTGATGACAGGCGACCGGCGGCTTGAATTCAACGAGGTCTTCGACACGGGAGTGATCGTGCGTGTCGCCCTCGACCCGTTGTGGGCACTGGTTGAGGCCGAGCAAAGAGCTGCTCTGTGGTAGCCGGCGCGGCACAGCGAGCACCATTGCGCTATGGTCCGTCCGGTTGTCACCAGCGCTTGATCGGGCCGCACAGAGCTATCGTTCTTCCAGGCTCTCACATTGCTGAGGGATACTGATCGATGCGTGCAGTATTCTATGAAGCCAACGGGCCAGCGCGCGATGTGCTGCGCATCGGAGACGTTGAAACTCCAAGCCCGGGAGTCGGGGAGGTTCGCGTGCGCTTGTACGCGTCAGGGGTCAATCCATCCGATGTCAAAAGCCGCGGACACCGAAAGTCGCCGTTCCCTCTGGTCATCCCACATAGCGACGGTGCTGGAGAAATCGAGGCTGTTGGTCCTGGCGTTGCGAAGTCACGCCTTGGCGAGCGGGTCTGGATCTGGAACGGGCAGTGGCAGCGTCCATTTGGAACAGCCGCAGAGTTCATTGCACTGCCGGCCGCGCAGGCCGTTCCCTTGCCAGATGCACTCAGCTTCGAGGAGGGAGCCGCTCTCGGCATCCCTGCGCTGACCGCCTACCATGCTATCGAGCTTGCCGGGGTCGGTCAGGGCACAACCTTGCTCGTATCCGGCGGCGCGGGGGCGGTGAGCCAGTTCGCCATTCAATTCGCCAAGGCTCGGGGCGCGACCGTGATCAGCACGATCTCATCACCGGACAAGGCGATGGCAGCACGCGAAGCCGGCGCCGACCATTGCATCGACTACAAGCGTGAAAATGTGGGTGACCGTATTGCTGATATCACGGGGAGACGCGGCGTCGACGCCATCACCGAGATGGACCTAACGGCCAATGCCGGCCTGATCCCGGCGGTGCTCCGACCGAAGGGAAAGGTCGTCGTTTACGGCACGGGGGCCGAGGCGACGATTCCCGCCTTCGCCTTCCTCGCCAATTCGATCCAGTTGGACTTCTTCCTGATCTATCAACTGGACGCGCAGCAGCGAGAACGCGCAGTGGCGGGCGTCACGCGCGCTCTTGCTCAAGGTGAAGCGGTTGCCCGTATCGGACGGACATTCCCGCTCAGCGAAACCGCCGCCGCGCATGAAGCGGTTGAGGGCGGAACGATTGGGAATGTCATCGTCAAAATCGAGTAATCGCAGCGTGGCTAGGCGATCTCTTGCGCCTTCGATCCTGCGGCCCCTTCCTGATTGTCGAAGAGTTCCTATCGGTGTCGCCTACATCGATTAGATCACCCAGCGCAGTCTCCCATGCCGCCTGTCGATTGCGATCCCACGTCGTGCGGCGTTAGAGGAGCCGCGATATCGTGCTCGGACTCACATTGTAGCTCCGGGCGATCTCTCGAACAGGTTCGCCGGCAGCTTTCCTGGCCAGGGCCTCCTGCCGCTGATGGTGGGTCATTCCGAATGGTCGGCCGAGCTTTACGCCGCGTGCCTTGGCTCTGCTGATCCCTTCGCTCGTTCTAGCCAGAATTAATGAACGCTCAAATTCGGCGAACCCAGCCATGATCGTCGTGACGAGACGGCCGTGCGGCGTTGTCGTGTCAGCCCACGCTTCCGTTAGAGAGCGGAAGCCAGCGCCGGCTTTCGCGGTTCGATCCAGGATGTCGAGAAGATCGCGGGTCGAGCGTGCTAGGCGATCCAGCCTCGTGACCATCAGCATATCGCCGTTGCCAAGCTTGGCGAGTGCTCGCTTGAGTTCCTGACGGTCCGTTTTGGCGCCGCTCACCTTCTCCTGAAAGATGCGGTCGGCGCCTGCTGCCTTCAAAGCCTCGATCTGGGATTCTAGGGTCTGATTGTCGGTCGAGACGCGTGCGTAGCCGTAAATCATGCGATCATTATGCAGCAGGTTTATGCAACGGAAAAGCGCTCAGTTATCAAAGGCCCCGCCTGCGTTGCGAAATTATTTGATTGTGACGGTCTCTTGCTCGGCCGTCTTTGTAGGGTCTTCTCCTTTAACAGTTCGACCCAGGAATTCTAAAGCTCTGGCTCTGGCTGTCGCGGGCGTCCAAGGGGAGCCGTGAGGCCCAATCGTAATCCATTTCTGCCGGCGGTTGATCGTCGTCTTCAGGACATACGACCTGCCCTTCGTTTGGCATCGAACGCCGAAGCCTTTGATCTCGGAGTCCCAGGCATCTTCGCCTGGACCAAGGGAGACCACCACGCTCTTCGTGTTTCGTATCGAGCTCCGCTTCGCCATGACAATCTCCAGCAGCTACAGAAGAGCTGCAAGGCTGTGGCGAAATCGCAAGGGCCATTGCGGGCTAATGCAGAGATATCATGTAAACTCGGCCCATTTAGATGCTCTAGAGGGCTCTTTCCGATTATCCAATGAAATTGATGATGTGCATGGTTCAGGCCTCCTTCGGCCGCAGCGAGATCGCTTCCCAGGCCGCGACCAGGATCAGGATCGCGGTTGCCGCGAGGCTGAAGCCGAGGGGCGGCAGTACCGTCCAGGCCGGTGTCAGTACGGCGAGCAGGCCGAGCCCGACGAGATGGGAGAGGGGATACCAGCCGGCCGTGACCCGTTTGAACAGGAGATTGCCGAGCAGGTAGAAGGCCGGGCCGGCAAGCACGGCGATCGCCGTCTTCGCATCGGTGTGGCCGCCGGGATGGGCGATCACCAGCTCGTCACCGACGGCGACAAGGATGATGCCGGCCACCAGCAGGACATGCAGGTAGGTGTAAGCGATCCGCGCGATCCGGCCGGGATCGTCGGATCGGGCGATATGGTGGCTCGCCCGCTCGGCGCCGATGTGGAAATAGATCCACCACATCGCGATTGAGCTCAGGAAGGAATTCAGGAAGGCGGTCAGATTGGCGGCCGTGACCGGCAGCTTCGCCGCGGTGGCGCCGGTGATCAGGATCGACTCGCCGAGCGCGATGATGATGAAGAGCGCACAGCGCTCGGAGAGATGGCCGCCCTCGACATTCCAGTCGCTGGTGAGCGAGCGGCCCAGGCGCGGGACACGGAAGCCAACGGTCGGGCCGACATATTCGATGCCGAGTGCGATCAGCCAGAGCCCGAAGCGCATGGGGCCTTCGTTCAGCCCGCCGGCGATCCAGAAGACGCCCGAGCAGCACAGCCAGATCGTGATGCGCTGGAAGTTGCGGTGGTTCGCAGGCGAGGCGTCCTTCAGGCTCACCATCGTGAAGAGCGAGCGGACGAGCTGGGCCGTGACATAGGCGCCGGCGAAGATGAGGCCGTTCGCACCGAAGGCCTCCGGCAACGCGCAGGACATCACCAGACCAAGCAACATCAGGACGAAGAGCAGGATCCGGACCGGGGGGCGCTCGGGATCGAGCCAGTTCGTCACCCAGCTCGTGTAGATCCAGATCCACCAGACGGCGCCGAGCAGGAAGGCGGCCTGCGCGACGCCGAGCGGGCTGAAATGCTCGAGCAGCGTGTGGGAGATCTGGGTGATCGCGAAGACGAAGACCAGATCGAAGAACAGCTCCACATAGCTGACTCTCGCATGCTGGTGTTCGACGCGCTCCCTGAGCAGAGCGCCGGGTTTGTGAGCTTTGGCCATGCAGACCCCTGTCCCCTGCCGCGCGCTTTCGCGCGCGGCCCGTCAGCGAGGGTGTCCCGCAGCCTGCGCCGCCGTCAATGGCGGAAGTGGCGGTGCCCGGTGAAGACCATGGCGAGGCCGGCCTCGTCGGCGGCCTTGATGACCTCGTCGTCGCGCATCGAACCGCCGGGCTGGATCACCGCGGTAGCGCCGGCCTCGGCCGCGGCGAGCAGGCCGTCTGCGAAGGGGAAGAAGGCGTCCGACGCCACGACTGAGCCCTTGGCCAGGCTCTCCGCGACGCCTGCCGCCTTCGCGGCCTCGGCGGCCTTCCAGGCGGCGATGCGCGAGGAATCGACGCGGCTCATCTGGCCTGCGCCGATGCCGACCGTGGCGAGGTCCTTGGCGTAGACGATGGCGTTCGACTTGACGTGCTTGGCGACGCGGAAGGCGAAGCGCAGGTCGGCCAGCTCGCGCTCGCTCGGCTGGCGCTTGGTCACGACCTTGAGCGCCATGTCGTCGACGACGGCATTGTCGCGCGATTGGGCGAGGAAGCCGCCGGAGACGGTGCGCAGCGACAGGCCGGGCGCGCGGACATCCGGCAGGCCGCCGGTCAGCAGCAGGCGCAGGTTTTTCTTGGCGGCGATCATCGCGATCGCCTCCTCGTCGGCGTCGGGTGCGATGATGACCTCGGTGAAGACCTCGACGATCTTCTTCGCGGCAGCCGCATCGAGCTTGCGGTTCAGCGCCACGATGCCGCCGAAAGCCGAGACGGGGTCGCAGGCGAGCGCGCGCTCATAGGCCTCGAGCAGCGAGCCGCCCGCGGCGACGCCACAAGGATTGGCGTGCTTGACGATGACGCAGGCGGCCGAGGCTTCCGGCGCGAACTCGGCGACGCATTCGAAGGCGGCGTCGGTGTCGTTGATGTTGTTGTAGGAGAGCTGCTTGCCCTGGACCTGGCGTGCGGTCGAGACGCCCGGGCGGTTTTCCGGGGTGCGGTAGAAGGCTGCCCATTGATGCGGGTTCTCGCCATAGCGCATCGTTTCGGCGAGTGCGCCACCAAGAGCGCGGAAGGCCGGGGCGGTATCGCCCAGTTCATTGGCGAACCAGTTCGAGATCGCCGCGTCATAGGCCGCCGTGCGGGCATAGGCCTTCTGGGCGAGCTTGCGGCGCAGCGTCAGCGTGGTCGCGCCCTTCTGGGCCTCGAGATCGGCGAGGACGGAGGGGTAGTCGGCCGGCTCGACCACGACGGCGACGTCGTGATGGTTCTTGGCAGCGGCGCGGATCATCGCGGGGCCGCCGATATCGATGTTCTCGATGCAGTCGTCATAGGCCTTGCCGGCCGCGACCGTCGCCTCGAACGGGTAGAGGTTCACGACCAGCAGGTCGATCGGCTGGATGCCGTGGCCGAGCATCGAGGCCTGGTGCTCGGGATGCGAGCGGATGGCGAGCAGGCCGCCATGGACCTTCGGGTGCAAGGTCTTGACCCGGCCGTCCATCATCTCGGGGAAGCCGGTGAGGTCGGAGACATCGCTGACCGGCAGGCCGGCCTCGGCGATCGCCTTGGCGGTGCCGCCGGTCGAGACCAGCGCGATGCCAAGCTTGTGGAGGGCACGCGCGAAGTCGATCAGACCCGTCTTGTCGGAAACGGAAAGGAGCGCGCGTTCGACGCGGCGAAGCTCATTCGGCATCGGGATCAGGTCCGGCTTTGATTGCAGGAAGGCAGTTTCGGCAGACGCGCGCGGGCTATCATGCTGCGCTGCAAAAGGCAAAAGCCGCCGTCGCAGAACCGTCACGCGTCGGGTGCGGGTTCCCCGGCCTCGCGCTCGGCGATCGCGGCGGCGACGGTCTTGCCGGCGCGGGGATTGGCGGCGCTGATCCGGCTGAGACGCCAGTTGACGCGCGGGGTCGCGACCGCATCGAAGGCGATGACGAGCTGCTCGGTGCGCCGGCGCCCGTCGGACGAGGCCAGGAAAAGGCTCTCTTCTATGACGATGGTCAGTCCGCCCGCCTCGAAGCTCCAGACCTCGCCCGAGGCGAGCGCGAGGAGCGCGCCACTGCCGTCGCGCACGAGGCTGGCGCGGACATTCGGGTGCAGGTGGAAGCGCAGGGCGGCTGCGAGCTCCGTGCGCGTGCCAGTCAGGGCGACCTCGTCCTCGCCGGCCAGGGACGCGCCGTCCCGCGCCAGCAGGAGACGACGGGTGTGGGTCGCGCCGAGGCTGCGGCGATAGCCGTCATGGCTCGCGACCCATTCGGCGCCGTCCGCGCCATCCTGGCGGGCGACGCGGACATCGCGGGGGCCGGAGACGACGCGCATCTCGCCGAGCACCATGCCGAAATTCGCGCTGGAGCGATCGTCGAGGACGAGCGTCGAATGGGCGGCGGTGCTGCGGGCGGCGAGCTTCAGCTCCGGCGGGCCGAAGCGGCTGGCGCCGCAATTGACGATGATGCGCTGGGCGCCGCTGGAGAACTCGAAGGCGAGGCAGCCGGCATGAGCCTCGACCGAATAGGCGCCACGCGGCGGCGGCCCGGCATCGGTCACCACGATGCTGCGCTCGGCCGAGAGACGGCTATAGCCGGAATAGGCTGCGTGTTCGGTCGGGCGGCCGCGCGCGTCATCATAGGCCGCAAGCGTCGCCATCAGGTCGGGCGGGGTCGTGCCCATGCCGTTGAACAGGGCGAGCGCCCCGTCGCCATGCCGGAAGAGGCGCAAATGCGGCATCATCCGCTCGATCGCCGTCAGCACCCCGCGCGGCGGCTCGACGCCGCGCGCGGCGAAGGTCTCGCGCAGCGGCAGCAGGTCGAGCAGGAATTCGATCAGCAGGCGCGGATTGCGCGAGAGATGACCGCCATCGGGCAGGATCTGCTCCTCGAGCTCTTCCGAGAGGAGCGTTTCGATCCGGCGCCGACGGCTATCCTGTCCGTCGAGGCAGATTGCGGCGAAGGCGACGGCGATCAGCCCGTTCAGGCGGTCGGCGCCCTCGACGGCTCCGGCCAGGGCCAGGCTCAGACGGTCGGTGAGGCGCGAGATGTGGCGCAGATAGCGTTCGTAGAAGACGTGATCGGCGCCTTCCAGCAGCAACGGCGAATGCGACAGGAAGGAAATCAGCCGGCGCGCCGCCACAGCCGGGCGGCGGGCGATGTCGTGGCGGTCGCGGCGCCGGGCGATGAAGTCCTCGACGAGGCTGCGGGCATTGGCACGGGCGATGGCCGTGTCGGCGGCCCGCATGTGGCGCAGCCAGCCGAAGCCGTAGAGCGCTTCGGCCCAGGCATCGCTCGGCGGCGTGGCGTCGAAGGGCGATTCACCATGGCTGCGCAGCATCCGTCCGGCGAAGGCGTAGTAGCCCGCATAGAAATCGCTGGCCGTGGTCGGGTCGGCGGTGCGCAGGTCATGCGGAGCAAAGAGCAGGCGGGTGGCACTGCTGCGGCCGAAGGGCCAGAGCTTGCGGGTCGCGCCGACGAAGTGGCCACGGGTCCGCCGCGCCGCCCGTCCGATCGCGGCCTGGGCCAATCCCCGTCGCTCAGCCCACCCGCTCAAATCCCCCGTCGACTCCGTGTCCGGGCCCGGCAGTGCGCCGCGCGAATCCCGGCTCCGTCATAGCCTGATCAGGCGGGTTGCGTAAAATCCCGCCCATCCCGACAGGCGCGGGGTTTCGCCCTGCAATTGATGCGGCAAGGTGCGGATATCGCCGTTCCCGTCGATTGCTTCCGCCAAACCACCGATTTCCTCGGGGCGAACGGGCTCGCGACGAAACTGGGGATTGCGCGCGAGGAAGGCCGCGGTCTGCTCCTCGCCTTCCTGCGGCTCCAGCGAGCAGGTGCAGTAGACGAGGCGCCCGCCCGGCTTGGTCAGCGCGGCGGCGGCGTCGAACAGGCGGGCCTGCAGGGTGGCAAGACGGTCACGATCCTCAGGCGATTTGGTCCAGGCGACGTCCGGGTGGCGCCGAATGGTGCCGGTCGCGCTGCAGGGAGCATCGAGCAGCACGGCATCGAAGGCTTCCGCTTTCCAGTTCGCGGCATCGGCGGTGACGACCTCGGCGGAGAGCCCGAGCCGGGCAAGGTTGGCCTTGAGGCGACGCAGGCGCGGACCGGAGCGGTCGAGCGCGGTGACGTTGGCGCCCGTAGCCGCGATCTGGGCGGTCTTGCCGCCGGGCGCGGCGCAGAGATCGGCGATGCGTTCGCCGGGCTGCGGAGCCAGCAGCTTCACCGGCAGGGTGGCGGCGGCATCCTGGACCCACCAATCGCCTTCGTCGAAGCCGGGCAGGCTGGCGATGGCCTGGCGCTCGCGCAAGCGGACCGAGTCGATCGGCAAGGCGATGCCGTCGAGCTTTTCGGCCCAGCCGGCAGGATCGGCCTTGACGCTGAGGTCGAGCGGCGGCTCCTCGCGATGGCTTTGCGCGATGGCGGCCGCAGTGTCCTCGCCATAGGCCGTGCACCAGCTTTCGACCAGCCAATCGGGCGTATCGCCGAAGACTTCCGCCCGCGCCTCCGCAAGCACCGCGTCGCGTTCGCGGGCGAGGCGGCGCAGCACCGCATTGCCGAGCGCGGCATAGCGGGCCGAGCGTGGATCCTCATGCAGCTGGCGGATGGCGATATCGACCGCCGCGTGGTCGGGCACGTCGAGGAATAGGATCTGGGCGGCGGCGGCCGTCATGATCGGTTCGAACGGGCCGGATTTGCGCGGGCTGCCCCGGTCAAGGCGCGCGTCGATCGCCTGCTGGATCGTGCCGAGGCGGCGGAAGGCCGTGACGGCGATGGCGCGGGCAAGGCTCGCATCGGCGGCATCGAGCCCGGATTCCGGCAGCATCCGCTCCAGGGTCTCGTCGAGCGCGACGCCGGCGCGCAGGACTTCGTCGATGACGGCGGCGGCAAGCCGGCGAGCCGGCATGCCCGGGGCATCGTCGAGCTTGGGAGGCGTTTCCGGCTGGGCTGGGCCGCGCGAGGAGGATTGGGCGGCCATCTCAGCCCCACGGACCGGGCTGGCGCGGGGCGCTGCCCCACGGATTGTTGTCGGCCTGGGCAGTGAAGCCCGCGCCCGCGTTGCTGCTGATGATGCCGAGCGCGCGCGCCTGCTCCATCAGGGCGGCGATGCGATTGCCGGTGTCGGGATGTGTCGAGAACAGGTTATCCATGCCGCCGCCGGTCAGAGGATTGATGATGAACATGTGCGCCGTAGCAGGCTTGGCCTCGGCTGTCTCGCTGGGGATGTGCTGGACGCCGGCCGCGATCTTGGCGAGCGCATCGGCGAGCCAGACAGGATTGCCGCAAATCTGGCCGCCGAGCTTGTCGGCCTCGTATTCACGCGAGCGCGAGATCGCCATCTGGATCAGGGCTGCCGCCATCGGCGCGAGGATCGAGAGCAGGATCTGGACGATGAAATTGGGACGGTTGTCGCGCGAGCCGAAGAACATGCCGAAGGTGACGAGCGAGGAGATCGCACCGGCGAAGGTCGCGGTGATCGTCATGGTCAGCGTGTCGTGATTCTTGATGTGGGCGAGCTCGTGGGCCATCACGCCGGCCAGTTCCTCATAGGTCAGCGTGCGCAGGATGCCGGTGGTCGCGGCGACGGCCGCGTTCTGCGGGTTGCGGCCGGTCGCGAAGGCGTTGGGCTGGTCCTCCTGGATCAGGTAGACGCGCGGCATCGGCATGTTCGCGCGGGCGGCGAGATCGCGCACCATCCCGTAGAGCTCGGGCGCTGTGCGCTCATCGACCTCCTGGGCGTTATGGGCGGCGAGCGCCATCCGGTCGGAATTCCAGTAGCTGAAGAGATTGGTGACGGCGGCAAAGCCGAGCGCCATCAGCATGCCGCCCCCGCCGCCGAGCAGATAGCCGACCGCGCCGAAGAGCGCCGTCAGGCCCGCCATCAACATGCCGGTGCGAACGTAGTTCATCGAATTCCCTTCTCGAGCGCGTGTTTGCGCAGGCCCTCGCATCTGCGAGCATCGTGCCCTATGTGGTGAGGGCCATCCCGATCCTGCAAGAGAATCCTGCAAGGAAGCGCGCAGACATGCCCGAGAACACCGATCAGGACAGGCCGGCGGAGGCCGCCGAGCCCAAGGTGCTGTCCCCCGCCGCGCAGCGCGCCCTGGCGGAAGCCGCCGCGCGCCGCGCCGCGATCGATGCCCATGCCAAGGAGGTGGCCGGGCAGCGCGAAGTCAACGGCCGCGGTGGGTTGGAGCCGGTGCGCTACGACGACTGGGAAGTGAAGGGCATCGCCAGCGACTTCTGATGCGCAGGCTCCCGGGTACATTGCCAAGTTGCAGCCCTGTGTCCGACAATCAGCCCGACAGCAGCGGGTTGGCCTCATGGACAGTAACGACAAGCGCCTCGCGGCCCTGCGCCGCCTTCTCGTCGAGGCGCATGAGAAGCTCGGCCTGAAGCTCGGCTTCAGGCTTTGGGACGGCAGCATGGTTCCGGCCTCCTGGCCGGTGGACGGGCTCGCCATCGGCATTGCCGATACCGGCGTGATGGCGGCCCTGATCCGCAAGCCCAAGCTCGATACGCTGCTCAATCTCCATGTCGCCGACCGCATTGCGATCCTGAACGGCTCGCTCTTCGATCTCGCCGCGGCGCGCCCGGATGGCAAGGTCGGCAAGCTCGCGCGCAACATCCCGAAGAGCGCCGTCTTCGATGTCATCAGACGCTTCCTGTTCGCGCCGGGCACGGCCGGCGCCGCCGTCAGCCACCGCAAGGGCGACGAGATCGCGCGGGACGGCGCACCGGCCACCAACAAGGCCAATATCGCCTATCACTACGACGTCTCGAATGATTTCTACCGGCTCTTCCTCGACGAGGAGATGGTCTATACCTGCGCCTACTTCACCGAGGATCATGGCGATCTGGGCCGCGCCCAGCGCGACAAGCTCGACATGATCTGCCGGAAGCTGCGCCTCCAGCCGGGGGACCGCTTCCTCGATATCGGTTGCGGTTGGGGCGCGCTGGTCTGCCATGCCGCCCGCCACTATGGCGTCGAGGCCCATGGCGTGACGCTGGCCGAGGAGCAGCTCGCTTTGGCGCGCGAGAAGGTCGAGAAGCTCGGGCTTCAGGGCAAGGTGAGACTCCACCTCAAGGATTTCACGCAGATGGAGGGGGAGTTCGACAAGATCTCCTCGATCGGCATGTTCGAGCATGTCGGCATCCGCAACCATCCCTCCTATTTCCAGGCGGTGAACCGGCTGCTCCGGCCGCGCGGCCTCTACCTGCACCACACCATCTCGCGCCGCGCCAAGAAGACCGAAAAGGCCTTCAACAAGATGCCGGCGGAGTATCGTGCGCTGGTTCGCTACATTTTTCCGGGCGGCGAGCTCGATCATCTGGGCATGTCGATCGCCAATCTCGAGCGCCATGGCTTCGAGATCCATGACGTCGAGGGCTGGCGCGAGCACTACCAGCGCACGACAAGGCTGTGGTGGGAGCGGCTCGACGCCAACAAGGCCAAGGCCGAGGCCGAGATCGGCCCGGAGCGGACGCGAATGTGGCTGCTCTATCTGGCGGGCTGCTCGCTCGCCTTCGAGCGCGGCGGTGCGCTGGTCAACCAGACGCTGGTTTCGAAGCGGCGCAAAGGCGCGTCCGGCCTGCCGCTGACGCGTGCAGACCTCTATCGCGCCTGAACGGGATTTCGGCCGGCTGCAAGCCGGCCTCCCGTGTTGTCCAATTTGGGAAGATCGCTCGGCGCGTAGCCGGGCCGGGGTCTTACTTCTTGACGAAGAGGTCGAGCTTTCCGTGATGCTCGGCCAGCAGGTAGTAGAAGGTCAGGCGGGACTTGGTCTTGTCGGCCTTCATATGCTCGCAGATCGCCTTGACGGAGCCGTCGAGATCGCCGGACTTGAGGCCGAGCTTCTTCTTCAGGAAGTTTTCGCGGACGCGATCGAGTTCGGCCGGATCCGAGCAGGCGACGTAGCGGGTGTCGGGCTTGCTCATCACCAGAGCGTAGGATTTCGACATGCCGGCGAAGGCCGCTTCGTTGAGCGGCTTCTTGGCAAATTTCTTCACGTCGGCGAGATGGTCCATCTGGTAGCCCCTTCCTGACCCGCACCGGAGTACGGGTGGTTACGTGTCGCGGGGCGGAGGTTAACGCGGTTCTTCACGGGGGGCGAGGGGGCAACGCAGGCGATTTCCAGATTTTGGAACCACTTGGACCAATCTTTGGTCGAAGGTTGGAATGCGCGGCGGGGATGACGGGGCCAACACCAGCATGGGTTGAGCAAAATGCCGCGCGGTGCTGCGATGCAGCATCTCCCCGGAGCCTTGTGATGAAGCCGACGATCCTGATGATGCCGCGCCTTGCCGATGACGCGATTGCAAGCCTGAAGCAGAGTTACACGGTGATCGGACCGGTCCATGGCGACGATGCGGCCGGGATTCCGGTCGAGGCGAAAGAGGCGCGTGCGCTGGTGACCTATGGCGGGCGCCGGACCGGTGCGGATCTGATGGACGCCTTGCCGAAGCTCGAACTGATCGCCTGCTATGGCACGGGAATCGAGGGGGTCGATGCCGCGGCGGCCAAGGCGCGCGGCATCCAGCTTTGCAATGCCGCCGATGCCAATGCGCGCAGCGTTGCGGAATTCGCTGTTGGTCTCATGCTCAATGCGATGCGTGGCATTGGACGCGGCGACCGCTTCGTGCGCGATGGCCTGTGGAGTGGCCGGGGCGTCGAGCCAGTGTCGAATACGCCGGATCTCGCCGGCCGCAAGATCGGCATCTACGGGCTCGGCGCCATCGGCAGCAAGATCGCGAGCCGCGCGGCAGCCTTCGAGATGGAGGTCGGCTATCACAGCCGCTCGCCCAAGCCGGATCTGCCCTACCAGTTCCATGACAGCCTGCTCGGCCTCGCCACCTGGGCGGACGTGCTCATGATTGCCGTTAGGGCCAGCGCCGAGACGCGCCATGCGGTCGACGATACCATCCTGAGCGCGCTCGGGCCGGAGGGCTATGTCGTGAACATTGCGCGCGGCCTCGTCATCGACGAGGAAGCACTCTGCGCGGCGCTCGAACAGAAGCGGATCGGCGGCGCGGCCCTGGATGTTTTCGCCGAGGAGCCGCATGTGCCGGAGCGGCTGCGCAAGCTCGACAACGTCGTGCTGACGCCGCATGTCGCCGCGAGTTCGCAGGACGCCAAGAAGGCCCAGCTGCGCACGCTGCTCGGCAATCTCGAGGCGTTCTTCGCCGGCCGGCCGATGCCTGCCGGCGTGCCGCTCTGACGCCTCAGGGCAGGACGACGACCGGCGTTCCCATCCGGACGCGCGCGTAGAGATCGATCACGTCCTGGTTGTGCATGCGGAAGCAGCCATAGGACGCGGCGGTGCCGATCGTGTTCGGCATGTTGGTGCCGTGGATGGCGTATTGCCCGGTCGGCCCGAGCCCGATCACGCGCGCACCCATCGGGTTGCGCGGCGAGCCGCCGGGGATGACGTCAGGCAGGCGCGGATTGTCGCGCCTGACCTCGGCCGGCGGGCTCCAGGCCGGGTCGACCTGCAGTTCCTCGACATATTTGACGCCGCGCCACTGCTTGCCGGCCTTGCCGACGGCGACGGTGTACCGGATCGCCTCGCCGGGCGCGGTGACGAAATAGAGTTTCCGCTCGCCGGTGCGGATCACGATCGTGCCGGGGTCGAAGCGCCCGTCGCGCAGGCCGACGACCTCGCGCGCCTTTACGGGCAGTGCGGTCGCACTGACCGCGGACAGGGCAAGGGTGGCAAGGGCGACATGTCTGAGCATGGTCGGAACTCCCGCTGGAAACAGGCGTGAGTTGTGGCGCCGCAGCCGTGAAGCGCGGGTTGAGCGATATGGTGAAGCGGCGATTCAGGATGAATCGCCGGTGAATCCTGCTCTGGGAACTGTTTGGCGCCTGGATCGCAGCAGCTTTGGGCAACGCCTTGTTATTCCGGGAGCGCCATAGGCGCGAACCCGGAACCCACGACTGGGTAGATCATCCGATGCCCGGTTGCAGGCCGCTCACCCGGTCGTGGGTTCCGGGTTCTTCGCCATCGCGAAGCCCCGGAATGACAAGGGGGCAGCCGAGCCCTACGCCGCAGGCCGGGCGCGGTGCTGCTGCGGCAGCAGGAAGGGCAGGCCGGGCGCCGGGGCGCGGCTCAGCGTCAGGTCGACCTTGAAGACCTGGCGCAGCAGGGCGTCATCCAGCGTCTGCGCCGGCGGACCCTGCGCGATGATGCGGCCCTGATCCATCACGACGAGATGGTCGGCATAGGTCACGGCGAGGTTCAGGTCGTGCAGCACGATCAGCACCGCGACGCCGCGCGCGGCGATGCTGCGGGCCATGTCGAGCAAAGCGAGCTGGTGGCAGAGATCGAGGCTGGCGATCGGCTCGTCCAGGAACAGGACTTGCCGCTCGGCGATGCTGCGGCCGGCCTCGAGCTGGCAGAGCACGCGAGCGAATTGCACGCGCTGCTGCTCGCCGCCGGAGAGCGTCTGATAGCGCCGGCCGGCGAGGTCGATCACTCCGGCTGCGGCCAAGCTTTCGGCGACGATCGCCTCGCGCCGCTGGCGCGTCAGGGCCCGGCCGATGCCGTCGACGCCGAGGCTTGCGACCTCGTAGACGCTGAAGGGGAAGACGAGGCGGGCGTGCTGGGCCATGACCGCGCGCAGGCAGGCGAGGCGCCAGGCGGGGATTGCTCTGAGCGGCTCACCGGCGATGCGAATCTCGCCGCCGGCTGGCTTGATCTCGCCGGTCAGGAGCTTGAGCAGGGTCGATTTGCCGGCGCCGTTCGGGCCGATCAGGATCGTCGTCGTGCCCCCGGTGAGCTCCAGGCTGGCATCGGCCACGAGCTTGCGTCCGCTTGCGAGGAAGCTGACGCCATGACCGGAAAGGATCGGGTTCGCTTCAGACATCGATCAGGCTCGTGCGGCGCAGGAGCAGCCAGAGGAAGAAGGGTGCGCCGATCGTGGCGGTGACGATGCCGATCGGCAGTTCTGCGGGAACGACGATGAGGCGGGCGACGATATCGGCGCCGACCAGCAGCATCGCGCCGCCGAGCGCCGAGAGCGGCAGCAGCAGGCGGTGATCCGGACCCACCGAGAGCCGGATCAGGTGCGGCACGACGATCCCCACGAAGCCGACCATGCCGGCGGAGGCGACGCTGGCGCCGACAGCGAGCGCGACCAGCAGGATCGCCAGTGCCTTGATGCGCTGGACGGGAATGCCGAGATGATAGGCCTCGGCCTCTCCGAGCATCAGCCCGTTGAGTCCGCGCGCCAGCAGCGGCATCAGCAGAAGCAGTGGCAGGATGATCGGCGCGACCACCGAGAGCTTCGTCCAGCTCGCACCGCCGAGACTGCCCAGCGACCAGAAGGTCAGGTCGCGCAACTGCCGGTCGTCCGAGATGAAGGAGAGCAGGCCGGTGAGGGCGCCCGCCATGGCGCCGAGCGCGACACCGGCAAGCAGCATGGTCGCGACCGAGGTCCGGCCGCCGCGTGTCGCGATGAGATAGAGCGCGAGCGTCGTGATCAGGCCGCCGCAGAAGGCGCCGACCGGAAGGGCAGCGAAGGGCAATTTCATCATGGTGCCCGCGAGAAAGCGGTCACCAAGAACGATCGTGGTTGCCGCTGCAAGGCCGGCGCCGCTGGAGACGCCGACGAGGCCGGGATCGGCGAGCGGATTACGGAACAGGCCCTGCATCAGCGCGCCGGATACGGCGAGCGCCGCGCCGACGAGCAGGCCGAGGAGCACGCGCGGCAGGCGGATATTGAGCACGACAAGGACGTCGCGGCCTTCGAGCAGGCTGGTATCGCCCGTGAGACGCGCCATCAGGATCTCGGCGACCCGGCCGGGTGCGATCGCGATTGCCCCCTGACCGATGGCGACGACGGTCAGGAGCAGGCAGGCCAGCGTGAGCCCGGCGACGGCGAGCAGCCCGGAGCGGCGCCGGCTCGCGATCAGCGTCGTCAGGGAGGTCGTGGCCACGGTCGGGGATGGTGCCGCGAGGGTCACGGGGCGGCAGCGGTCTTGAGCGGCGGGATCGCGGCTTCCGGGTAGATCGCGGCCATCAGGTCGCGCGCCGCCATCGGCGTGCGCGGGCCGAAGCCGAGCAGGTAGAGCCCGTCCATATGAACCAGCCGCTTGTCCTTCGCAGCGGGGGTCTGGGAGAAGGCGGGCATCGCGAAGAGCTCGTCCGGCGTGGTGTTATGGGCGCTGCTGTTGCGCATCATCAGCACCATGTCCGGCGCGGCAGCGGCGATGGCCTCGTCCGTCATCGGCTTGTAGCCCTCGATCGCATCGGCGACGTTGATGCCGCCCGCGAGCGCAATGATGCCGTCGGCGGAGCTGTTGCGGCCGCCGACCAGGGCGCGGCCGTTTTGCAGCGAGAGCAGGAAGAGGATGCGCTTCTTCCTGGCGATGCTGGAGCGGTGCGTCGCGAGCTCGTCGAAGCGGGCCTTGGTCTGCGCGGCGAGGCGCTCCGCCGGAGCGGCCGCGCCGATCGCGGCACCGATCGCAGCGATCTTGGCGGTGACGCCCTCCGAGGTCAGGCCATCATTGATGCGGGCGATCTTCACGCCGGATTCGGTGAGCAGCGAAACGGCGTCCGGGGGGCCGGCACCGTCGATCAGCATGATCAAGGATGGTCTCAGCGAGAGCACGCCCTCGGCCGAGAGGGCGCGGACATAGCCGACATTGGCCTTCTCCTTCAGCGCTTCCGGCGGGAACTGGCTGGTGGAGTCGACGCCGACGATGCGGTCCTGCAGGCCAAGCGCATAGATCACCTCGGTGATGACCCCGCCGGCGACGACGATGCGGTCCGGCGTCTGCGCCAGCGCGGCGCCCGGCAGGGCGGCGGGGAGCCCGAGGCCGCCGAGGCCGAGCGCGCTCAGGGCGAGGGCCGCCGTCATCTCGCGGCGGTTCGGCTGCCGGAGGCCGCGATGCGCCTGGGTGATGCGCGAGCGAGACATGTCGCAACTCCATTCGGGCGAGTGCGGATTTCACCGCCGCAGATGCCCAAGCAAGAAGGTTGTGTGCAGTTTAAAATTATTCCATTCAAAGTAGATCTTGTTTGTAGTTATTCAAAACAAGAACGACTTTGCGGTATTATTGACGCTGATATTAGCATTTACTACAAGGGGTCAAGGGCAGCGCCACGGCGCAGCCGGCCTCGTCAGGCGATAGCGCCGGGCGGTCGGTCGCTGCTCACGCGCATTTCCGGGTCGAAACCTTCGTCGGGAGGTGGTCGGGCAGGGTGCGGCGATTGCCCGGTATGTTCGTTTCCGCCGTTTTCCGGCGCGCCAGATGCAGGGTTTACCGATGTTCATCGCCATGAATCGCTTCAAGGTCGTCAAGGGCGAGGAAGCCGCCTTCGAGACGGTCTGGTCCTCGCGCAAGACCCGCCTCGACGAGATGCCGGGCTTCCTCTCCTTCCATCTGCTGAAGGGGCCGGAAAAGGAGGATCACACGCTGTATTCCTCGCATACGAGCTGGGCCTCGAAGGAGGATTTCACGGCCTGGACCAAGTCGGAGCAGTTCCGGGAATCGCATCGCAATGCCGGCCAGCCGCGCCCGAAGCCGATGTATCTCGGCCATCCCGAATTCGAGGGCTTCGAGACCGTGCTGAGCGAGAGCAACCCGCATCTGCCGCGCCAGGCGGCCGAGTGAGGCCTTAAGCCGATGACGACCGCCGACATCACCGCGCAGGACCCGATGGAGCATGCGCGCGCCCTGTTCGCCGCCAAGCCGGACGGCCTGATCGAGGCGATCGCACGCGAGGCCAAGGTCTCGACGCGCGCCGTGCTCGAGCTTCTGCCCGAGGCGCAGCGTCAGCTCGTGGCGCCCGAGCGCTTCGAGGACGTCTGGAAGGATCTCGCGACCTGGGGCACGGTGCTCTTCCTGATGCACACGCCCGACATCGTGCTGGAATGCGAGGGCTCGCTGCCGATCGGCAGCTTCGGCCATGGCTATTACAACATCCATGGCGATAGCCCGATCGGCGGGCATATCAAGGCCGAAAACTGCCGGGCGATCTATCTGGTCGACCGGTCGACGGCGCAGGGCCGGCGCGCCTGCTCGGTGCAGTTCTTCAACGGCTCGGGCGAGGTGATGTTCAAGGTCTTCGTGCGGCGCGATGCCGCCCGCGCCTTGCTGCCGGACCAGCTGGCACGGTTCGAGGCGCTCAAGACAAAATTCGCCTGAGCCCAAAAAACGACACGGTGTCCAGTTCTTGCATCGCGTGGCATAAGCCGCGCGATGCGGCCACCGATGAAGGCGATGAGCAGAATTCACCATTCATTAACCATGTTGACGCAGCCTTCGCGGCAGAAGGCCCGTCGAGCATGACTGCCTCCCGCGGCCGAGACCCCTCGGACGATGCGGCGGACATGGCAGGCGAGAGCCTGTCCGACGCTTCGACGACGGGGGTCGATATGGCCGCACATGTCACCATGGATCGGGCCCATCTGCCGCATGGACGCCCGGGGCTGTCGCTCGCGGCCGGGCGCCGGTTCGTGGCGAGGCGGGTGCCTGCCCTGCGCTCGAATCTGGGCTCCGCGATCCTGCTCGGCCTGCGCTTCGTCCAGGCGCGGCTGATCTCGGTCTGGGGCCTGATCATCGCGGCCGCCCTGTGCCCGCCCTTCGTCTTCGCTGCCTTCGCAGTCTTTTCCTCGGCGGCGAACTTCATCTCGATCGCCTCGCTGCTGCGCCTGGAGGCCGTGTTCTTTCAGAACAGCGACCGCGCCCGGCTCGGCCTCGCCTTCCGGCTCGCAGCCGCCGTCGGCGTGGCCTTCCTCGCTGTCGCCGCCGTCGTCCTGATCGGGCTCGCCGTGACCGGCTGGGTCGCGCCGGCGGTCGCCTTCTTCTTTCTGGTTTCGCTGGCGGCGCGCTCGGTGCTGCGGCTGCTCTGGTCGGAGGCGACGGCCGAGGGCGATTTCCGCGCCATCGGCAACAGCAATGTCGTGCAGGCCGTGGTGCAGCCGGCGATCATGCTGCTTCTGATCTGGGTTTTCGGGCCGAAGGCGCTGACCTTGTTCATGGCCGATGCGCTTGGCCACGTCCTGGCGGCGGCCTATCTGCTGCGGCGCAGGCGGGATTCCGTCGCCGCGCTGGTCCGGCCGGTGCTCTGGTCGTGGCGCAGCCTCGCCGAGGCCGCGATTCGCTGGCGGGATGCGCCGCGGGCCCTGCTGCCGTCGGCATTGCTGGCCTACGGGTTCGCGATCGCGCCGCTCCTGGCGCTGCCCTATGCCAGCAATACCGTGCTTGCGGCGCAGGTCGCGCTGTCGATGCGCCTGCTGGACATGCCGAGCCAGATGTTCGGAACGGTGTCGATCCCGCTGGTGCTGAACCGCCTGCGGACGCAGGCCGGTCCGCGCCGGCGCTTCTGGGCGCGGATCATGGCGCTTGGCCTGACCGTCGGCGCGACCGTGCTGTTCAGCGTCATCGCCGTCGTCTCGCTCGTGGCCGACCATTGGCTGATCGGGACGCAGTGGCAGGATCTCGGCGAGGTCATCGCGCTGCTGGCGGCGTTCTATATCGGCATTGCCGTCCTCGGGCCGCTCCAGGAAGTGGCGACGCTGTCGCGCCAGCCCTTCTGGCAGGTCGCGATCAATGCTGTCGCGCTGGTTGCGATTGTGGCCACGATGGCGTGGTTCCGTGCCCTGTCGCCGGAATTGCTGCTGACGATCGGCGCCATCTCGATCCTGCGAACGCTGGCGCATACCGTCTTCATCTGGCTGCATCTCGACGATGCCGCCGAGGCGCCCTCCGACGGCCTCGCCGCTTCGGGGGCGGTGCGGTAGGCTATTCCCGCCGGATCAGCTTGTCGGCGACCAGCGACGAGAACAGCCCCGGCTTGAACTCGCGCTCCAGCCGTTCGGGGTCGTAGATCGTGGCGACCCAGTCCAGGAAGGCGATGCCCTTCGCCTCGCCCTCAAGGCGATAGGCCTCGAAGAAGGCGTCGAGGATGCCGGTCTTGGCGAAGCGGAAATGGCCATAGCGCAGCGAGAGCTGGCGCATGGCTTCGTCGAGCGGGCGCCCTTCATGGACGAGCAGATAGAGCGCCGAGAAGAAGCCGGCCCGGTCGGCGCCGGACTTGCAATGCACCAGAGCCGGTTCGTCGAGGCTCTCGAAGAAAGCTTTTGAGCCGAGGATCGTCTCGCGATCCGGCGCGCCGCGCGAGCGCAGCACGTAATCGACGAGCTTGATGCCGTGGCGCTCGCAGGCTTCCTTCTGGAGCGGCCAGGAGCCGTGCTCGCGCCCGCCGCGCAGGTTGACGATGGTCTTGACGCCCTTGCGGGCGAAGGCCGCGATCTGGCCGGGCGCCGGCTGGGCCGAGCGCCAGAGCCGCGGCGTGACGCGGTGCGCGTTGAGATAGGCGAGCCGGAAGATGCCGTGGTCGACCAGCAGCATGTTGGTCCAGGCGCGCAGGCGCTGGCCGCGGCTTTCGATCGGTCGATCCCAGCGGGCAATGCGGGCCATGCGGCGGGCATAGCGTTCTTCGTCGGGGCGCAGGCGGCTCAACACGGCCTGGTCTCGGGGCTGTTCATGGGGCGCCGGATAGCAGCGCGGGCGCGCCTACGCAAATCGTCGGGTGGCGAGGCGCGACGGAAGGGGTTGGACTTTTCGCCGCGAACTTGCATAAGGCCCGGCAAAATTCCCAAGCGACAGGTTCCAGCATGCGCATCGACGCCATCTCCATCGGCAAGAACCCGCCCGAAGAAGTCAATGTCCTGATCGAAGTGGCGATCGGGGGCGAGCCGATCAAGTACGAGATGGACAAGGAGGCCGGCACGCTCTTCGTCGACCGCTTCCTCTATACGCCGATGCGCTATCCCGGGAACTACGGTTTCATCCCGCATACGCTCTCGGAAGACGGCGACCCGTGCGACGTGCTCGTCGCCAATACGCGCCCGCTGGTTCCGGGCTCCTATATCGCGGTCAGGCCCATCGGCGTGATGCTGATGGAGGACGAGGGCGGCGGCGACGAGAAGATCATTGCCGTGCCGGTGCCGAAGCTGACCAAGCGCTACGAGAACGTGCACAACTACACCGATCTGCCCCAGATCACGCTCGACCAGATCCAGCACTTCTTCGAGCACTACAAGGATCTCGAGCCCGGCAAGTGGGTGAAGCTCAAGGGCTGGGGCGACGCTGCCATGGCCAAGAAACTGATCGTCGAGGCGATCGAACGGGCGAAGGCCGCGAAGAAGGGCTGAGCGCCTGCGGCAGCCGTCATCTGCGTTGACGGAAAGTGTCATCCCGTGCGCGTTGCGGCGCGAAGTGCCGCAGCGCAGACACGGGATCGTCTTCAGAATAAGGCGCCTTCTCGTCATACGGTCCCGTGTCTGCGCAGCAGCGTTGCACGCTGCAGCGCGCACGGGATGACAGGTGCCCTTACGCTGCGATCGCTTCCGCCAGTGCGACCGTGCGGCGCGCGATCTCTGCATGGAGCAGTTCGACCATGCGGCCGTCGAGCTGGATCGCGCCCTTGCCGGCATTCTCCGGCAGGTCGAAGGCGGCGATTACGGCGCGGGCCCGCGTCAGCTCGGCATCGTCGGGCGCGAAGACCGCATTTGCGACCGCGACCTGCGAGGGGTGGATCAGGGTGCGGCCGTCGAAGCCGAGATCGCGGCCCTGCTCGCATTCGGCCAGGAAGCCGGCCTCGTCCTTGATGTCGTTATAGACGCCGTCGAGGATGTCGATGCCATGGGCGCGGGCGGCGAGCAGCGCGCTGGTCAGCCAGGGCAGCATCGGAGCGCGGGCCGGCACGAAGCGGGCGCGCGTTTCCTTGGCGAGATCGTTGGTGCCCATCACGAAGCAGGCAAGGCGCGTCACGGGATCGCGCGCTGCACGGGCGATGCGCTCGACATCGAGGATCGCGAGCGGCGTCTCGATCATCGCCCAGACCGCGATGGCGGGATCGGCCCAGAGGCCGTTCAGCTGGTTGCCGACCTCGTGCAGCGTTTCCGGCGCGGAAACCTTCGGGATCAGGATCGCCTGCGGCTTCGTCTCGGCGGCGGCGGCGAGATCATCCGCGAACCAGGGCGTGCCGACGCCGTTGACGCGGATCACCAGCTCGCGCCGGCCATAGCCGCCGGCCTTCACGGCGGCGCAGACCTGTTCACGCGCCGTCGCCTTGGCGTCGGGCGCGACGGCGTCCTCGAGGTCGAGGATCAGAACGTCGGCCGCGATCTCGCGGGCCTTCTCGAGCGCGCGGGCGTTCGAGCCCGGCATATAGAGGGCGCTGCGGCGGGGGCGTATCGTGCTCATGGTCTCTCCTGACACGGGCCAGCTTGTATTGCAGTGCACAGTAGACCAACGCAGATGCAATGCCAGCGCTGCGAAAGGCGGAGGAAACGGGATGGCGTGGCTGGCCGGCGTCGACGGTTGCAAGGGCGGCTGGATCGTTGCCATTGCGTCCGATGAGGGGTCGGAAGCGCCGCTGATCCGTGTGGTGTCCCGCTTTGCCGATCTGTTCGCAGGCGAGATCGTGCCGGATCTGGTGGCGGTCGACATGCCGATCGGCCTGCCGGACCGGGTGCAGGGTTCCGGGCGTGGGCCTGAGCAGGCCGTGCGGGTGCTCCTCGGCGACAGGCAATCCTCGGTCTTTTCGATCCCCGCGCGCCGGGCGGTCGAGGCGACCGACTATTGGGAAGCCTGCGCGCTGGCGCTTGCGGCTTCCGATCCGCCGCGCAAGGTCTCCAAGCAGGGTTTTCATCTGTTCCCGAAAATTCGGGAGATCGACGGCTTGCTGCGATCCGAGCCCGGCCTGCGCGGGCGCGTCTTCGAGATCCATCCGGAACTCGCCTTCCGCACGATGCGGGGCGCGCCGCTGCTTCATCCGAAGAAGATCAAGGGCGTGGTCAATCCCGAGGGCTTGGCCGAGCGTCGCAGCCTGCTGATCGCGGCTGGTATTCCGGCAGAGACGGCGGGCCTGCGTCCGCCGCGCGGGGCCGCGGCCGATGATCTGCTCGATGCCCTGGCGGCGCTGGTCGTCGCCCGGCACATTGCCGCCGGGCGTGGACGCCCCTTTCCCGATCCGCCGGGACGCGATAGCCACGGACTTCCGATTGCGATCTGGACCTATCGTCCAGTGTCCGAGCCTGAGCAGGATATCGTCATGAGCGCACGTCCCGTCACCCGTCCGATGATCGAGGAAGCGGCGGCGCGCATCGCCGGCCATGCCCGCGTCACGCCCGTGATGCGCCTGGGCACCGGCGCTTTCGGCTCCGCTGCGGATGTCTCGCTCAAGCTCGAATGCCTGCAGCATGCCGGTTCGTTCAAGACGCGCGGTGCCTTCAACAATCTGCTCTCGCTGCCGGTCCCGGCGGCCGGCGTTTCGGCCGCGTCCGGCGGCAACCATGGCGCGGCGGTGGCCTATGCCGCGATGAAGCGCGGCGTGAAGGCGACGATCTTCGTGCCGGAGATCTCGCCCGCCGCCAAGATCGAGGCGATCAAGCGCTTCGGCGCCGATGTCGTGGTCGGCGGCGCGCAATATGACGACGCGCAGGCGGCCTGCGACCGTTTCGTCGCGGAGACCGGCGCGCTCAAGATCCATCCCTTCGCGGCGGTGGAGACCATCACCGGCCAGGGCACGCTCGGCCGCGAATGGGACAGCCAAGAGCCCGATCTCGATACGGTACTCGTCGCGGTTGGCGGTGGCGGGCTGATCTCAGGCATCGCGAGCTGGTTCACTGGGAGCAAGGTCAAGGTCGTCGGTGTGGAGCCGGAAGGTTCGCGGGCGTTGCAGGCGGCGTTCGATGCAAAGGGGCCGGTGGAGGTCAAGGTCGCGTCGGTGGCGGCGGATTCGCTCGGTGCCCGCAATGTCGGCCAGCTCGTCTACGATGTGACGAAGGACAGCGTCGATCATGTCGCGCTGGTGCCGGATGCGGCGATCACCGAGGCGCAGGGCGTGCTCTGGCGCGATTTCCGCCTCGCGGTCGAGCCAGGCGGAGCAGCGGCCTTGGGCGCGCTGCTCTGCGGGGCCTACAAGCCGGCGAAGGGCGAGCGGCTCGGCGTGCTGGTCTGCGGCGCCAATGTCGATCTGACGAAGCTGGCTGCGATCGTCGGCTGAACGCTTGTCATTCCGGGATGCCGCGTCGCGGCAGGCCCGGAACCCACGACTGGGCGAGCGCTCTGATCGTTTTGTTCGTGCAACAGGTCGCGCCCAGCCGTGGGTTCCGGGTTCGTCCCTGTGGGACGCCCCGGAATGACAAAGCGCTCGATCGTTCGTCGGGGCTGGACGTGGCCCTTGGTTGCAACGCACACTTGCCTGCGATCAGGAGACGATGCATGCCCGGCTCTAGCCCGAAGACCAGTTCCGGCCGCTTCTTCGAGGATTTCCACCTCGGCGACACCATCGTCCATGCGACGCCGCGCACGGTGCGGGCCGGGGATGCGGCGCTCTATTCGGCGCTCTACGGCTCACGCTTCGCCGTGCAGTCCTCGGACGCTTTCGCTGGTGCGATCGGCTATCCCACGGCGCCGATCGACGACCTGCTGGTCTTCCACATCGTCTTCGGCAAGACGGTGCCGGATGTCTCGCTGAATGCCGTCGCCAATCTCGGCTATGCCGATGGGCGCTTCCTGAAGCCGGTCTATCCGGGCGACACGCTTTCGACGACCTCGGAGGTGATCGGGCTGAAGCAGACCTCGGCGGGCGATGCCGGCATCGTCTATGTCCGCTCGATCGGCCGCAACCAGCACGGCGAAATCGTGCTGAGCTATGCGCGCTGGGTGCTGGTGCGCAAGCGCGAGCCCGGCACGCCGGCCCATGCCGAGCAGGTGCCGGAGCTGGCCAAGGCCGTGCTGCCGGAGCAACTCGGCGAGGGCTGCCCGCGGATCGAGCTTGCGGCTTACGACGATGCACTCGCCGGCTCGGCCTTCCGCTGGAGCGACTATGCCGTCGGCGAGCGGATCGACCATGTCGATGGCATGACCGTCGAGGAGGCCGAGCACCAGCTCGCGACAAGGCTCTACCAGAATACGGCGCGGGTGCATTTCGATGCGCATGCGGCGCAGGGTAGCCGCTTCGGCAAGCGGCTGATCTATGGCGGTCATGTCATCAGCCTGGCGCGGGCGCTCTCCTTCAACGGGCTCGGCAACGCCTTCCACATCGCCGCGATCAATGGCGGGCGCCATGTCGCGCCGCTCTTCGCCGGCGACACGGTCTATGCTTGGAGCGAGGTGCTTGGCAGCGCCGAGATTCCGGGGCGCAGCGATGTCGGCGCATTGCGACTCAGGCTGGTCGCGACCAAGAACCGTCCTTGCGCGGATTTCCCATTGAAGGCTGGAGACCAGTATGATTCCAGTGTGATTCTCGATTTCGACTACTGGGCGCTGCTGCCGCGGTAAGCTTTTCGTAAGAAAATGACGATTTTCAGAATCTGTAACTTCGTTATGCGCATGCCGCATTGCAGCGCCGGAACGGTTTCGTTAGACAACCAGTCACTCTAGAATGATCCCAAATGGGTCCGCCCTTGTCGACGGACCGCTTGATCGGAGAACGATATTGGCCGAGGTCAAGCCCCAAGCCCGCCCGCTTTCGCCCCACCTCCAGATCTACCGCTGGTCCTGGACGATGGCGATGTCCGTCGCCCACCGCGTCACCGGTACGGGGCTTTATCTCGGCACGGTGCTGGTGGCCGCCTGGCTTGTCGCCGCTGCATCCGGTCCGGCTGCCTTCGATACGGCGCAGGCCATCGCCGGCTCCTTCCTCGGCCGGCTCGTGCTCTTCCTCTACAGCTTCTCGCTGATTCACCACATGTGCGGCGGTCTCCGGCATTTCGTCTGGGACATGGGCAAGGGCTACGAGCCCGAAACCCGGATGAACATGGCGAAGTTCACGCTCGTCGCCTCGGTGAGCCTGACGGTCCTGATCTGGATCGCCGCCCTGGTCCTGCGCTGAGGAGCCCCGCCATGCTGTCCAATTCCTCGATGCGCACCCCGCTCGGCCGCGTTCGCGGCCTCGGCTCCGCCAAGTCCGGCACCGGCCATTTCTGGCTGCAGCGCGTCACCGCCGTCTCGAACCTGATCCTGACGATCATCTTCGTCGGTATCGTCATCGCGCTGGTCGGCCGGCCCTATCCGGCCGCGGTCGCGCTTCTGTCGAACCCCTGCGTCGCGATCCTGATGCTGCTCTTCATCCTGTCGGCCTGCATCCATATGCGGCTCGGCATGCAGGTCATCATCGAAGACTACGTCCAGTCGGAGGGGGCCAAGGTCCTCGCCGTGATGGGCAACACCTTCTTCGCCATCGCGATCGGCGCCGCCAGCGTCTACGCGGTGCTGAAGCTGTCTTTTGGAGGCTGATCCGATGGCGATCACCAAGTCCCGCCCGGCCCCGGCCTATACCGGCACCGCCTATCCGATCACCGATCATACCTTCGACGTCGTCGTCGTCGGCGCCGGCGGCGCGGGCCTTCGTGCTACCGTCGGCTGCTCGCAGGCCGGCCTGCGAACCGCCTGCATCTCGAAGGTGTTCCCGACCCGCTCGCACACCGTCGCGGCCCAGGGCGGCGTTGCCGCCTCGCTCGGCAACATGGGCAAGGATACCTGGCAGTGGCACATGTACGACACCGTGAAGGGGTCGGATTGGCTCGGCGATCAGGACGCCATCGAATATCTCGTGCGCAATGCGCCGGCCGCCGTCTACGAGCTCGAGCACTGGGGCGTGCCCTTCTCGCGCACCGAGGACGGCCGCATCTATCAGCGTCCCTTCGGCGGCATGACCACCGAATTCGGCGAGGGCCCGCCGGCCCAGCGCACCTGCGCCGCGGCCGATCGCACCGGCCACGCCATGCTGCACACGCTCTACGGCCAGGCGCTGCGCTATAATACCGAGTTCTTCATCGAGTATTTCGCGATCGACCTGATCATGGACGAGGACGGTCATTGTCGTGGCGTGATCGCGCTCAAGCTCGATGACGGCACGCTGCACCGCTTCCGTTCGCAGCAGACCATCTTGGCGACCGGCGGCTATGGCCGCGCCTATTTCTCGGCGACCTCGGCCCATACCTGCACCGGCGACGGCGGCGGCATGGTGCTGCGCGCCGGCCTGCCGCTGCAGGACATGGAGTTCGTGCAGTTCCACCCGACGGGCATCTACGGTTCGGGCTGCCTGATCACAGAGGGCGCGCGCGGCGAGGGCGGCTATCTCACCAATTCCGAGGGCGAGCGCTTCATGGAGCGCTATGCCCCGTCAGCGAAGGACCTCGCCTCGCGCGACGTCGTCTCGCGCTCGATGACGATGGAGATCCGGGCCGGCCGCGGTGTCGGCAAGGACAAGGACCACATCTACCTGCATCTGGACCATCTCGACCCGAAGATCCTGCACGAGCGCCTGCCCGGCATCTCGGAGAGCGCCAAGATCTTCGCCGGCGTCGACGTGACCCGCGAGCCGATCCCGGTCCTGCCGACCGTGCACTACAACATGGGTGGCATCCCCACGAACTATCACGGGGAAGTGCTGACCAAGGTCGGCGGCGATCCGGACACGGTGGTGCCTGGCCTGATGGCGATCGGCGAGGCCGCCTGCGTTTCCGTGCATGGCGCCAACCGCCTCGGCTCGAACTCGTTGATCGACCTCGTGGTGTTCGGCCGCGCGGCCGGCCTGCGCTGCGCCGACACGGTGACGGCGGGCGAGAAGCAGCCGGAACTGCCGAAGGGTTCGTCCGATCTCGCGCTGACCCGCCTCGACAAGTACCGCAACGCCTCGGGCGGTACGCCGACCGCGGTGCTGCGCGACCGGATGCAGCGGACGATGCAGAACAACTGCGCCGTCTATCGTGAGGGCGACACGCTGGAAGAGGGCCACAAGCTCATCCACGAGGTCTGGAACGGCATCACCGATGTCGGCACGAAGGATCGCTCGCTGATCTGGAACTCCGACCTGATCGAGACCCTGGAATTCGACAACCTGATCACCCAGGCGGTCGTGACCATGGACTCGGCGCTGAACCGTCCGGAAAGCCGCGGGGCGCATGCCCGCGAGGATTATCCGAACCGCGACGACAAGGACTGGATGAAGCACACGCTCGCCTGGATCAACGACGAGAAGCGCACGATCACGCTCGATGACCGGCCGGTGCACACTTACACGATGTCCAACGACATCGAGTACATCAAGCCCAAGGCACGGGTGTACTGAGGGACTCCGATGGCTGAATTCAATCTCCCGAAGAACTCCCGCCTCGTCGAGGGCAAGGCCTGGCCGAAGCCGGCCGGCGCCAAGAAGCTGACCGAGTTCAAGGTCTATCGCTGGAGCCCGGACGACACCGAGAATCCGCGCACCGATACCTATTATGTCGACCGCGACGATTGCGGGCCGATGGTTCTCGATGCGCTGATCTGGATCAAGAACAAGGTCGACCCGACGCTGACCTTCCGCCGCTCCTGCCGCGAGGGCATCTGCGGCTCCTGCGCCATGAATATGGACGGCAAGAACGGGCTCGCCTGCACCACTGGCATCGACGAGTGCGGCGGCACTGGTAAGAACGCGGGCAAGGTCGCGATCTACCCGCTGCCGCACATGCCCGTCGTCAAGGACCTCGTGCCTGACCTGACGCGCTTCTACGCCCAGCACGCCTCGATCGAGCCCTGGCTGAAGACGACGACGCCGGCTCCCGAGAAGGAGTGGCGCCAGGCCAAGGACGACCGCGAGAAGCTCGACGGGCTCTACGAGTGCATCCTCTGCGCCTGCTGCTCGACCTCCTGCCCGAGCTACTGGTGGAACGGCGACCGCTATCTCGGCCCGGCCGCGCTGCTGCAGGCCTATCGCTGGCTGATCGACAGCCGCGACGAGGCGACCGGCGAGCGGCTGGACAACCTGGAAGACCCCTTCCGGCTCTATCGCTGCCACACCATCATGAACTGCGCGAATGCCTGCCCGAAGGGCCTGAACCCGGCCAAGGCGATCGCGGAAGTGAAGAAGATGATGGTCGCCCGTCAGGTCTGACGAAGGGCGTCATCCCGTGCGCGCTGCGGCATGCAATGCCGCGGTGCAGACACGGGACCGGTTTCCGATAAGGGCGCGTTTTCGTCAGAGGGCGCGCCTTTTCGTTGAAGAGGCGCGTTGTCCTGAGGGCGGTCCCGCATCTGCGCCGCAGCGCGTGCGGGATGACACGCTTCATCAGCGGATATAGCGGCCCGGCCGGAACGGCGTCGGATCGATCGGCGGCTTTTCCCCGCAGACCATCGCGGCGATCATTTCGCCGGTGATCGGGCCGGTCGAGAAGCCGATATGCTGGTTGCCGAAAGCGAGCCAGAGGCCGGGATTGCGGGGAGCCTCGCCGATTATCGGCAGGGAATCCGGCAAGGTCGGCCGCGCGCCGCGCCAAGTTTCGCCGACCACCTCGCCAAGTGGGAAGGCCTCGCGGGCCGCGGCGGTCGCGCCGTCGATCTGGCGGTGCTCGTCCGGGGCATCGCGAAACGACAGATCGACGCCGCTGGTGACGCGAAAACCCTGCTCCATCGGCGCCATGTAATAGGCGCCGTCGACATCGTAGATCGGCCGCGACAGGCCGGTGCCGGCGTCCGGCTTGAGATGGCGGTGATAGCCGCGCTCGACATCGAGCTTCGGATCGATCCCGAGCGGCTTCAGCAGGTCGCTGCTCCAGGGGCCGAGCGCGACGACCACGATATCGGCGTCGAAGCTGCCCGAAGTGCTGCTGGCTCGCCAGCCATTGCCGTTGCGGGCGAGGCCGGTGATCGCGGCCTGCTCGATCCTGCCGCCACGCTGGGCAAAGAGCGCGGCATAGGCTTCGGTGACGGCGCCGGGGGAATCGACCGAGCCGACGCAGGGGATCAGGAGCCCGGCCGGGAAGATCGGGTTGAGGCCGGGCTCGATGCCGGAAATGCCCTGCCGGTCGAGAACCTGCGACTCGATGCCATGGCTCTTCAGGAAATCATGCTCGGCCCGGGCGGCGTCATGGCCGGCCTCGGTGCGCCAGAGCTTGAGCGTGCCATTCTCCCGCAGACGGTGCGAGACGCCGGCCTCGGCCATCAGGGCGCGGTGACGTTCGACCGTGCTCGCCGTCAGCGCCTGCAAGGCAGTGATGCGGGCCTTCGCCTGCGAGGGCCGGGCTTCCCAGAGGAAGCGCAGCAGCCAAGCCGGCCGGCTGAAAGCGCGAGCCCAGCTCAGGTTGAGCGCCGGGTGGCGGTTGCCGAGATAGCTCGTGATCTTGGCGTAGAGCGAGGGGTTGTTGAGCGGCAGGATCGAGGAGGCGGCGAGCACGCCGGCATTGCCATAGGAGGTTTCGCGGCCGGGCGCCTTGCGGTCGATCAGCGTGACACTGAGCCCGCGCTTCTGGAGTGCGAGCGCGCAGGAGACGCCGACCATGCCGGCGCCGAGAACGAGAGCTGTACGGGTCAAGGTGATGCTGTTCCGGCTTCCGCCGGCTCCTTCAGCCAATGGTCGAGAAAGGCGTCGAGCCAGAGCCGGATCGCCGGGTCATGCTGGAACCAGCCGGGCACATGGGTATGGCCGAGCTGGGCGCCCGGCATCAGCGTGCGTTCATAGCCGCGCACCGACCAGCGATACATCATCGCTGGCGTCACCTCCGGGTGGAACTGGACGCCATAGGCCTTGCTGCCGGTGCGGATGGCCTGGACCGGGAAATCCCCGCCGGTCGCGAGGCATTCCGCTCCGTTGGGGCAGTCGAAGCCGTCGCGATGCCATTGATAGACCGTGCTCGGCCAAGTGAAGCCTGCCGTCGTTGCATGGGAATGGCCGGCATCGGTGACGGCGAGCGGATAATAGCCGACCTCGGCCCGGCCCTCGCCATGGGTATAGACGCGCGCGCCCATATGCTTCGCCAGCATCTGTGCGCCCAGGCAGATGCCGAGGAAGGCGGCATCCTCCTTCAGGCAGGTGCCGATCCAGTCGATCTCGGCCTTGATGAAGTCTTCGGGATCGTTCGCGCCCATCGGGCCGCCGAAGATCACCGCGCCGGCGTGCTCGCGCATGGTCTGTGGCAGGGAATCGCCGAAGCGCGGCCTGCGGATGTCGAGCGCATGGCCGCGCGCCTGGAGCAGACGGCCGACGCGGCCGGGCGTCGAATGCTCCTGATGCAGCACGACCAGCACCGGCTTTGGCGCGGGGTCTGGCTTGCGGGCGGTAAAGGGAGGGCGGGTGCGGCGGGCCGGGCGCATGGGGAAGGCGTGGTCGTTCATCACGGACTTCAAAGTCGCTTGCGCGTGACGTCTAGGAACGACAGCGCGCGAAGCCATGCCAGATCGCTCCCAAGCATGCGGTTCCGGGCGGAGCGAAGCAAGCAATTTATGCGCCGGCATGCGGCAACCATCCGGCAATCTTCGATCTGCTTATCGCCGCGGCAAGGGCGCGAGGGGCGTTCAGCTTGACGTTCGCCGCCTTATCTGAGATGAGAATGAACATTCATTCTCATTGTTTCGAGTTCCAATGTCACCCGTGGTTCCCGCCTCGTCGCCCGAGTCCGTCCTGTCGGAACGGCATATCCGCATCCTCGACGCGGCCGAGCGTGTGTTTGCGCGCGCCGGTTTCCATGCGGCGACGATGCAGGATGTCGCGGCCGAGGCCGGCATGAGCCCAGGCAATCTCTATCGCTATTTCTCCTCGAAGGACGCGATCATCGAGGGCATGACCGAACGCGATCGCAGCCTGATCGCCGAGGATTTCGGCAGGCTCTGTCCGAATAACGGCTCGCTGCTCGACCAGCTCGAGGCGCTTGGCCGCAAGCATCTGGTGGATCAGCCGCGCGAGAAGGCGGTGATCGCCGTGCAGATCTGGGCCGAGGCCGCGCGCAATCCGGGCATGGCGCGGATGTGCGCGGATATCGAGGGCACCGTGATCCAAGGTCTCGCCGCCGCGATCAGCGAGGCCAAGTCCAATGGCGAATTGCCGCCGCGGCTCGACGAGGGGCGCTTCCTGATGGCGATCTCGATGATGGCGGACGGCTTCTTCTGCCGGAGGGCGATGGACCCGAATTTCGATGTCGTCGCGGCGGCCGACACGCTCTTCGACGGCATGCGCCAGCTCGCCCAGACCATGCTCCTGCCCGAAACGGAGACGCAGTCGTGATCTCTGCTTCCGCCGGGCTTTCTCCGCTTCCGTCCGACCGTATGGCCGCAACAGGATTCTCTTCGATGTCCCTTCGTTCGATCGTTCCGCTGAATGCGATGATCGCTCTCGCCCTGCTGACGATGCCGTTGCCGTTGCAGGCGCAGACCGCCGGGCAGGCCGCACCAGCCGCGACCGGACCGTCCGTCTCGGTGACGCAGGCGCAGACCACCGAGATCGTCCAGAGCGTTGTCGTCTCCGGCTCGGTCGTCGCGCGCGATGAGATCCTGGTCGCGCCGGAAGTCGATGGTCTCGCGATCATCGAGCTGCTGGCGCAGGAGGGTGACAAGGTGGCGGAGGGGCAGGTTCTGGCCCGTTTGAGCCGTGTGACGCTCGATGTCCAGAAGGCGCAGAACGACGCGCAGATTGCGCGCGCCGAGGCGCTGATGGCGCAGGCCAGAGCCCAGATCGCAGAGGCCGACGCCAATCTCGTCCAGGCCAACAATGCCTTCGACCGGACCAAGGCCCTGCGCGAGAGCGGCAACACCAGTGTCGAGACGTTTGACCAGCGGGCCGCCGCTGCCCGTTCCGGACAAGCACGCGCCAACTCGGCCCGGCAAGCGCTGGCGATCGCCAGTGCGGACCTCGCCTTGGCCCAGGCACAGGGCAAGGATATCGCGGTGAAACTGGCGCGCACCGAGATCAAGGCGTCGCGTGCCGGCGTCGTCAGCCGACGCACGGCGCGGCTTGGCGCGATGGCGAGCGTGCTGCCGCAGACCGATCCGCTGTTTCGGATCATCGCCGACGGCGCGGTCGAGCTCGAAGCGCAGGTTGCCGAGGTCGAGCTTCCCAAGCTCAAGCTCGGGCAGGGCGTCGCGGTGACCCCGGCCGGTGCCAATGACGCGCTGGCGGGTACGATCCGTCTGATCATGCCGGAGGTCGACAAGGCGTCGCGGCTCGGCCGTGTCCTTGTCGCGCTCGACGGCAATCCGCCGGTGGCCATCGGCTCCTTCGCGCGCGGGATCATCGAGACCGGCCGCAAGCGCGCCGTCACCCTGCCGCTTTCGGCCATCACCTATAACCGGGCCGGCGCGACCGTTCAGTCCGTCAAGGACGGCAAGGTCACCACCAAGCCGGTGACGCTCGGGCTGGTCGGCCATGGCCGCGCCGAAATCGTGAGCGGCATTGCCGAGGGCGAGACGGTCGTGGCGCGTGCCGGAACCTTCGTGCGTGACGGCGACATCGTCACGCCGGTCGCGACGAACTGACGGGCAAAAGCATGAACGTCAATTTCTCCGCCTGGTCGATCCGGAAGCCGGTTCCGGCCATCCTGCTTTTCGTCGTGCTCTGCGTGCTCGGGCTGCTTGCCTTCTCGAAGCTGCCGGTCACGCGCTTTCCGAATATCGATATTCCGCTGGTCTCGGTCACCGTGACCCAGTCCGGCGCAGCGCCGGCCGAGCTGGAGAGCCAGGTCAGCAAGCGCGTCGAGGATACCGTCGCCAACATCACCGGGGTGAAGCATGTCACCTCGACCCTGACCGACGGCCAGTCGCTGACGCTGATCGAGTTCCGACTCGAAACCAACACCGACCGCGCCGTCAACGACGTCAAGGACGCCATCGCCAAGATCAGGGCGGAGCTGCCGCGCACCATCGACGAGCCGATCATCCAGCGCATCGATGTCGAGGGCCAGTCGATCCTGACCTATGGCGCGGCCTCGGCCGGCATGACGCTGGAACAGCTCTCCTGGCATGTCGACGATGTCGTCGCGCGCGAATTGCAGGGGCTGAAGGGTGTCGGCCGCGTCGAGCGCTATGGCGGCGTTGATCGCGAGATCCGCATCTCGCTCGACCCCGATCGCCTGCTCGCGCTCGGCATCACCGCGGGTGAGGTCAATCGCCAGATCCGCGCGACCAATGTCGATCTGGCCGGCGGGCGCGGCGAGGTCGGCGGGCAGGAGCAGGCGATCCGCACGCTCGCCGGTGCGCGGACTGTTGCGGACTTGGCCGAGACCAAGATCACGCTCTCCGGTGGGCGCGAGGTCCGCCTGAAGGAGCTCGGTCGCGTCGAGGACTCGAATTCCGAGCCGCGCGCCTTCGGTCGCCTGAACAAGAGCCCGGTCGTGACCTTCGCGGTGTTCCGCTCGAAGGGCTCGAGCGAGCTTTCGGTCAAGGATGTCGTGGCGCAGCGCGTATCGGAGCTGAACAAGCGCTTCCCCGACATCCAGATCACGCCGATCGACGACGCCGTCGCCTATACCTACGGCAACTACAAGGCCGCGATGGAAACGCTGCTGGAAGGCGCCGGCCTCGCGGTCCTCGTCGTCTTCCTGTTCCTGCGCAACTGGCGGGCGACGCTGATCACGGCGGTGGCGCTGCCGCTCTCGGCCATCCCCACCTTCTGGGCGATGGAGCTGATGGGTTTCTCGCTCAACCTCGTCAGCCTGCTCGGCATCACGCTGGTGACGGGCATCCTCGTCGACGACGCCATCGTCGAGATCGAGAACATCGTCCGGCACATGAAGATGGGCAAATCGCCCTATCGCGCCGCGATGGAAGCGGCCGACGAGATCGGTCTCGCGGTCATCGCGATCACGCTGACCATCGTCGCGATCTTCGCGCCGGTCTCCTTCATGGGCGGTGTCGCCGGCCAGTATTTCCGGCAGTTCGGCCTGACCGTTGCGGTTGCTGTGCTGTTCTCGCTCCTGGTCGCGCGCCTGATCACGCCGATGATGGCGGCCTATTTGATGAAGCCGGTCGACCATGCCGATCCCAAGGACGGCTGGGTCATGCGCGGCTATGTCGGCCTGCTGAAGGGCACGCTGAAGAAGCGGCGCATCCCGTTCTTCCCGCGCTTCGACGGCACCGGGCGCTGGCGCAGCATGCCGTTCAACACGGCCTATGCGACGCTGGTGATCGGCTTCCTATTCCTGATCGGCTCGATCCAGGCGACGCAGATGCTGCCGACTGGTTTCATCCCGGACGAGGATACCTCGCGCGTCGTCGCCTCGGTGGAGTTGCCGCCCGGCTCGACGCTGGAAGACACCCGCGTCACCACCGACAAGCTCGTCGATGTCCTGAAGACGATTCCCGAGGTGCGCGACGTCTTCGTGCTCGGCGGGGCGTCGCCGACCGGCCAGCGCGAGGTGCGCCGCGCCGCGGTCTTCATCCTGCTCAAGCCCAAGGCCGAGCGCGATATCGCCCAGAAGGAACTCAAGGTTACGATCGCCGCGAAGCTCGCCAGCGTGCCGGATGTGCGCGCCTGGTATGTCAACGAGCGCGGCGAACGCGAGATGGCCTTCTCGATCCTGTCGAAGGACGGCGAGGCGCTCGATGCGGCCGTCGCCAAGATCGAGGCGCGGATGCGCCAGATCGACGGCTATCTCAACGTCGCGACGGCGGGCTCGCTCAGCCGGCCGGAATTGCGGGTGACGCCGAAGCTGGAGGAGGCCGCCAATCTCGGCGTCACGCCCGAGGCGATCTCGGAAGCGGTGCGCGTCGCGACGATCGGCGATGTCGGTCCCAACCTCGCCAAGTTCAATGCGGGCGACCGGCTGGTGCCGATCCGCGTCCAGCTCGACGAGGCCGCCCGCACCGACATGCGCAATATCGCGGCTTTGCGCGTGACCAATACGAACGGCGTCTCGATCCCGCTGACGGCCGTCGCCGAGATCGGCTTCGGCGAAGGGCCGAGCTCGATCGACCGCTATGACCGTGTCCGCCGCGCGCAGATCGGCGCCGACCTCAAGCGCGGCTTCGAGCTCGGCACGGCCCAGGACAAGTTCCAGGAGATCGTCAGGGAGGTCGGCCTGCCGGATGGTGTCTGGATCGCTGCGACCGGCGATGCCGAGATCCAGGGCGAGGTCGTGCAGGGCTTCATCACCGCGATGACGACCGGCCTGATGCTGGTTCTGGCGGTGCTGATCCTGCTGTTCGGCTCGGTCTTCCAGCCGATCACGATCCTGCTTTCGCTGCCGCTCTCCTTCGGCGGCGTGGTGATCGCGCTGCTCGCGACCAACAACGCCGTCTCGATGCCGGTCTATATCGGTCTGCTGATGCTGATGGGCATCGTCACCAAGAACGCGATCATGCTGGTCGATTTTGCGGTGGAGGAGGTCGGGCGCGGCAAGGACCGCTTCACGGCGCTGATCGAGGCCGGCCGCAAGCGGGCAAGGCCGATCCTGATGACCACGATCGCGATGGCGGCGGGCATGCTGCCCTCGGCCTATGGCGTCGGCGACGGCGGCGAGTTCCGCGCGCCCATGGCGATCGCGGTGATCGGCGGCCTGATCGTCTCGACCGTGCTCTCGCTCGTCTTCGTGCCGTCCTTCTACATGGTGATGGATGATCTCTCGCGGGGGACGGGCTGGCTCTTCGGCCGCTTCTTCGGCAAGGCCGAAGACGAGAGCCAGTGGGAGCCGATCGACGAGCACGCGGCGCCCGCGATCGCGACGGCGGAAGCGATGTCGAAGCCGGCGCCGCCGCGCATGGCGGCGGAGTGAGGCGTCAGGGCTGGAGTTCGAGCGGGAAGGGTGTGCGTTCGTAGATGTCTTCGAGGCCGTTGCGGGCAACGAAGTCGCCTTCCCATCCGTGGAGGAGGGAGGCGACTCCGGCACGGTCTCCATCGGCGATCAACGCGCCAAGTTCCGAAGCTTTCTCGTAATCGGCGCGCGGCCATGACGTCATGCGCAGGTGCCAGTCCTTGATCCGCTCGTAGATAGCCGTGGCCTCCTCGAAGCGGCCCAAAGCTGCAAGTATCTGAATCTGATACGGCTCATGGTGATTTAACCAGCCGTCATATTCATGAGATCGCGGCACTCCCTCGATTCGAAACATGTCCTCGATGGTCTGCACACGGCGCAGCATGGGCAGAATATTCGTCTCGATTTCCTCGACGGCTGTTTCGATGAAACCGGTTTCCGACCACCGGCTCGGCTTATCGCGGGGCAGCGGGAACCATTCGGCAGCGAGACCTGCCACCGAGCCGAAAGGTCCGAAGCAATGCCCGACATGCCAGAAAAAATTCGGATCATCGGCACGGGACGTGCGGTCGATCGAGATAGAGCGGGAGACATGTCGTACCGGCCTCAACATGAGGTAGGGCACCTTGAAGACGTAATGTTTTTTCACGATAAGATCGTCGTTGCGATCCAATAGTTGGTCGAACAGCGTCTTGATCTGCTTCTTCGTGGTCATTGTTTCGGCCTCACCTCCATGACAATGATCCGTCGAACCGGTTTGAATCCCAACTTTATGACATTAGCCAGAATATCGGCTCGCCGATCGGACAAGCCGGCTTTGCCAGTTTTGAGATCATAAACACAAAGCGTGCCATCATCTCGGTATTCATAGGCGTCCACGCGGATCGACCGTGGATACCCGTAGGGCACTTTCTGGCTATTGACGCCCTCCATGCGTTCTTTGAGAAATGATCGTTCAGCTTGGAATTTAAGGTCGTTCAGGTCTTTGACATATCGCGCGAAGCGCGTGTGGACATCCGTGCCATAAACGGTTGGCGACGGATAAAGATCAGGAGAGCCTGCAGCGTTGGCGGCGCGATCAGCCAGATTCCGAACATCCGGCAAGCGTTGGCAGGCCAGCTCGGCCTGTTCCTCCGTTATGCGCCCGGAAAAGCTGAGGTCGAGCTTGCCGGTCGTGCCGTCTCCCAGCTGATAATCGCGGGCATTGAAGCCCATGACGGCCTGCTGACCGTCGCTACCGTTGAGTGGCGATTGCCAGTTGAAGAGGATCGCGCCGCCGAGGAGGATCGTTGGCGCTGCCAGAAGCGGCGCAAAAGCCGGCTGCACCGTCGCATCGGGCTCTGGCCCGGACGGCGTCCAGATCGTGCGGGCGACAAGATCACCCTCGGGGCCGCCTTGATAGATCGACTGGACGTTGCCGGTCGTCTCGAAGCTGGTCTTGTTGCCGTCGGGCTGGATGACCGTCTGGCGCTCATCGAAGCCGGCGTCGCGCGAGGCGGCGTATTCCGACTGGATCGTCGTGCCCTGGCCATCCGTGACGGCCTGTTCGAAGATCGAGCCGTCTTCGTTCCAGCCCTCGCCGAGCGAGGCCCAGCCGGTATCGGCGTCGGGCGAACCGAAGCCCGGGAGGTCGGGGTTGTTTGCGGCTGAACCACCGCCTCCGCCCGCGCCGCTGGTCCATTGTCCACCACCGGCATTGCCGGAGGGGACGCGCGGCTGGTTGGGGTTGTATTTGCGGCGCCAATGATCGCGGCGGATCAGGCAAAGCTCGTCGCGCAGCCGCAGCAGGCGAAGCCGGGCGGCGCGAAGCTCGCGATCCTGATAAGGGTGCTGGAGGATCGGCATGAGGAGCTCCTGGACGGGAGCCCCAGTGTGATGCCGCTACGGCATACGGGGATAAGTCGGAGTGGACTTCATTCCGCCATGGCCTGCCGCCGCGCCAGCGCGTCCCGATAGGCCTGTGTCAGTTCGCCGAGCACGGACTGCGCGGGCTTGGGGGCGTCGAGATGGAGATGCCTCAGCTCCTGCATGAAGCGCTCCCACAGGGCCGGGCCGCCTTCGCTGAGCAGCTCGGCGCGGATCGAGAGTTCCTCGGTCACCGGCAGGAAGTGTCTGCCCCATTCGCCCATCGCGGCGAAGACGGGGACCAGCGCGATGCCCATCTCGGTCAGGCCATAGATCGCCTTCTGCTTGTGCGTGGCGTCGTCGCGGCGCGAGAGCAGGCCCTTCTCGACGAGGCGCTTCAGACGGTCGGCGAGGATGTTCGAGGCGATGCCCTCGTCCGATTTCGCCAGCATCTCGCGGAAATGGCGGCGATTGCCGAACATGATGTCGCGGAGCACGATCAGGCTCCAGCGATCTCCCAGGATTTCCAGCGTCAGATTGATCGGACAGCCCGAACGGCCGGTCTCGCGCATGCTCGTCTCCAAAACCGCTTGCAATATAGGATCGGTTTCGCTACCCAGCAACTGATTGCAAATCGAAACTGGTTTTGGTCAAACCTATCAGGAGGATGCGATGGCCAAGGTGATCGTCTGGAATCTGATGACGCTGGACGGGTTCTTCGAGGGCCAGGAGAAGTGGGATCTCGGCTTCCACGGAGATGCCTGGGGCGACGAGCTGTCCGAGCTGAGCAGCGATTTCGGCCACAAAGCCGGGCTGCTCGTCTTCGGCCGCGTCACCTATGAGGGGATGAAGGCCTATTGGACCTCGGCGGAGGAGGAGGGTGAGACCAAGGTCTTCATGAATGCCCTGCCGAAGCTCGTGGCCTCACGCAGCCTCACCGGCTCCGACTGGAACAACACGACGGTGACCGCCGATATCGCCGGGGAGATCACGCGCCGGAAAGCGGAAGCCGGCAAGGACATCTATGTCTTCGGCAGCGCCGAGCTGACGGAGTCGCTCTTGGCGGCCGGCCTCGTCGACGAGGTCATGATCGCGGTCGCGCCGGTCACGATCGGGCAGGGCACGCCGCTGTTCAAGCAGAACGCCGAGAAGCGGAAATATGCGCTGATCGCGGCCCGTCCCCTGAAGAACGGGACCGTAATCCTGCATTACGGCGTCAAGATTGCAGCCTGACGGGGCGGCTCAGCCGCGCCGGACCAGCAGCACGGCGGCGAGAATGGCGACGCCGCCGAAGGCCTGGACCGGGGTCGGCTGCTCGCCGAAGAGCGCCCAGGCGGCCAGCACGCTGACCAGAGCCGGCCAGACCATGACGAGCGAGGCGGCGCCGGCGCCATAGCTGCCGAGCGAGAGCGTGATCAGGCCCTGGCCGAGCGCATGCGAGACGAGGCCGAGCGCCGCGACCGCAAACCAGCCCTGAAGGCTCGCTGGAATGACCTGCTCACCCAGCGCTAGCGCGGCCACGAGGCAGAACACCGCGCAGATAACGCTGGAGACGAGGCTGACATAGCCGGCGCCGGCGCCGTCACGGGCGCGGCGTACTGCCAGGATATAGGCGGCGTAGGAGAGGGCGGCACCGAAGGCGAGGCCGTCGCCGAAGAGATTGCCGGTGACCTGCCCGGCGCCGATGAATTTCGGCAGCACCAGCAGGATCGCGCCCGCGACCGCGAGCATCAGCGCGCCGAGGATGCGGCGCGAGGGCTTGTCGCCGAGCACGACGCCGACCGGCGAGAGATTGCCGAGCAGCGAGGCATTGGCGATCGTCGTGTGGCCGAGCGCGGCGTTATAGAGTGTGACGTCGATGCCGAAGGTCAGGCCGGCCAGCGCCACCGCGATGAAGGCGCCGCGGCCGATCTTTTCGCCCGTGGGCCTGCGCTGCTCCAGTGCCGTCCAGGCGACAAGCACCGGCAATGCGAAGAGCATGCGCCAGAAGCCGGCGGCGGCCGGGCCGACATCGGCGAGGCGCACGAAGATGCCGGAAAAGCCGATACAGGTGGCGCCGGTGAGCAGCGCGAAGAACATCGCCAGCGCGGGCGATGCGGGCCGGACGGGAATGGCAGGGGCGGACATGGCGTCTTCTGACAAAAGGTGAAGCCAGCTTCGGCCGCGACGGCGCGGTCTGCTCGGTTTCGTTCGGTCGACGATATAGGCCGCTTCCTTCAATCGGAAAAACGGATTATTCTGATTTAACCATTCTTAAAACCGATCGATCTCGCGCGTCCCAAGGAGGCACGTCATGACCGCTCATTTCGACCTCGCCGCGCTCGGCATGCTGGTGGCCGTTGCGGAGACCGGCGGCTTCACCGCTGCGAGCGCCCGGCTGGGCCGGACGCAGTCGGCAATCTCGGTCCGCATCCAGGATCTGGAGAACCAGCTTGGCCACAAGCTGCTGGAGCGCTCGCGCCGCGGCGTCACGCCGACCGATGCCGGCGAGCGTCTGATCGCCCATGCGCGGCGCCTGCTCGCGGTCGAGCGCGAGGCCCTGGCTGACCTCGCCGGCGAGACGCCGACGGGGCGCCTGCGCATCGGCGTTCCCGACGACTACATGGACGCCTATCTCAGGCCATTGATCGCGCGTTTCGCCGTGGAGCATCCCAAGGTCGAGCTCGAAGTCGTCTGCGATCTCTCGAAGAAGATCGAGCCGGCGCTGAAGGCCGGCGATCTCGATCTCGCGGTGGTCTCGCAGGATCCGAGCCGGCCGATGGGCGAGGTGCTCCGGCGCGAACCGATGATCTGGGTCGCGGCGCGCGGCCATCGCCCGGAATTGCAGGAAACGCTGCCGCTCGCCCTGTTCTCGGAGGGTTGCCGGGCGCGCTCGCGGGTCCTCGGAGCGCTGAGCAGCGCGGGGCGGGCTTATCGGCTGGTCTTTTCCTGCTCGCATACCTCGGGCGTGCTCTCCGCGGTGGAGGGCGGCTTCTGCGTCACCGCGATCACGGAAAGCGCCGTTCCACCGTCGCTGCGCCGGCTCGGCGCGGCCGAGGGACTGCCCCCGCTGTTCGAACTCACGGTCGGGCTGATCATGGCCCCGCGCCCGGGGCTGGCGGCCCAGCGCTTCGCCGATTCCCTGCGCGAGGAGATGAGCGCTTTCCGGCTCGCGGCGTGATCCGGTCCATTGCCCTTTCCTCCGCTCATCACTAGTGAAACAGCATGAAATTCCTCGACCAGGCCAAGATCTATGTGAAGGCGGGTGACGGCGGCGCCGGCTGCGTCTCCTTCCGCCGCGAAAAATTCATCGAGTTCGGCGGACCGAATGGCGGCGACGGCGGGCGCGGCGGCGATATCGTCATCGAATGCGTGCAGGGGCTCAACACGCTGATCGATTTCCGCTTCCAGCAGCATTTCAAGGCCAGGACCGGCGAGCACGGCATGGGCAAGGATCGCCATGGCGCGAACTCGCCGGCGATCGTGCTCAAGGTGCCGCCGGGCACCGAGATCCTCGAGGAGGACGGCGAGACCAAGGTCGCCGACCTGACCGAGCCCGGTCAGCGCTTCGTTTTGTGCAAGGGCGGCAATGGCGGCTTCGGCAACGCCTATTTCAAAACCGCGACCAACCAGGCGCCGCGCCATGCCAATCCCGGCCTGCCGGGCGAGGAGCGCTGGGTCTGGTTGCGCCTGAAGCTGATCGCCGATGCCGGCCTCGTCGGCCTGCCCAATGCCGGCAAGTCGACCTTCCTCGCCACCGTCACGGCGGCGAAGCCCAAGATCGCCGATTATCCGTTCACCACCCTGCATCCCGGCCTCGGCGTCGTGCGCGTGGACGGGCGTGAGATGGTGCTGGCCGATATTCCCGGCCTGATCGAGGGCGCGCATGAGGGCCATGGCCTTGGCGACCGCTTCCTCGGCCATATCGAGCGCTGCCGCGTGCTGCTGCATCTGGTCGAGGGCACCAGCGAGCATGCCGGCAAGGCCTACAAGACCGTGCGCGAGGAGCTGGAGGCCTATGGCGAGGGACTGGCCGAGAAGCCGGAGATCGTCGCGCTCTCCAAGGTCGATGCGCTGACGCCGGAAGTGCTCAAGGAGCAGGTCGCGCGCCTGAAGCGGGCGGCAAAGCGCATGCCGATCATCCTCTCGGCGGCGTCGGGCGAGGGCGTCGATGCGGCGCTGCGCGCGCTCTTCGCCATCGTCGAGGAGGCCCGCCGCGATGAGGAGCGCGAGAACGCTCCGGTCGAGGAGACCGGCTGGCGGCCGTAAGGCCAAGCCGGCGCCTTAGCGGAAATTCCGCCAGGCGCCGACCCGATGGATGCTTTCGCGGTCGCGCTGGGCCTCGCCGAAGGGCGCGACCGGCCAATCCCAGCTCTCATCCGGCGCGGGTAGCGCGACGCCGCGCGTCAGGTCGAAGCGGTCGGTGACCGCGCCCGCCCGGTCACGCTCGATCATCTCGACATCGCTGAGCAAGACGACACGGCCGGGGAAGCGGCGGAGGTCCGCGAGATGCCAGGCTACGCATTGCGCGGGCAGGCCGGCCGGGAGCTGCCCCGCACGAGCGGGATGATCGTCCAGCCAGTCCTCGACCGGCCAGGCGAGCTGCGACATCAGATTGGCGGAGATGACGAGATCGACGGCCGGGTCGGCGATCAGGTCGGCCAGCGGATCGATACGTTCGCCCTCTTCTTCGGCAAGCCAGCCCATGAGGCCGGTGAGGTCGCGGGTCAGGAGCGTGACCTTGGGCCGGAAGCGCATGCGCAACCGGATCTGCGGCAGGTGGACGGCATCGACCAGCAGAATCTGCTCGAAACGCCGGCAGAGCAGCTCGAGCGGGATGTCGCGCAACAAGCCCGAGCCAAGGACCACGACCTTGCGGTGCCGCGGCAGCTCTGCCACGACCCCTGTCACCACGGCGCGACAGCGCTCGTGATGTGGATTCCAGGCCCGGTGCTGCCGGTTGCCGCGCGCCCAGAGCGCGACGCTCTCCCCGACGAGGCCGAGCCGGCGGGTCATCCGCGTGGCCGGTGTGACCAGGCTCAGGACAAGCTCGGCGAGCATCGTCCGTTCAGGTCAGGGCACCGCGTGCAGCGACCGGCCAGAGTGCCTCGACATGGGCGTCGGGCCCGTGCAGGCCGCGGACGCAGACATACCAGTCGTGCAGGTTGACCGTCGGGTCGCAATGGCCGGGGATCAGCAGCAGGCGGTCGCCGCGATGCGGCACCGCGACCGGATCGCCGGTCAGGACGCCGTGCTCGTCCGAGGGTTTCGTGTAGATCAACCCCTCGCGGCGGAAGGGCACGGGCATGCCGGAATCGACCGCCGCAGCCTTGTGGCCGGCGTCGACCACGGCACGATCCGGCACCGGCTTGCTCATCACGCCGGCGAGGACGAAGAGCGCGTGCTCGAAGCTGCGGAACGGCGTGCCGTCGGCCTGCCGGTTGCGGGCGTAATCGGCATCCATGAAGATGTAGGAACCCGGCTGGATCTCGTTCCAGATGCCGGACTGGGTCTCCAGTTCGTGGGTGCCGGTGCCGGCGCCGGTGACGATCTCGCAGGGCAGGCCGTGATGCTTGAGCCGTTCGACCGTGTTGCGGGCGGCGAGGCCTGCACGCTCGATCGCCTCGCGGCGCTCGTCGATCGAGCGCATGTGCTGGGCCGAGCCGTGATAGGCATGGATACCGGCGAAACGCAGCGTGTTGGAGCGCGCGATCGCCTCTGCCAGACGGACCGCTGCCTCGCCGGGCGCGGCGCCGCAGCGCCGGCCGCCGACATCGATCTCGACATAGACATCGAGCGTCACATCGTTGCGCGCCGCCGCTTCCGCCGCCTCGCGCACACCGTCGGGATGGTCGACGCAGAGGCCGATCTTCGCGGTACGGGCAAGGCGGGCGAGACGATCCAGCTTGGCCGCGCCAACGATCTCGTTGGTGACCAGAACGTCGCCGACGCCGCCCGCGACCAGCACCTCGGCTTCACCGACCTTCTGGCAGCACTGCCCGACCGCGCCATGGGCGATCTGGCGCAGCGCGATCTCCGGGCTCTTATGCGATTTGGCATGGGGCCGGAGCCGGATGCCATGGGCCTGGGTGAAGGCCGCCATGGCGACGAGATTGCGCTCGAACGCGTCGAGATCGAGCACGAGGGCGGGGGTTTCGATCTCGGCGAAGCTCTGGCCGGGCTGGGCCGGCGGGGAAAGCGGCATGAGGTCTCCTGAGTCGGTTGTGGCCATGGGAAGACAGCTTCGTGTCCGTAGCAAGGCCCCTCTTTCGCGCCCGGGCATGCGCCAGTGGCGCTTGCGGGGCGGCCATGATAGGCCCCCGGCATGAAGATCGGCCGCGTCACCGACGATACCCTCGCGCTCTTTGCCCGTGTCTGGCGCGAGCAGATCAGCTCCTATCTCCCGCAAATGCTGATGATTCTCGGCCTCGTCGTGGTCATCGCGGTGACCACGAGCTTCTATCCGCTCTTGATCAAGGCGGCGTTCGACGCCTTCGCCGATCCGCTGACGGCCGAATCGACCGGCTTCGTCCGGCGCATGGAGCGGCTGGTCTCGAAGTCGATCGGCTACGATATCGGCGTCATCAATGCGGTCGCGACCGTCGTCGTGATCGTCACCGCGATCAAGGGCTTCTCGCTGCTCGCCCAGACGGTGATGACCAACAAGGTCGTCAGCCGCATCGAGGCGAACATGCAGACGGCGCTCTACGGCCATCTGATCGATGCGGACCTCGCGCAGCTTCAGCGCGAGAACCCGGCCTCGCTCACCCAGCGCTTCACCACAGACTTCACCTTCGTCAAGGAAGCGCTGACCCGCATCGTCAATATCGCCATCCGCGACGTGGTCACCGCCATCGCGCTGGTGGGCGCGCTGATCTGGATCGACTGGCAGATGACGCTGGTCGTGCTCCTGATCGCGCCGGTGATCGCCCATCCGATCGGCAAGATCGGCCGCAAGCTCCGGCGCATGGCCAGTTCCCAGCAGGAACAGACCGGCCTGATGGCGAATCTCGTCACCGAGAGCCTGCAGGGCGCCCGCGTCGCCAAGACCGATCGGCTCGAACCCTATCTGAAGGGTCGCGCCGCCAACGCCTTCGAGGCGATCCGGGCGCTGAAGATGAAGGCGGCCAATGCGCGCGGGCGGCTCGATCCGCTGCTCGAGGTCGGCGGCGGCATCGCGGTCGCGGGTGTGCTTGCCGCCATCGGCGTGCGCATCACCTCCGGCAATTCGACGGTCGGCGATTTCACCGGCTATGTCTCGGCGCTCTTGCTCGCGGCCCAGCCGATGCGCTCGCTCGGCAATCTCAACGCCATCGTCCAGGAGGCCGGGGCCTCGCTGAAGCGCTATTACGCGCTGATGGACGAGAAGCCGCAGGTGCTCGACAGGCCCGACGCGAAGCCGCTTGCGGTCGGGGCCGGCGAGGTCGCCTTCCGCCATCTGCGCTTCCGCTATCGCGAGGACCAGCGCGCGCTGGAGGGGATCGATCTCGTCGCGCAGGGTGGCAAGACGATGGCGCTGGTCGGCCGCTCGGGCTCGGGCAAATCGACGCTGCTCGCGCTGGTGCCGCGTCTCTACGACCCGACCGAGGGCCGGATCGAGATCGACGGGCAGGACCTGCGCAACGTCACGCTCAGGAGCCTGCGCCGGCAGGTCGGCGTGGTCAGCCAGGATGTCGTGCTGTTCGACGACAGCGTACGGGCGAATATCGCCTTCGGGCGGCCGGAAGCCTCTGAGGACGAGATCGTCGCCGCGGCGAAGGCTGCTGCCGCGCATGACTTCATCATGGCGATGCCGGGTGGCTACGACGCCTCGGTCGGCGAGCGCGGCCACAAGCTCTCGGGCGGCGAGCGCCAGCGGGTCGCGATCGCCCGCGCGATCCTGAAGAACGCGCCGATCCTGCTGCTCGACGAGGCGACGAGCGCGCTCGACACCGAATCCGAGCGGCTGGTCCAGCAAGCTTTGGCGTCGCTGATGAAGGGGCGCACGACCATCGTCATCGCGCACCGGCTTTCCACCATCCGCGAGGCCGACATGATCGTCGTCATGGACGAGGGCAAGGTCGTCGAGACCGGCAGCCATGACGAATTGCTGGCGCGCGATGGCGCCTATGCCCGGCTGCACCGGATGCAGTTTCTGGAGGGGTGAGCCGAGTTGCCCTGACTCGGAACCACGCCGTCATCCCGGATCTCCGCTCCGCTGCGTCCGGGATGACCCGCGTTTCTGTGAACCAGGGTGAGTTTAACCCGCAGGTTGCTTCAGTACCGCGTTGAGCTCGACGGCATACTCCGCATCGAGCGGAGCGCCATCGCTCCAGCAATGGCGGACGATGGCGATGCGGCCTGAATCGATCAGGCTGTTCTCGTCGCCGGGACGACTCGTATGCGGCCGGCCGCGCCGGATGCGCCAGACGATCTTGTCGCCTTCTTCCGAGACGATATCCGCCGCGCCCGCGATCTTGTCGCGACCGATGCCGGCGAGGCCGACCTCGGTCGGCAGTTCCTTCGGCAGATTGACGCTCAGGAACGTGCCCTCGCGGGTCCATTGCGCGCGCGTCCGCCAGAGATTCTCGATCAGGGCAGCGAGCGCCGCGACGTCGCGCTCTTCGGAGGTGCCGCCCTTGGTCCGGGAGAAGCCGATGGCTGGCAGGTTCCAGAAGCTCGCCTCGCGGGCGATCGAGAGCGTGCCGGAATAGGCGGCGTCCTCGGCGGCGTTGCGCCCGTCATTGACGCCGGAAAGCACGAGATCGGGCTGCCCGCCATCGCGGAAGAGCACGGTCATCGCCGCGACGACGCAGTCGGCCGGGGTGCCGTTCAGCGCGTAGACTTGGCTTTCGCGTTTGCTGAGCGTCAGTTCCTTGTCGAAGGAGAGATGGTGGCTGGCGGCTGTCCATTTCCGCTCGGGCGCGACGACCCAGATATCGGAGGCGACGCGCGCGGCAGCCTGGCGCAGGAGGGCGATGCCGGGAGCGTCGATGCCGTCGTCATTGGCGATGAGGATGCGCATGGTCAGACTTCTGTTTTGCCGCATTTTCTTCACGCGAACCGGTACCCACTTCGCTTGAAAATGCTTCAGATCTCGATGGCGTCGCCGGGCTTGAGACCCGTGACGAGCTTGGGGATATCGGCAGCCAGCGTGGCGGCGGTCGCGGCATCGCAGGAATGGGCGAGGATGCGGCCGGCACCGCTTGCCGCCGCGATCGCGATATTCTCGGGCAGAGTCGGGTGGGTCGGGAAGCGTAGCCATTCGGCTTCGCCTGCGGCCAGCATGAGATCGGCCGGGCTGCCCTTGGGAATGCCGCCGGTGAGCAGGATGGGATAACGTTCGCGGCGGGCCTGCTCGAGTGCGACCTTGGAGGGACCGGCAAGCCCCATGCCGTCATCGACGAGCAGGGCGGCGGCGGGGAGCGATTGTCCCTCCTCCCAGAGCAGCGCCTCGGCGAAGCGGGCCGAGAGGATATCGGCGACGCCGGGCCTCAGCCAGGCGGTGGCCGCGATCTGCTGGGCCAGCGCCTCGCGCATCGAGGGGTGAATGGCGATGGGCGTGTCGATCAGTCCGATCAGCTCGACTGAGCGGCCGGAGAGCGGCGTCGGCAGGACGGCGCCTTGTGGATGGGTTGCGAGCCAGCGCTTGATGGCGGCGCCACGTTCGACGGCGGGGATGCGATCGGCGCCATAGGAGGCATCGACCAGCAGCAGGTCGCAAGGCGGCAGGGCGTCCATGGCGAAGACCGGGCTATCCGGCACGACATCGCCGCAATAGCCGAGCCTGCGGCCGCCTGCGCTCAGGTGGCACCAGATGCCGCCGACGACATGGCCGCTGCGACCGGTGCGGATCGCGATCGGGCCAATGGCGAAATCCGCGCCGGGCGCGATGATCTCGACGGGAGCTTGCCGGGCGAGGCTCCGTTCCTCGGGCGTCGCATAGGCGGCCAGTGTAGCATCCGTTTCGGCGGCGGATTCCGCGGTCATCAGGATGCGGCCGGAGAAGCCGTTGGCGAGGCACCAGCCGAGTGCCGCGACATGGTCCTCATGCGCGTGCGTGACGATGATCGCGTCGATGCGCTCAAGCTCGGCCCGCGTGATCGCCGGATGGTAGGTGGCGCCCCGCGCGCTGGTGTCGACGCCGATATCGAGCAGGAGCCGGGTCCCGGCGTGCTCGACGCCGATGCAGGTCCGGCCCTTCTCGCCGACCCCGCCATGAATCCTCAGTTTCATGTCGCCGGTCTCACGCAGCCTTGTCCAGGGAGACGCTCTCCGGGATGATCCAGCCGTCGCTGATGGCGATGCGGATGGCTTCGCCGGCCTGAGCCGGGGCGGGCTCGTCCGCGTCGAGATGCAGGACGATGTCCTGGTTGCTGGCGGGGCGCGCCTCCATGCGGAAGAAACCACCCTGATAGGACAGGCGCTCGACCGTGGCCGGGAGGCCGTCCTGTCCGGTTGCCGCGATGCCGATATCGCGGGCGCGCAGGCAGAGCTTTGCCTGATTGGTGACGGCCTGATCGGGCCGGCAGCGCACGACGGCCTCGATGCCGAGCACGCTGACCTTGCAATGGCCTGCCTGCGGCCCGGACAGGATGGTCGCCGGCAGCACCATGCCTTCGCCGATGAAGCCGGCGACGGTCACGTTGGCCGGCTCGCGATAGAGCAGCGAGGGCGTGGCGAGCTGGAGCAGGCGGCCGCGATCCATCACGGCGATGCGGTCGGCCAGCGCCATGGCCTCGGCCTGATCATGGGTGATGTAGACCATGGTCGTGCCGGTGCGCTCGTGGAAGCGGGAGAACTCCTCCTCCATCGAGGCGCGCAAGTGGACGTCGAGATTGGCGAGCGGCTCGTCGAGCAGCACCAGCGAGGGCTCGGTGACGAGGCAGCGGGCGAGTGCGACGCGCTGGCGCTGGCCGCCGGAGAGCAGGCCCGGCCGGCGCTCGTCGAAGCCTTTCAGCCCGACGAGGTCGAGCGCGGCGGCGACGCGCTTGGCTCGCTCGGGATCGCGCACGCCGGCGACGGTGAGCCCATAGGCGACGTTCTCCGCCACCGTCATATGCGGCCAGAGCGCATAGGACTGGAAGACGATGCCGAGCTTGCGATGCTCCGGCGGGATATGGGTCTGCGCCGAAGAGACCAGACGGTCGCCGATGCGGATCTGGCCGCCGTCGAGCTTGTCGAAGCCGGCGATCTGGCGCAGCAGCGTGGTCTTGCCGCAGCCGGAGGGGCCTAGCACGGCGAGGAACTCGCCGTCTTCGACCGCGATCGAGACGTCGTCGAGCGCGAGATAGGAGCCGAAGCGCTTCTGCGCGCGGTCGATGGTCAGTCGCGCCACGGCAGGACTCCCTGGGGCAGTTTCTGGGCGAAGAGGGTGGTGGAGGCCATCAGGCCGATCGTTACGAGCACGGTCACGGCGGCCAGCGCCGAGGCATAGGTGGAATCGCCGCCCTGCTCGAAGGAGAAGACGACGACGCCGAGCGTTTCCGCGCCGGACGACCAGAGCAGGGCCGAGACGGTGAGCTCGTTGAAGGCGGTGAGGAAGACCAGCAGCGCGCCCGCGACGGCGGCCGGTGCGACCAGCGGGAAGATGATGGTGACGAGGCGGCGCGGCAGGCCGGCGCCGGCGATCTGGGCGGCCTCCTCCAGCGTGCGGTCGATCTGGAGATAGCCGCTGATCACGGGGCGCAGGCCCAGCACGAGGAAGCGCGCGAGATAGGCGAAGACGATGATCCAGATCGTGTTGTAGAGCGAGACGTTCAGCACCGGCAGCGGCTTGAGGAAGAGCAGGATCGCGGCGATGGCGAGCACGACGCCGGGCATCGCGTAGGGCAGTTCGGCCGCGAGATTGAGCAGGCGCAGGGCGCGGGACTTCTTCCAGACGATGAAATAGCCGAGCGGCACGCAGATCAGCACGATCAGGGTCGCGGCTCCCGCCGACATCAGGAAGGAATTGACGAAGGCGCGCTTCGAGGCGGCGTGCTCGAACAGCACATAGGCGTAATTGGCGAGCGTCGCGGTCTTGGCATTGAGCGGCACGCCGAAGGCGGGGATCAGCGAGGTCGAGAGCAGGCCGAGGAAGGGCATCGCGAGCACGAGGATCGCGAAGGCCCACAGCCCGATTTCGACCGGGCGGCGCCAGCGGCCGAGCTCGAAGGGGCGCGCCGCGCTCGATGTCGTGGTGATCCGGAAATCGCGCCGGCGCAGCATCAGGTCCTGCAGGAGAATGCCGGCCATCGCGATCACGCCGATCAGCAGGGAGAGGATCGCGACCTCGGAGAGCACGCCGGGACCGAGACCTGAAAGACGCTGGTAGATCAGCGTCGGCAGGACGAGGAAATTGCCGGGAATGCCGAGAAAGGCGGGAATGCCGAAATTGCCGAGGCTGGAGACGAAGCAGAGCGCGATGCCGGCGACGAGCGGCGGTGTCATCAGGGGCAGGACGACGGTGCGCAGAACGGTCAGCGGGCTTGCGCCCGCGGCGAGGCCAGCCTCGATCAGCTCCTTGGGCAGGGCGCGCAGGCCGGCGCGCAGGGTCAGGAAGACCAGCGGCGCATATTGCAGCCCGAGCAGCAGGATGATGCCCTCGCGCGAGTAGAGCGGGTTGCGGCTGCCGAGCGGCGGCGCCATCCCGATCAGCTTGAGCAATGTGCTCGACGGGCCGAAGAGCTGAAGCCAGGCCAAGGCCGTGACCTGCGGCGCGATCATTAGCGGCAGGACGAAGCAGAAGGTGAAGGCGTTGCGGGCGCGGATATCGGTCAGCGTCGCGAGCAGCGCGACCGTGCCGCCGATCAGCGTCGCGAGAATCGTGCCGGCGATGGCGGTGGTGAGGCTGTTCCAGGTCGCTGTCCAGGTCGCGGGGCTCGCCATGACCTTGCCGAGCGCCGTCGCCGAGAGCTGGCCGCCGGGGGCGAGGCCCTCGACGATCAGGCGCCCGATCGGCAGCAGCGACAGGAGCGCGACGAGGCCGACGAGCCCCCAGAGGAGGCCCGTCTCCTCGACGCGCGTGCGCAGCGTCGCGGGATCGGCGAGAGACATGCGCACCGCGTCCGGTCTCAGTTGCCGAACATGGTGGCGAAGCGGGCCTTGTCGGCCTCGGTCGCCTTGACCACGGCCGCAATATCGGAGGCCATGACGTTGATCTTGGTGCCTTCCGGCAGCCAGGACGGGGAGCCGATGCTGGGCTTGGCCGGGATATAGCCCATCCAGAGCGCCAGTTTCTGCCCGTTATCGGAGAGGATGAAGTCGACGAAGGCCTTGGCGGCGGCCTCGTTCTTGGTCGACTTCAGGATGGCGACGGGCTCGGTCACGGCCGGCGCGCCTTCCTTCGGGAAGACGAAATCAATCGGCGAGCCCTGCTTCTTGGCGTTGTAGGCCATGAAGTCGACGAGGACGCCGTAGGACTTCTCGCCGCTGGCGACGGATTTCAGGACGGCGCCATTGCCGCGCACGGCGACGGCCCCGTTGGCCTTAAGCCCCTCGAACAGCTTCCAGCCGAGATCGGGCCTTGCCGTCATGGTCGAGAGCATGATCGCGGCAGCGCCGGAATAGAGCGGGCTCGGCATCGCGATCTGGCCCTTGTAGGCGGGCTTGTCGAGATCGGTCCAGGAGGTCGGCTTCTCCTTGGCGGCGGTGTTGTAGGCGATGCCGGTGGTGATCAGCTTCGAGCCGAAATAGGTCTTGTCGGCGTCGAAGGAGCCGGGCTGGAAGCCGTCGGTCTTGGCACCGGGATAGGCGAGGAGCTGCTTCTGGGCCTTCAGGATCTCCATGCTCGCGGCATCCGCGATCAGCAACACGTCGGCGCCGGGCTGGCCGGCCGAGATCTCGGCGGCGAGCTTGCCCATCACCTCGGTCGTGCCGGAGCGGAAGATGTCGACCTCGATATTGGGATAGGCCTTCTTGAAGGCCGCGACGGTCTGGGTCGCGTCCTTCTCCGGCTGCGAGGTGTAGAGCACGAGCTTGCCCGTGGGGGCCTGCGCGAAGGCGGGCGCGGCGGCAAGCAGGGCGGCGGCAGCGGTCATCATCAGGCCGTGCCGGGCGAAGCGGCGTCGTGTCAGGGTCATGGTCTTGTCTCCTCCGTTGTCGCGATGCCGACCTTTACGCCAAATGCGCCGGTCGATCTTCGTGTCAGATCGTCATCTCGTGCCGGTCATCCGCGGCGCGGCGACCGACGATATCTTCCTTCACAGAAGCAGCTCGGGGTTTTCAAGGGCCTCGCGCAGATCGGCCATGAAACGGGCCGCCGCGACGCCATCGACGATGCGGTGATCCGAGGACAGCGTGAAGTTCGCCATCGGCCTGAGCACGATCTGACCATCGCGCCCGACGGGCTTGTCGACGGTGCGGCCGACCGCGAGGATTGCGCCCTGCGGCGGGTTGATGATCGCGGTGAACGAGTCGACGCCGTACATGCCGAGATTGGAGATGGTGAAGGTGCCGCCGCCGAGCTCGGCCGGGGTCAGCGTGCGCTTCGCCATACCCTCGCGGAGCCTCGCGAATTCGCGGGTCATGGCCGGCATGTCCATGCTGCCGGCATCGCGCAGCACGGGCACGACGAGTTCGCCGTCGCGCTCCATGGCGATGCCGATATCGATGCGCTCGTGGAAGCGGGTAGCCTCGCCCTCGGTGGAGGCGTTGATCACCGGGTGATCGCGCAGGATGCGGGCGGCGACGCGGGCGATCAGGACGGTGAGGCTGGGCTTGGGCGCGCCGGTGCGTTCGTGACGTTTGGTGAGGCGGCCGAGCAGGTCGCGGGCGGCGCTCATCTCGATCTCGGATGTCAGATAGAAATGCGGCGCGGTGCGCATGCTCTCGGAGAGCCGGTTCGCGACGATGCGGCGGATCGCGGAGAAGGGTTGCAGGCGACCTTCGGAGGCATTCGCCGATGGAGCCGGTGCGGGGCGCACTTCCTGTGCGGGAGCGCAGCGCGGCCGCTGCTCCAGATGGCGCTTCACGTCGGCCTCACTGACGCGTCCGCGCGGGCCAGTGCCGGCCACGGTCTTGAGGTCGAGGCCGTTCTGACGGGCGATGCGGCGGGCGAGCGGGGTCGCGCGCAGGCCGGACGAGGTCGGTGCGACCGCAATCGCTGGCGCGGCCGGCGCCTCGGTCTTCGAAAGGGATGTGGCAGCCGCCACGGTAGCCGCAGCGGCTGCCGGCTCGGACGGTGTGGTGGCGGCCTCACCGTCGAGGTAGATCCACGCAACGGGTGTTCCGACCGAGATCGGCACGCCGGTCTCGGCCTTGATGTTTCGGATCGCGCCTGTGGCGGGGGCCTCGACCTCCATCACGGCCTTGTTGGTGCCGATCTCGAAGATGGTGTCGCCCTGACGGACCTGGTCGCCTTCCTTGACATGCCAGGCCTCGATCGTGCCCGTCTCCATGTCCATGTCGACCTTGGGAAGGATGACCTCGATGGGCATCAGGCTTCCCCGCGGCGGACGAGATTGGTGGCGGCGGTGACGATGTCGTCCTCCTGCGGGACGGCCGCCTTCTCCAGAACCGGATTGTAGGGGATCGGCGCATCCGCGCCGCCGAGCCGGATGATCGGCGCATCGAGGAAGTCGAAAACCTCGCTCTCGGCTATCATCGCCGAAATCTCGGCGCCGATGCCCATGGTCTTCACGCCCTCGTAGACGACCAGCAGGCGATGCGTCTTGCGCACGCTCTCGGCGATGGTGATGAAGTCGATCGGGCGGATCGAGCGCAGGTCGATCACCTCAGCCGAGATGCCGTCGCTGGCCAGGCGCTCGGCCGCGGCCTCGGCCTTGCGAGCCATGATCGAGGAGCCGACGATGGTGACGTCCGTGCCCTCGCGGCGGATCGCGGCCTGGCCGATCGGCACGCGATAGGCCTCGGCCGGGACATGGCCCTTGGTCTTGTAGAGCAGCTTGTGCTCGAAGATCAGCACGGGGTTGGGGTCGTCGATCGCCGCGAGCAGCATGCCCTTGGCGTCGTGCGGCGTGCTCGGCTGCAGCACCTTCAGGCCCGGCACATGGGCGAACCAGGCTTCGAGGCTCTGACTGTGCTGGGCGGCGGCACCCGTGCCCGAGCCGCCGGGCAGGCGCACGACCATCGGGACGCTCGCCTTGCCGCCGAACATGAAGCGGATCTTGGCCGCCTGGTTGACGAGCTGCTCCATCGCGAGCGTGACGAAATCCGAGAACTGGATCTCCAGCACCGGGCGCATGCCGGTGATCGCGGCGCCGACCGCGGCCCCGGCAATGCCGAGCTCGCTGATCGGCGTGTCGATCACGCGCTCCGTGCCGAAGCGATGGACGAGATCGCCGGAAACGCCGAAGGCGCCGCCATAGACGCCGACATCCTCGCCGAACAGGAAGACGCGCTCGTCGGCCTCCATCGCCTGACCGAGCGCCTCGCGCACGGCCTCGGCGTAGGAGAGTTCGCGGATCTCGCTCACGGCTTCGAGCGTGTCAGAGAGCATAGACGTCACGGGTCAGGTCTTTCGGATCGGGGTCCGGGCAGGCGCGGGCGAACTCGACGGCGGCGTCGATGTCGCGCTGGGCATCCTCTTCGAGCTTCATCAGCGCGGCCGCGTCGAAGCGGTCATGTGCCTTGAGTTCGTCCTCGAGCCGCCGGATCGGGTCCTGGTTGCGCCATTCCTCGATCTCTTCCTTGGAGCGGTAGAGATTGCGGTCGCTCTTGGAATGGCCGCGCCAGCGATAGGTCTTGCACTCGATCAGCGAGGGGCCTTCCCCGGAGCGGGCGCGCGCGATCGCGATCTTCGCGACGGCCGCGACGCCGGCGAGATCGTTGCCGTCGAGGCAATGGCCGGGCATGCCATAGGCCGCCGCGCGGTCGGCGACGTTTGCCACCGCCATGGCGCGGCCGATATCCATCGACATGCCGTATTTGTTGTTCTCGCAGACGAAGACGACCGGCAGCTTCCAGATCGAGGCCATGTTCAGCGCCTCGTGGAAGGCGCCCTCGTTCGAAGCGCCGTCGCCGAAGAAGACCATGCAGACCCGGCCGTTCTTCTGCGCCTTGATGCTCATGCCGACGCCGACCGCGATCGGCAGGCCGCCACCGACGATGCCGTTGGCGCCGAGATTGCCACCCTCGACATCGGCGATATGCATCGAGCCGCCGCGGCCCTTGCAGTAGCCGGTCTCCTTGCCGAAGAATTCCGCGAACATCAGCTTCGGCTCGGCGCCGCGGGCGATGCAGTGGCCATGGCCGCGATGGGTCGAGAGGATGTAGTCATGGGCTTCGAGCGGCAGCGTCGTGCCGACGGCGCTCGCCTCCTGCCCGATCGAGAGATGCATCGTGCCGTGGATCAGGCCGCGCATGTAGCTCGCCTCGGCCGCCTCCTCGAACTTGCGGATCAGGTGCATGCGGGTCAGCGCCTGCGCCACCGTCGTATCGTCGAGGGCGGCGAGCTCGGGCCGCTGGTTCGGCTTCTGGTCAGCGCTCATGCCTGGGCTCCGGAGGTCAGCGCGGCGATCATCGCGTCCTGGGCGCGGCGCACCTCGACGATCTTCAGCCGTTCGTCGGGGGTGGCGTCGGCCAGCGTGATCAGCTCGCCCTTGCGGACGGGGCGGGTCATGGTCGCGCCCTGGGCGAGGCCGATCGGCAGGGCCTTGCGCGCCTGTGCATCGGCGCGGGAGAGAGCGAAGCCGCGATAGCCGTATTCGCCGATGGCATCGAGCGTCTCGCCGGCGGCGAGATCGCGCTTGGCGACGCAGCCGACCTCGGAGGTCGGCACCGGCAGCGGGCGCATATGGCTCTGGTTGAAGATCGTCGCGGCGGCGGCCGAGAGCGGCACTTCCAGGCTCGTCAGGTGATAGGGCCGGAAGAAGGAATAATAGGGACCGGGGCCGAGATGCAGGTCGCTCATCCGCTCGCGGACGCGGGGATGGCGCATCTCGGCGACGGCGAAGACGCCGGGCGCGACGCCCTTGGCAACGGAGAAATCGACGACGCCCTTCTGCGAGAGCAGGCCGCCTTCCTCCTTCGGGCAGAAATAGTTCTGCAACTCGTCCTTCGGCGCGGCCGGGCCGTGCATGCCGGGGATATCCGGCACGAAGCCGCAGGCATTGGCGATGGCGACCATCTCGACCATCGTCTTCGAGCCATCGACGAATTCGACGAGCATGCGCGGGTTCATGTTCCGGCGCGTGGCTTCCTCGACATAATCGGCCGGGACGGCGTCGATGCGGAACGGGTTGTTCTTGCCCTTGCCGGCGGCGACCACCGGATAGCCCATGGCGCGGACGAAATTGATCAGCTCCATCGCGGCGGCGGGCTCGTCGCCGGCGCCGAGCGTGTAGACGACGCCCGCCTTCGCCGCCTCGACCGCGAGATAGGAGCCGATGGTGATGTCGGCCTCGACATTCATCATCACAATATGCTTGCGCGCGGCGATGGCCGTCAGCGCGACGCGCGAACCGGCCTCGGGATTGCCGGTGGCGTCGATGATGACGTCGACATGGGGCGAGCGGCAGATCAGGTCGAGCGAGGTCGTGGCGGCGATGCGGCCCTTGCGGCGGGCGCCATCGAGCCCGGCCTCGTCGGAGACATTGTCGACCTCGCCCTTGCGCCCGGCGAGCGCGGCGGCCTCCGAAACGCGATCCGGCGCGATATCGGCGACCGCGGCGATCTCGATGCCGGTCATCTGCGAAATCTGGACGACGATGTCGGTGCCCATCTGGCCGGCGCCGATCAGGCCGACGCGGACCGGCTTGCCGGCCTTGGCACGCATTTCGAGAGCTTCGGCCAGGGACAGGCCGGCGACGGGCGCGCCCAAAGGCGGCTGCGGCTGGATCGCGGCCATCGTTATGTCACTCCCTAGGACATATGTTCTTATATAGGAACAAAAGAACATGTCATTCGTCCTGTCAAGCGCACAGATGTTCAAACGGGTTGCCTTGGACCTCGCGATGCGGTGATGCTGGTGCAAGTGCCCGAGGCGGTGCGGCAGGGAGCGCTCGTGGAAGACGCATTCGGAGCAGGACAGATCCAGGGCGAGGTGCCGGTCGCGGAGGCGAAAGTCCGGGCTGCATGGCTCTACTATGTCGAGGGCCTGACCCAGGAGCAGATCGCCGAGGCGCTGGGGCTGAGCCGGATCAAGGTGATCCGCATGCTCGCGGCGGCGCGCTCCGAAGGGCTGGTCAAGATCAGGATCGATGCGCGCTCGGCCCGGCAGGCGGGTCTTGAGCGCGGCCTCGTCACCGCCTTCGGCCTGAAGGAGGCGGTGGTGGTGCCGGCGGCGCGCGATGCGGCCAGCGTATCGGCGCTCGTCGGCTATGCCGCCGGCCTCTGGCTCTCGGACAAGCTGACCGACAACATGTCACTGGCCGTCGGCTGGGGGCAGACCTTGCATCTGGCGCTCCGGGGCATGCAGCCGCGTCAGGTCGAGGCGATGTCGGTGGTCTCGCTATTGGGCGGCCTCACCCATTCGCGCAGTATCAATCCTTCGGCGGTGGCGCGCCGCGTCGCCGACATGTTCGGGGCCGACTGCTTCCAGTTGACGGCGCCGGTCTTCGTCTCGAACGCCGAAATCCGCGATGCCCTCTGGCGCGAGCCGAGCTTGCGGGACCTGCTCGACCGGGCACGGGCGGCGGATGTCGCGCTGGTCAGCGTCGGCGATCTCGTGCCGGATTCGACGCTGTTCCGTGAGGGGCTCCTGCCGCAATCGGATCTGGCGGGCCTGAAGGAGGCCGGAGCGGTCGGCGATCTCGTCTGCCATTTCATCGATGCCGAGGGCGAGCTGGTGGACCATCCGGTGAACCGGCGTATCATGGCGGTGAGCCCGGCCGATCTCAGGGGCATCGGCCTCGTCGCGATCGCGGCCGGCGGTGCCCATAAGGAACATGCGATCCGCGCGGCCTTGCGGGCGAGCGCGGCGAAGGTGCTGATCACAGATGAAGGCGCTGCGGAGGCCCTGCTGGCCGGCAGTGCGAGGGCGACAGAGGGAGCCGAACGGGAGACACGCCATGGCCAATAATTTCGAGCAGTTCGCGCGCAACTCCCTGCAGTTCCGGCCCTCCGATATCCGCCTGATGCTGGAGCGGGTGCATTCCCATGTCGTGAAGCCGCGCATGTCGGCCGAAGAGCTGCTCAAGGTCGTGCAGGGCCTCGGCTTCAAGACGGTCGAGGCCTTCGGCGACCAGATCGGGCTGGAGCGGCGGACCTCCGAGAGCTGGGCGCGCTACGGATTGTCGCGCGACGCGGCGCAATTGCTGCTGGCCCTCTTGAACTACCGCCAGCGCCTGCTCGACGCGATGGACGATTTCGAAAAGACGACCCAGATCCCGCTGGACGGCTTCTTCGAGAACCAGCAGCTGCCGTAACGCTCTTCGGACTGCACGGGATTATCGCGGGTCATCCCGGGCGGAGCGTAGCGGAGACCCGGGATCCATTCCTGAACCTCCAAGGGAAGCGCTCCGACATGGATCCCGGATCGGCGCCGCTTCGCGGCTTGTCCGGGATGACGGCGCGTTTCCGTCGCAAACTGCTCAGCGGCAAAAATCGGCGCAGCCGGCTTCCCAGAATGCTTTGCCGGATTCAAGCGCCGGCACGGAGGGGCGCGGCTTGCGGCCGGGCAGGTCGGCGGGGACCGGCTTGACCTGCTCCCACCAGCCATGGGCGCATTGCGAGCGGAAGGCCATCTGGTCGGAGATCGAGGTGCCCTCCTGCTCCAGCACCGCATCGAGCGTGGCGCAGGTTTCGCGCAGGCGCGTGTCATGGGCATCGCTCGGATCATTGGCGTAGTCATGGAAGGCCGCGGTGAAGGTCTCCATCTCGCGGGCGATATGCGGCCAGTCGCTGCGCCCGAGATTCCAGGCGTCCATCCATTCGCGCACGACCGTCTCGACAGCCTCGGCCTTCGGCTTGTCCTTGACCTTGCGGGCGGTGGTCAGCATGTGGCGCATCAGTTCGGCGCGGGCATGGGCATGGCGGGCGCGTAAGGCTGCCTCCTGCATCTGCGCGATGGCTTCCGCCGCTTCCTGCTGCAGCGCTTCGACGAAATGCGGCATGGTCTGGTCTCTCAAGGCAGCGTGGCGAGGCGTTCGATCATCCGCTCGAACAGGTCATGGGCCTTCACGGCGGAGACGACATGGGCGTTGGGTACGCGCTTGAGACGACCGTTCCAGTCGATGGTCGTGCGCCCGCGCAAGGGGCCGTCGCCGGTCTCGACCGCGACGAAGCAGTCGCGGCCCTCGAACAAGTCCGGCCAGAGCAGGAAGGCGATGACGCAGGGGTCGTGCATCGGATGGCCGTTCGAGCCGAGCCCGCCGGGGCGTGGACGTGTCAGCATGCCGTGAACGGCCTTGCCCGCCGCGTTGCCGAGCGCGCCGATGCGGGCGATCTGATCATGGTTGGCGATGGCCTGGAGCGTGACGCCGAGGCCGAACATCACGATCGGCCGGCCGCAATCGAACACGACCGCTGCGGCATGCGGGTCGACATAGGTGTTGAACTCGGCGGCAGGCGTGATGTTGCCGAGGCCGATGGCGCCGCCCATCAGTACGATGCGTTTGACCTTCGGCAGGATGTCCGGCGCCAGCCGGAAGGCGAGGGCGAGATTGGTCAGCGGCCCGAGCGGGCAGAGCGTGATGCCCTCCGCAGGCGCTGCACGGCAGATATCGATGATCGCCTGCACGGCATGGCCGGGTGCCGCCTCGCTTTTCGGTGGGGGCAGATCGGCTCCAGCGAGCCCATCCGGGCCGCAGACGAATTCCGCGGTTTCGAGAGCGAAGACCAGCGGACCTTCGGCGCCGCGATGGACGGGGATGTCGTCGCGGCTGGCGAGGTCGCGGATGCGCAGGGCATTCGCGGTGGTCTGCGCGACCGGGACATTGCCGGCGACCGTGGTGATCGCCCTGAGATCGATCCGCTCGGCGCTGGCGAAGGCGAGCAGCAGGGCGACGGCGTCGTCCTGGCCGGGATCGGTATCGATGACGATGGCTTCGCGCATCGCTTCAGGCTGCCTTGGCGTTGCCGGCCATGATCATATGGGCGATGTCGTCGGCAGTGAGATCGCCGAGCGGCCGGTCCACGTATTTGCGGCCCGCGCCCATGATCACGACGCGATCTGCCAACGCCACGACGTCGCGCATGTTGTGGCTGATCAGGATGACGGTGCGCCCATCCGCCTTGAGCTTGCGGATGAGGTCGAGGACGAGCGCGCTTTCCTTGACGCCGAGCGCGGCGGTGGGCTCGTCCATGATGATGATCTCGGCGTTCCAGCGCAGTGCGCGCGAGATCGCGACCGCCTGACGCTGGCCGCCGGAGAGGCGCTCGACCGGCCGCGTCATGTCGGTGACCGCGGCGGAGAGCTGAGAGAGATAGCGCTGCGATTCCGCGATCATCTTCTTCTTGTCGAGGATGCGCAGGAAGGGCAGCAGGACAGGCTTGGTCAATTCCGAGCCCATGAAGACGTTCTGGGCGATGGAGAGGCGCGGCGCCAGCGCGAGGTCCTGGTAGATCGTCGCGACGCCGTTCTCCAGCGCGTCATGCGGCGAGGCGAAGGTGACCGGCTTGCCGCGCAGGCTGATCGTGCCGCTGGTCGCTTCCTCGGCGCCGGAGATCACCTTAATCAGGCTCGACTTCCCGGCGCCGTTGTCGCCGCAGAGCGCCACGACCTCGCCCTTGAAGATGTCGAGATCGACATCGCGGACGGCGACGACCGGGCCATAGGCCTTGCCTATGCCGCGCAGCGAGAGGAGGGGGGTGGGAGAGGTCGTTAAGGTCATGGCCTCAATGCTCGTCATGGGCCCGAATGGCTGGCGCTGCCGTCATGCTCGCCCTTGTGGCGAGCATCCACGTCTTGAACACCGCCCTCGAACGACGAAGGCGTGGATGGTCGGGACAGGCCCGACCATGACGCGGGAAGCACGCCTCACTTCTTCAGGAACTGCTGGACGTTGTTCTTGTCGACCAGCACGGCTTCCGTGAAGAGATAGGGGCCGGAGGTGATGCTCTCCTTCGGCTTCTTGTCGACGACGATCGCCTGGATCGCATCGACCGCCTGCTTGCCCATCTCGTCGAAGGGCACGGCGACGGTCGCCATGAAGGTCGAGTTCGGATCGGCGATGCGCTCGTAGCTCTCCTTGCCGCCATCGACCGAGACCAGCGGGATCTGGCCCTTCTTCACGCCCTGGGCCTGCAGCAGGTCGTCGATGATATAGGCCTGGCCGTCGAACGAGGCCCAGATGCCATTGATCTTGCCCTGGTTCTGCAGGAGCAGCGCCTGCATGCCGGCGCGGACATCGTCGCGCCAGCTCTGGGTGCGCGCCATCGAGAACTTGCCGAGCTCCTTCACCGCCTGGTTCTCGGCGAGGACGGCGTCGAGCAGGCGGCCGCGGATGCGCGAGGCGACGTTGAGGTCGAAGCGGGCCGAGACGATGTTGCCCTGGTAGCCGAGCTGGCCGAGCAGGTAGAGCGCGGCATCGGCGCCGACCTTGTATTCGTTGGTCTGGATGTCGAAGAGCGCATGCGGGCTCGAACCCGACTGCACGGTGATGACCGGGATCTTGGCGTCCTTCGCCGCCTTGAACTGGGCATCGGCCTCGACCGGCTTGCCCATGGCGATGATGATGGCGTCGACCTTCTTGGCGATCAGCGCGTCGAACTGCTCGGCATGCTTGGGCAGCGCGCCTTCCGAGTTCAGCAGCGTGACGTTCCAGCCCTTGGCCTTGGCGGCGGCGGCCGCGGCGTTGGCGACGCGCGCATGCGTCTCTGATGTAAACTGGAAACCGATGATGCCGAGCTCGAAGGCGCTCGCGGACTGGCCGAGCGCGACTAGCGCGGCGGCGGCCACCAGCATTTTCCTGAAACCGAACATGAAACCCACTCCCCTCATTCCGATCGTTGTCGTTGAACCTAAACCTTGAACGCCGCCTTCTTCATCGCGCTGGCCGAGAAGGCGACCGAGCCGATGATGATGACGCCGAGCACGATGTCCTGGATGTAATAGGGCGCGCCCATCAGCACCAAGCCGTTGCCGAGCACCTTGAGCACCAGCGCCGCAAAGACCGTGCCGGGGATGTTGGGCTTGCCGGGCTCGAACATGGTCATGCCGAGCAGGACGGCGGCGATGGCATAGAGCAGGTAATCGCCCGCCATGTTCGGCGCGGCCGAGGAGAGGTTGGCAGCGAGCAGCATGGCCATCAGGCCGGCGAAGACGCCGGAGAGCAAAAGGCCGATGCGCTTCATCCGGGCCGTGGCGATGCCGGCGAGCCGCGCCGCCTCGTCCGCCTCGCCGGTCGCGACCATATGTGCGCCGGTCCGCGTCCATTTGACGAGGCCATAGGCGAAGAGCGTCGCGCCCGCCATCCAGAGCACGAGATTGGGGATGCCGAAGGAGTAGCCGCGGGCGAGCCCGGTGAAGCCGACCGGCCAGCGCCCAACGAAGGCGACCCCTTGCGTGATCATGAAGGCGAAGCCCTTGGCGATGGCCGCGGTGCCGAGTGTCATGATCAGCGAGGGGATGCGCAGCACGGTGACGCCGTAGCCGTTCAGCGCGCCCAGCACGATGCCGACGCCAAGGGCAGCCGATACCGCGACGGCCGGCGGATATTGCGCATGGACCAGCCAGCCGCAGACGACCGCCGCGAGGCTTGCCATCTCCGCGACGGAGAGGTCGAGCTCGGCCACGGTGAAGGCCAGCGCGAAGCCGAGAGCGAGGATGGCCAGGAAGCTCGTATCCTTCAGCACGTTGATGATGTTCATCGTGCTGGCGAAGTTCGGCGCGAAGATGAGGAAGAACAGGATCAGCGCGAGGCCGGCGAGCGCCGTGCCGTAGCGTCCGATCAGTTCGCGCGGGTCGATGCGGCCCAAGCTCAGCGTTCCTTCTTCGCGATCATATGCGCGCCGGCGTCCGGCTTCGAATCGTCGGCATGATCAGTCCTTTACGTCGCGCTTTCCCGGTTGGCGAGGCCGGGCAACGCGGCCGTGTCCTGCGCCAGCGCGACGAGATCGGCCGAGATCGGGGCCAGCGCCGCTTCGCTCTGCCGGTAGAGGGCGTAGAGTGCGTTATAGGCCGGGCGGCGCGCCGGGGCGGGCTCGTAGCGGCGGGCGATCGAAACAAGCGTGCCCTGCGCGGCTTCCAGCGAGGCGAAGCGGCCAAGCCCCGTCCAGGCGATGATCGCGGCGCCGAGCAGGCCGGGTTCCCTGGCCGTGCCGACTGCAATCGGGCGGCCGCAGATATCGGCCTTGACCTGCGCCCAGACCGGATTGGCGGCAGCGCCACCGCCGAAGCGGATCTCGTTGACGCGGTTGCCGAGCGCGCCTTCCGCCCGCTCCAGCACGAGGCGGTTTTGGCAGGCGACGCCTTCGAGCACGGCATAGGCGAGATCGGTCGGGCCATGCTGGCGGCCGAGCCCGATGAAGGCGCCGCGCAGGTTCGGGTCCCAATAGGGCACGCGCTCGCCCTGCAGATAGGGCAGGAAAAGCAGCGGCTGCGGATGACGTGGACCGGCAAGGAGTCGCTCGATGGTCTCGCCGACGGGGCCGGTGTTGCCGAGCAGGCCGGCGAGCCAGGCGGCTGTGTCGGCGCCGTTCTGGCTGGGGCCGCCGAGATGCCAGAGGCCGCGCCAATCGACGGAGATCAGCCCCTCGGCTTCGGCCTGATCGGGCCCGAGCACGCCGAGCACTTCGGTGGTGCCGGAGATGTTGTAGGCATAGCCTGATCGAAGGGCACCGAGCCCCGCCACCGCCGCCCAGGTATCGTTGCAACCGCAGAAGACGGGCACGCCGGCGAGCCTGTCGAAGGGTGTGGGCAGACCGGCGCGGACGGAGGCGACGATCTCAGTGGGTTCGAGGATCGTGGGGATCACGCCCGGCGGCAGCCCAATGGCATCAAATCCCGAGCGGCCATCGGCGTTCTCGGTGCAGGCAATCAATCGCGCGAGCGAGACCGGGTCGCTCGCGCGCCGGCTGGTCAGGCAAAAGTTCAGGTAGTCCTTGGGCTCAAGCACGCAAGCGAGCGCGCGGGCGTTCTCAGGCTCGTTTTCGGCCAACCAGGCGAGGCGCGCGAGCGGGTGGAAGGCGTTGATGCGGGGGGCTTCCGGATGATCGGCCAGCGCCTCGCGCAAGCGGGAGGCGATTCCGTCGGAACGTGCATCCTTCCAGGTCATGGCGGGGCGTAGTTCCTGCCCGTCATGCTCGAGAAAGACCTGTGTCCGGGTGACGCCGCAGATCGCGATGCCCTGGACGCTTGCGAACGGCTCCGGCGCTTGTTCGGCGAGCTTGCCGGCTGCTTCCAGCAGTTGCGCCCACCACGCCGTGGCCGCGACTTCCGAGCGGTCGAGATGGTCGTGCAGGGCCGGGCCGGGCACCGTATGCTCGGCCAATGTCGTTCCGCGATCGTCGATCAGCGCGGCGCGGAAGCTGCTGCCGCCGAGATCACAGGCGAGGACGACGTTTATCGGAGACATTTGGATAGCAACATACGCGTCATTCCGGACAAGCCGCGAAGCGGCGCCGATCCGGAATCCATCATAGGGCTCCGCGCTCTACGATGGATTCCGGGGCCAGCCCGGAATGACGGCGTTTCATCATCGGCAACACATCCAAATCATCTCGAAGTCAAGAAACCGATCGCGTCACCCCTGCCGTGCAGCTTTCAGGATGTCGTCGACGAGCCTCTGCGAGGCCAGCGCCTCCTCACCGGTGACGATGGGGTCGCGGCCCTGCTCGATCGCATCGAGGAAATCAGCGATGACGGCGCGGTGGGCGTCATGCGGGAAATCCATGATGTTGGCGCCGCTGCCGGTCGAGCCCTCCGCCTCGACGATCTCCTCGCGCCCGTCGAGATAGGCGAGGCGCAGGCGCCCGCCGATCAGGGCGGCGAAGCCCTTGGTGCCGGTGATCTCGATGCGTTCGGGGTAGCCGGGATAGGCGGCGGTGGTCGTCACCAGCGTGGCGGGGGCGCCGTTGCCGGTTTCGAGGAGGGCGGAGACGTAGTCCTCGGTTTCCATGCGGTGAAGGGCGGTGGTGCGGGCCTGTGCTGCGACGACCCTGGAAACTCCGACGAGCGAGCGGAACAGGTCCAGCGAATGGATCGCCTGCGTCAGCAGCACACCGCCGCCATCGCGCTTGAGCGTGCCTCGGCCGGGTTCGTCATAGTAGCTCTGCGGGCGCCACCACGGCACGGAAAGGAAGGCAGCTTCGATCGTGCCGAGCTCGCCGGATTCGAGCGCTGCCTTCAGGCGCAGGCTCGCCGGGCGGAAGCGGTGCTGCAGGGTCACACCGAAGGTCTTAGCCGTCCGGCGAGCCGTATCGACGAGGCGCTGGCCGCGCTCACTGGTCAGCTCCAGCGGCTTCTCGACCAGAACATGCTTGCCGGCTTCAAGGCAGAGTGCGGAGACGTCGAGATGGCTCGACGGGGGCGTCAGTACGATGCAGGCATCGACCGCCGGATCGGCCAGAACGGCGTCGAGATCGGTCGTGGTCGGGAAGGGGAACTGCGCGGCATAGGCCTTGGCGCGATCCGGTGTGCGGCTGACCGTCCAGCGCGTCTCGGCGCGACCAGCGAGGTCGAGCAGGCTTTTCGAATGCGGCAGGGAAGCGGGGCCGAGCCCGATCACGGCGATGCCGAGCTTGCGTGTCATGTCAGACGTTCCCCATCTTCATTCAATCATTCCACCGTGGTCATCCCGGACAAGCGACGAAGCCGCGCCGATCCGGGATCCATGCCGGAGCGTTTCCGGCAGAGGTTCAGGCATGGATCCCGGGTCTCCCTGCGGTCGCCCGGGATGACAGCGTTCAGGTTGCTTGTGGGCGCGCCGGCAGCCAGGCTGCCTTGGCCTGCGCTTCCAGCGCGAGCCGGCAGACAGTGAAGGCGTGGCGCTGGCTCATCGCGGTTTCGCTGCGGGCGGCGATATCGGCGACCAGATTGCGGAAATAGGTCAGGGGCTCGCCGGCGGCATTGCCCGCCCGCATCGCGTGAACAGCCAATGCCGCTAGACGACGGCGACGCCTTCGTTCCGGCCGAAATTGCGTTGCATCATCAGCGCCTGCTCGTGATAGACCTCCTCCGGCTTCGGCAGGTGCTTGGCGTGGGACTTCCAGACATCGACCCAGAGCCCCTGCTGGATGCCGTCCGACATGGCGCCGGGGCCGGTCAGCACGAGGTCGATATCGACGCGGTTGGCCGCCTGCTGGGCCTTGAGCTTGGCCGGCAGTTCCGGCGAGGGCGCGCGCGAGAAATTCAGGCGCGAGATCAGCTTCGGATCGTCTCTGGCGAATTTCTCGATTGCCGTCTGGGTCAGCTGAAGATTGCCGGCGACATCGATGATGTTGAGGGCGACGGGGGCGCTTTGCGCCAGTGCTCCGCCGGCTTTCAACGCAGCGAGGCCGGCCGCTCCGGCCATGACGGTGCGACGTGTCGGGTGGATCATGATCTCTCCCTGGGTTCGGCTCTCTTTTGCGATGCCGTGAGCGGCATCCGGAGCATCCGACTGGGATACTAGTGTACCACATTTCGAGGCGCCAGTGGATTCGACGGCATGGCGGGCACCTTGCTGCGGCATCGGGAGCCGCTTGATTCAGGTCTGTTCGAGCAGGAGCGCTTCGGTCGCGCGGCTGAGTAAAGGCGCGGCGGCGCCGTGAATTTCATAGAGATGGCTGGCGGGCACGCCGGCGAGATCGGGCACGGCGAAGCCCTCCATGGTGCCTTCCGCCCGGAACAGGGTGTTGAACCGGGCCCAGAGCTGCGGGTTGGCGGAGAAGGGGCCGCTGATGGCGATGCGGGCCGGGAAGAGCATGCGGCAGGCGTTGGCGAGCGTGCGGGCGAGCAGTTCGGTCGCCATTTCGACCTCCGGCAAGGCGAGCAGGTCGAGGCCGGCGAGCTGCCGGGCCAGGCGGACCTCGTCCTGGTCGAGATCGGGCCAATGCCGGCGCAGAGCCGGGAGCAGGGACCAGAGCGCGGCGCCGGTTTCGAGGCAGGCGGTGTTGCCGCAGCCGCAGCGGCGCCCGCACAGCGCCGCGAGCCGCCAATGGCCGATCTCACCGAAGGAGCCGGTCGGCGCGAAGGGTTCGCCGTCGACCGCATAGGCGAGACCAACGCCCCAGCCCCAATGCAGCAGGATCGTCCCGCCTGCGAAACTCTCGGGCTCGCGGGCGGCACGGGCACGCAATTCGGCGTCGAGATTACGGCAGATCGTGATGGGGCCGGCCACGGGTTCGAGCACGGAGGCGATGTCGAGCCCGCGCATGCGCGGCCAGCGTGAGGCTAACAGCCACTGGCCCTGCTTCAGGTCGATCAGCCCGGAGAGCGAGACGGCTGTGCCGGCATGGCTCATGCCCGGCGGCATCGCGTCAAGGAGATCGCGCGCCAGTTCGGCCATGACCGCCGCGATCGCTGCATTGTCGGCATCGCCGGCAATCGGGCGTCGGCGCTCGGCGACGAGATGGCCGTTGAGGTCGACCAGCGCGCCGGAGAGCGACTGGCTGGAGACATAGATCACGGAAGCGCCGATACGGCGGGTATGGGCGACGAGGATCGCTGGCGGCCTGCCGCGACCGCTTGCCTCACTGAGCGCCTCGATGACGAGGCGGCGCGCGATGAGGTCGCCGACAACCCGCGAGACGCTGGTCGAGCGCAACTGCAGGATGCGGCCGATATCGGCGCGCGAATGCGCTTCGCCATTCAGGATCAGCCGATAGATCCGGGCGCAGTCCCGGTCATGGGCAAGCGCGAGGCGGGTTTCGTCGAGCGTCAGCAGGGACAAGGCGGGCTCTATTCAGAACGGTTGCGTTCAAAATTAATCGTTGCGTTTCGGACAAAGCTTCATAAGCTCGTTTCCAGAATATCGGAAATTTTCTGGCGCAAAAGGTTCAAAATTCGATGATCGAGATGCATCTCGCCTCCGACAAGGACGAGCTCGGCCGGCAGGCGGCGGCGCTTGGCGCGCAGGCGATCCGGGACGAGCTCGCCCGCCATGGCGCGGCGACGATCATCGTGGCGACCGGCGCCAGCCAGTTCGAGATGTTGAACCATCTCGTCGTGGCCGAGGGCATCGACTGGTCGAAGGTCACGGCCTTCCATCTCGACGAATATGTCGGCCTGCCCGAGAGCCATCCGGCGAGCTTCCGGCGTTATCTGCGCGAGCGCTTCATGGCCCCGCTGAAGAATGCGCCGAGCTTCATTCCGGTCGATGGCGAGGGCGATCCCGCGGCGGCCGTGAAACAGCTTAACCAGCAGATCGCCGGCAAGCGCATCGCGGTCTGCTTTGCGGGCTTCGGCGAGAACTGCCATCTCGCCTTCAACGATCCGCCGGCCGACTTCGACACGGAAGAGCCCTATCTGGTCGTGAATCTCGACGATGCCTGCCGGCAACAGCAATTCGGCGAGGGCTGGTTCCCGAGCTTCGACGCGGTGCCGCAGCAGGCGATCTCGATGAGCATCCGCCAGATTCTGAAGAGCGAGCTGATCATCCTCTCCGTCTCCGACACCCGCAAGGCCGCGGCGACCAAGGCGGCGCTGGAAGGGCCGGTGAGCAATCTGGCACCCGCCTCGATCCTGCAGACTCACAAGCGCACCGTGCTGTTCATCGATCCGCCGGCCGCCTCCCTGCTCAACCGGAAGGGCTGACCCATGCAGACGCCCGGTCTCATCGATCTCCAGGTGAACGGCTTCGCCGGGCTGGATTTCAACTCCGGCACGGTGACAGCGGCCGAACTCGACCGGGCGCTGGAGGCGATGCTGGCGACGGGCGTCACCACCTGCCTGCCGACCATCATCACCGCCCATCCGCATGAGCTGGAAGAGCGCTTCCGCGCGCTCGATGCGGCGGTGAAGGGCAGCCGGCTCGGGCCGCTGATGTGCCCGGGCTATCATCTCGAAGGGCCGTTCCTGAATCCGTCGGCCGGTTATTGCGGCTGCCATCCGCCGGAAGCCATGACGGCGGCCACCGCAGACCTGATCGCGCATCTTGAAGGACTGTTGTCGCGGCCGATCCTGATGGTGACGCTGGCGCCGGAGATCGCGGGCGGCATCGCGCTCGCCGGTGCGTTGGCGCGTATGGGCAAGGTCGTCGCCATCGGCCATTCCGCCGCTGATTTCGACGTTGTCGCCGCCGCCGCCGATGTCGGGGTGACGCTCTCGACCCATCTCGGCAACGGCCTGCCGCAGGATCTGCCCAAGCTGTCGAACGCGCTCTTCGCGCAGCTTGGCGAGGATCGCCTGATGGCCGGCTTCATCGCCGACGGCATCCATCTGCCGCCGAAGGCGCTGAAGAGCCTGATCCGGGCCAAGGGTTTCGAACGCTCGATCCTCGTCACCGATGCGGTGGTGGCAGCCGGCGCCGTACCCGGCCGCTACAGCTTCGCCGGGATGCCGGTCGAACTCCGGGTCGACGGATCGGTCTATCAGGTCAATGGAAGCTCGCTGGCGGGCTCGGCCCTCAAGCTCGACGACGCCGTCCGCAATGTCGTCGCCTGGGGGATTGCGACGCCCCAGGAGGCGGTCGCGATGGCCTCGACCCATGCGCTGGCCTGCATCGCCGATGCACTGGCCGGTGCCGGCATCACCTTGCCGGAGAGCGCGATCGAATGGTCGCCGGATCTCCGGGTTCGCAGCGTGCGCGTCGGCAACGAGCGCCGCGACTTCGCCGCCGAGGCGGCAGCCTGAAGACGTCATCAACCAAAGAAAAGGGGAGAAGCATGAGTGAATTTTCGAAAGGCGTGGATCGCCGCACCGTCCTGGGCGGGCTCGGCGCGCTGACGCTCGGTGGCACCGGAGCGCGTGCGGCCGTGCCGGCGCTGCCCTCGGCGCCGGTCGGCATCAACATCATCGATGTCGGCGGTGCGCTGGCCCTGATGCAGCAGGCCTTCGACGACTACCGCGCCAACAACCCCAAGCTGGTCTCGCGCATCACCTATGTGAAGGCGCCGGCGCCGGAGCTGGCGAGCAAGATCAAGGCGCAGCAGGATGCCGGCCGTTCCGATCTCGACCTCGTCCTGACCGGCTCGGACGGGCTCGCGGCCGGTCTCGAGCAGAATCTCTGGCTCAAGATCTTCCCGGATTTCGCCGAGAAATTCCCGAACATCGAGCAGAACTACGAGCCGGCGGCGCTCAACCTGCACAAGGTCCAGGGCGCGGGCTTCGGCACGGTGGTGAACTACTACCCGTCCGGGCCGCTGCTCGAATACATGCCCGCACGCGTCAAGCAGGTGCCGACCACGGCCGAGGAACTGCTTGCCTGGGCCAAGGCCAACCCGAACAAGTTCATGTATGCGCGCCCGACCAATTCGGGACCGGGCCGCACCTTCATGATGGGCCTGCCCTATATCCTCGGCGACAAGGATCCGCAGGACCCGGTCAATGGCTGGGACAAGACCTGGGCCTACCTGCAGGAGATCGGCGAGTACATCGAGTACTACCCGGCCGGTACCGGCGCGACGATGAAGGAGTTCGGCGACGGCTCGCGCGACATCATCATCTCGACCACGGGTTGGGACATCAACCCGCGCGCGCTCGGCATCGTGCCGAAGGAAGCGAAGATCCAGACGCTGAAGGGCTTCCACTGGGTCTCGGACGCCTTCTTCATGTGCGTGCCGAAGGGCATCCCGAACGACCGCCTCGCCGTCGTGCTCGACATCATGGCGCATGTGCTGACGCCGAAGATGCAGGCCTATTCCTATGACGAGGGCTATCTCTATCCGGGCCCGGCAGTGAAGGACGTGCCGCTCTCGCTGGCGCCGAAGCGCAGCCAGGAGGTGATCGCGGAGTTCGGCCGGCCCGAATATGCCGACCTCATCGCGAAGAACCCGATCGAGCTGCCGCTGAAGCCCGACAAGATGGTCGTCGCCTTCCGCAAATGGGACGAGCTGGTCGGCGCCAAGCGCAAGCGCTGATCGACAAAGCCACCTCTTCGCTCCGCCCTGCGGCGGAGCGAAAGAAAGGCCCGGAAGCCATCACGCTGTGCCGCCGCCGAGGATGGGTTCCGGGCCTCTTTGTTTCGCCTCTCAGCCGACGATCGCCTTGTCGTTTTCGGTTCGTCTCCAGAAGAGCCTCACCCCACCCTCGCTTGTGCTTTCCAGTCCTGGGACGGCTGCGAGGAGTTTCTGTGTGTAGGGGTGTTTTGGGTTGTCGAAGATGTCGTCGCGTGGTCCTTCCTCGACGATCTTGCCGTCCTGCATGACGATGACGCGGTCGGCGACCTGCTCGACCACGCCGAGATCGTGGCTGATGAACAGGCAGGAGAAGCCGTGCTTCTTCTGGAGTTCGTCGAAGAGCTCGAGCACCTGCGCCCGCACCGTGACGTCGAGCGCCGAGACCGGCTCGTCGGCGATGACGAAGCTCGGCCGGCGCACGATCGCGCGGGCGATCGCGATGCGCTGGCGCTGCCCGCCCGAGAGCTCGTGCGGATAGCGCTCGGCGAAGCCGTCGCTTAAGCCCACTTCGGTGAGCACCTCCGCGACGCGCGCCTTGCGGTCGGCCGGGCTCATGTCGGGGACGAGCCTGAGCGGTTCCGCCACGAGCTGCCCTATGGTCATGCGCGGATCGAGCGAGGAGTAGGGGTCCTGGAAGACCATCTGGCAGTTCAGCCGGTAGTCCCAGTAGGCTGTCTCGCTCTTGGCGATCGGCTTGCCGTTGAAGCGGATCTCGCCGCCGGCCGGCTTGACGAGGCCCGCGATCGACTGGCCGAGCGTGGTCTTGCCCGAGCCCGAGCCGCCGACCACCGCGACGACCTCGCCCGGCTGAACGTCGAGGCTGATGCCGTGCAGGGCGCGCTTCGCCTCACCCTTGCGGAAGAAGCCCTGCCGGCCGGGATATTCGACGACGAGGTCGCGGACCGCGACGATCGGCGTCTTCGCCTCCGGGACCAGCCGCGCCGGCAGTCGGTGCGGCATCGCCGAGAGCAGCTTGCGGGTATAGGGGTGCCGCGGCCGGGCCAGGATGTCGTCGCTCAGGCCCTGCTCGACCACGTCGCCCTGGCACATCACGACGATGCGGCTGCAATAGCGCGCGACCATGCCGAGATCATGCGAGATCAGCAGCACGGCAGTGTCGTTGGCCTGGGTCAGCTCGACCATCAGCTCCATGACGTCGCGCTGGACGACGGCGTCGAGTGCGGTGGTCGGCTCGTCCGCCAGCAGCAAAGCCGGCTTCAGCAACATCACCGAGGCCAGCATGATGCGCTGGCGCATGCCGCCGGAGAACTGGTGCGGATAGGCGGTGAGCGCGCCTTCCGGATCGCGCAGGCCCACGCTCCTGAGCATGTCGAGGATCAGCGCCCGGCGCTGGCCTGCATCGAGCTTGCGGTGCAGCGCCAGCCCCTCGTCGAGCTGGCGCCCGATCAGCATCGAGGGGTTGAGCGAGGTCATCGGCTCCTGGAAGACCATGCCGACCTTGGAGCCGCGCATGGCGCGCAGGTCCTTCGGGCTCATCGCCATGACGTCCTGGCCGTCGAAGCGGATCGTGCCGCCGTCGAGCCGCACCGCCGGCGGGATGAAGCCCATCACGGTACGGGCCGCGAGCGTTTTCCCTGAGCCGGATTCGCCGACGATGCCGACGATCTCGCCGGGATAGACCTGGAAGGAGACGTCGTTGACCACGGTCCGGCCGGAGCCGCCGATCTTCAGCGTGAGACCGGAGACATCGAGGAGAGGCGCTATCTTGGTCATCGCGAGCCCCTCATCCGCGGGTCGAGCCGGTCGCGCACGGCGTCGCCGAGCAGGTTGATGCCGAGCAGGGTCAGCGAGATGCACAGGCCCGGGAAGATGCCGAGCCAGACGGCCTGGCCGATATAGGGCCTGGAACCGGCGAGCATGTTGCCCCAGGTCGGGGCCGGCGGCGGCACGCCGAGACCGAGGAAGGAGAGCGCGCTCTCGGCCAGGAGCACATAGCCGAACATCGAGGTCGCCAGCACGGTCAGCGGCGCGATGCAGTTCGGCAGGATGTGGCGGGCCATGGTGAAGCCCTCGGAGTTGCCCATCACGCGCGAGGCGGCGATGAACTCGCGCTCGCGCAGAGAGAGCACCGTGCCGCGCACGACGCGGGCGACCGACGGCGTGTAGGCGATGCCGAGCGCGACGATGATGCCGTATTTGTTGGCGCCGACCACCGCGAGCAGGCCGAGCGCCAGCAGGATGCCGGGGAAGGCCAGCAGCGCGTCGTTGAAGGCCATGATGATGCGGTCGGTCCAGCCGCGCATATAGCCGGAGAACAGGCCGATCGTGGTGCCCGCGATGACGGCGAGCGTCACCGTCAGGATCGAGATCCAGACCGAGGTTGCGGCGCCCGCCATCAGGCGCGAGAGCACGTCGCGGCCGAACTCGTCGGTGCCGAGCCAGTGCAGCGCGCTGGGCGCCGCCAGCTTCTCGCGGAAGGAGAGCTTGAGCGGATCATAGGGCGTCCAGAGCGCGCCGATGCAGGCTGTCACGAGCAGGATGCCGATCAGCGTGCCGCCGACGATCGCATTGGGGGCGGGGAGCTTCATGCGGCGGGCCTTCTTCACGGAGGCGCCGGTGCTCGGGGTGCTGTTGCTGGTCATGGTGCCGTCGCTGCTCATTGGGCGGTCACCCTTGGATCGAAGACTGGGTAGCAGAGGTCGATGACGAGGTTCACCAGGACATAGGTGAAGGCGACGAAGAGCATGCAGCCCTGGATGACCGGATAGTCGCGGGCGAAGATCGCATCGACCAGCAGGCGGCCCAGGCCGGGGATGGTGAAGACCGTTTCCACGACCGCGATGCCGCCGAGCAGGTTGCCGAGCACGAGGCCGATCAGCGTCCAGGTCGGGCCGAAGGCGTTCTTGAAGGCGTGGCGCCAGAGCACGGCGCCCTCCGACAGGCCCTTGGCGCGGGCATGGGTGATGTAGTCGAGCCGGAGCACTTCCAGCGTTGAGGCCCGCGCCATGCGCAGGATCACGCCGATCTCGTGCAGGAACAGCGTCAGGATCGGCATGACCAGATAGAGGATGCCGGCCCAGGGGTTCTCCGCGATCGAGACATAGCCGACCACCGGCAGCCATTCGAGCTTGAGCCCGAAGAACAGCAGCAGCAGGAGACCCAGCCAGAAGGTCGGGATCGAGAGCAGGAGCGTCGCAGTCGCGACGAGGCTGAGGTCGAGCGCGGAATCCTGCTTCCAGGCGGCGATGACGCCGGCCGGCACCGCGACGCAGCTCGCCAGCAGCACCGCGACCAGCACGATCTGGGCCGAGACCCAGAAGCGCTGCAGGATCAGCGGCAGCACCGCCTGCTGCGACGAGATCGACTGGCCGAAATCGCCGCTCACGACATTGCCGATCCAGATGCCGAACTGCACCGGCAGCGACTGGTCGAGACCCAGACGCGCGCGCAGGTCGGCCAGGCTCGCGGGCGTCGCCAGGTCACCCAGCATCAACTGGGCCGGATCGCCCGGAATCAACCGGATCAGGACAAACACCGACACCGCAACGATCAGCAGCGTCGGCAAGGCCATCGCGATCCGCGTCAGCGCAAACCGAAACATCAAAGGCCCTCCCAAGCCTCAGGAACAAAAACCGGCCCCGCCGTGAGGCGAAGCCGGAACACGCCTCACTTCGAGACGCTGACCTCCCAAAGGCGCAGCTGCGACGCCCAGGGCGTCACGCCGCTGACCTTCTTGGAATGGGCGACGATATCGAGGTCGTTATGGGTGAAGATGGTCGGGACCTCGTTGATGAAGCGCTTGTGCAGGTCGTCGAAGATCTTCTGGCGCTCAGCGGTGTCGGTGACCACCATCGACTTCTGGATCAGGGCGAGCGCCTCCGGCTCCTCCCAGATCTTGCGCGGCTGCTTGTCCTTCGGGCCGGCGATCTGCTCGAACCCGAGCGCGGGGTCGAAGCGGCTCGAATAGGAGAAGGACTGCATCTGGTAGTTGCCCTTGTTATAGCGATCCAGCTGCGTCGCCCATTCAAGGACCTCGATCTCGGCATTGATGCCGGCCGCCTGCATCATCGCCTGAGCGATGACAGCGGTGTTGAAGCTCGGCACCGAGGAGCGCTTGTTGGCGAGGATCACGATCTTCTCGCCCTTGTAGCCGGCCTTCTGCAGCAGCGCCTTGGCGGCGGCGGGGTCGTATTTGAAGCCCTGCTTCTCGGCCTCGCCGTAATACTTGGAGGTCGTGTAGACCGGCGAGTTGTTGGGCTTGCCGAGGCCGTTGGTGACGTTGGCGACGAGCTCGGGGAAATCGATCGCGGCGGCGATCGCCTGGCGCAGCGCCTGGTTCTTCATGACGGGATCGCGCGTCTGGATGATCAGGCTGTGCCGGACCGGGTTCGGCGCGATGGCGAGCGTCAGGTTCGCGGCCTTCTTGAGGTCGGGCACGTCCGATTCCGGCATCAGCGCCATGTCGAGCGAGCCGGCGAGGAGGCCGGCCTTCACCGTCGCCGCGTCGGGGATGACCATGAAGCGGGCTTCCTTCACCAGCGGGCGCTTCGAGCCGATATAGCCGTCGCGCTTGTCGCCCTTGGGTGAGACATACTGGTCGAAGGCAAGGAGCTGGACCGACTGGGCGCGCTTCCACTCGCCGAGCATGAAGGGGCCGGTGCCGATCGGTTTGTCCCAGCTGCCATCGGCCTTGACCGAGTCCTTATGGATCACGGCGGTGCCGCCGCAATCGGCGCGGGCGAGCGAGTCGAGGAAGAGGCCGTTCGGCTCGTTGATCTCCATCACGACGGTGTCGGCATCGGGAGCCGAGGTCTTCTCGACCTTGAGGCCGTTGCGGCCGTCGAAATCCGACAAGCAACGCCAGTCGGTCTTCGGGTCCATGTAGCGGGTCCAGCTCCACAGCACGTCGGCCGAGGTCATGGTCGCGCCGTTATGGAACTTCACGCCCTTGCGCAGGCGAAAGGTGTAGGTCTTGCCATCTGGCGAGATCTCGACCTTTTCGGCCAGCAGCGGGCCGACCGAGCCGTCCTCGGCATAACCGACGAGGCCCTCGACCATGTGCAGCACGACGGAATCGGTGTTGCCGTCGCGGTTCACGCCCGGATTGGTCGAGCGGATGTCGGCGTTGAGCACGGCGGTCAGCGTCTGGGCCTGCAGGGCGCCGGCCGAAAGGGCCAGCGCAGCGGCGGAGACAAGGAAGCGCTTCATGATGTTTCCCCTGTTGTTCTTGTGATCGCTTAGCCGGCCTTGCGGGCGGCGCGGATGCGGCGAAGCTCGCCGGCGAAGAAATCCTCGACGACCGGCACGACCTTGACGCCGTCATGCGGCGTGTTCGGCACGAGGTCGAAGCGGGCGGCGATGCCGTGCGCGGCGAAATTGTCGCGCAGGCTCGCCAGCCGCTCCGGCCGGTTGGTGCCGGCATGGTTGGCGTCGGGCATCCAGTTGCGGCCGCCCGGCTTGTGGGTGATCTCCCAGGTCTCCAGATCGGCGGCGCCGACGACCATCTGCACCGCGACCTGCTTCATCGCGGGAATGTCGAGCTCCTGGCCAAAGAGTTCGGCGAAGTTGCGCGTGCCGACCCACCAGTCGCGGCTGGGATCGAGCAGGGTGACCGAGCCCGGCGCGCCGATCGAGACGCCCCAGAGCTTGTTCGGCTGCAGCATCAGGAAGCGGTGGGCGAAATGGCCGCCGCCGGAATAACCGAACAGGCCGAAGCGATCGAAGGCGATGCCGTAGCGCTCGGAGACCTCCTCGACGATGGCGAGCAGGACATGGTCGTAACGGAGGTTGCCCTCGCGCATGTACTTGAAACCGTCGCGATAGCCGTCGCCCATCACGCCGATCGGGAAGAGCGGCGCCAGGATGATGCAGTTGTTCCAGCGGGCGAAGGCCGAGAAGGCGTCGCGATAGCCGGTGAAGCCGCGGCCGGTGCCGTGCATGGCGACGATCAGCTCCGGCTTCTCGCCGCCCTGGCCCAGGCTCGGCGGGACATAGAGGCAATAGGGGAAGCGCGGATCGTGCTTCGAGGAATAGATCGAGGTCGGGCCGTACTCGTAGAGCGCCTTGGCGCGGGCGGCCGCCTCGGCATCGGGCTTGGCGGTCTGTTCTGCCACGGCGTTCACGGGCTCTCTCCTATGGCGAAATTATTGGCGCCAATTATGTTGCATGATATGGTTGTCTTCGCAACCAACTTCTTCCGTGTCGCGCGAATCCTGCTAGAGCGTTGGTTCGCCGCATGTTCGCTGACGCGGACCTTCGGTTCTTCACGCGAACCGGTGTCCAACCCGCTCGAAAATGCTTTAGAGAGCCTGCCATGACGTCCGAGCGGAAACGCAAGAACACCAGCACGCGGCGCGCCATGCTCGCCAACGAGATCGCGCAGGCGATCCGTCTGCGCGCGTTCAGGCCGGGCGAGTGGCTGCGCCAGATCGATCTCGAGGAGCGCTTCCAGGCGACCCGCTTCGACGTGCGCAGCGCGCTCGACGAACTCGCCGTGCGCAAGACGATCGAACATGTCCCGAACCGGGGCTATCGCGTCGCCGAGGTCGACCTGAAGACCTATGAGGAGATCATCGCGACGCGCATCATCCTGGAGCGGGCGACGGCCGAAGGCATCGTCGCGCGGATCGACGACGCTGCGATCGCACGGCTGGACGCGATGGCGGCACAGTTCTCCGCGGCGGTCACGACCGGCAGCCGGACCGAGCAGAGCGAGATCAACCGCGCCTTCCATCAATTCATGTATTCCTTCTGCGGCAATGCTGTGCTGGAGGAGATGATCTGGGGCCTGCGCGACCGCGGGCGCGGTTCGCAGATCACGGTGTGGAGCTCGCATGAACTGCTCCAGAAGAGCGACCGCGAGCATTTCGAGATGATGGCGGCCCTGAAGGCGCGCGATGCGGGGCGGCTGGCGGCCCTGATCGCGACCCATATCATCAAGGGCGCGCCCGTCGGCCCGGCGCCGATCGAGCCGGGCTGAACGGCCGCCACCCTCATTTGGCGACGGCGACCTCCCAGAGGCGCGGCCTGGAGGCGACCCACGGGGCAAAGCCCTGGAGGCGCTTCGAGACGACGGCCGTGTCGACCTGGTTGTAGAGGAAGATCAGCGGCGCATCGGCCAGCATCGTCACATGGAGTTGGTCGAAGATCTTGCCGCGCTCGGCCTCGTCACCGACCAGCGTCGCCTTCTCGATGAGGGCATCGGCCTCGCGATTGTCCCAGACCTTGGAGGGCAGCTTGACGCCCGGATTGGTCGAGCGGATGTCGGCATTGAGCGCGACATTGATGGTCTGTGCCTGAACTGCGCCGGTAAGAAGCGCGAGCGTCAGCACAGAGGCCGAAAAGCGGATCATTCCCGTTCCCTCGTTGTCTTGTCGTCCGGGCATGCCCCATGGGGCATGCCGCGCTGTCGGAGGTCGCGAAAGGCGAGGTGGTGGCCTTACGGGCCGGTGCTGACTTCCCAGGCGCGGGGCAGCGAGCTCAGCGTCGAGACATAGCCCTTGGTCTTGGCGCCCATGGCACCGCCGACGATGCCGTTATAGAGCATCACCATCGGCACCTCGGCGATGAAGCGCTTGTGCAGTTCGTCGAAGATCTTCTGGCGCTCGGCCTTGTCGTTCACGACCATGGACTTGTCGAGCAGGGCCTGAACCTCCGGATTGTCCCAGAGCTTGCGCGGCTGCTTGTCCTTCGGGCCGGTCATCGACTCGTAGCTCAGCGCAGGGTCCATGCGGCCCGAATAGGGGAAGGCCTGGATCGTGTAGTTGCCCTTGCTGTAGCGGTCGAGCTGCGTCGCCCATTCCAGCACCTCGATCTCGATGTTGAAGCCGACGGCCTGCAGCATCTGCTGGGCGACGACGGCGGCGTCGAAGCTTTCGGGATAGCGCTTGTTGGCGAGCATCACGATCTTCTCGCCCTTGTAGCCGGCCTCCGCGAGGAGCTTCTTGGCGGCGGCGGGGTCGTGTTTCCAGCCCTGCTTCTGGACCGGGCCGTAATAGGCGGAGAGCGCCGGCACGATCGAATTGTTGGGCGAGCCGATGCCGTCGGTGACGGCGCCGACCAGCTCCTTGGAGTCGATCGCCGCGGCCATGGCCTGGCGCAGCTTGACGTTCTGCAGCAGCGGGTCGCGGGTCTGGATGATCAGGCCGACGAGACCCATGCTGGTGACGACGGAGGTCTTGACCTTATCGTTCTTCTTGAGCTCGGCGATGTCGGTATTGGCGATGTCCGGGACGATATCGATATCGCCCTTCAGCAGGGCGGCCTTGGCGGTCGCGTTGTCGGGAATGACGAGGAAGCGGACCTCGTCGACCAGCGGTTTCTTGGCGCCGGTCAGGCCGTCGACCTTGCCGGGCAGCGAGGCGTAGTCGGCGAAGCGATCCAGCTTGATGTACTCGCCGCGCTTCCATTCCGCGAACTTGAACGGGCCGGTGCCGATCGGCTTGTCGAAGGAGCCGTCGGCCTTGACCGAGTCCTTGTGGAGGATGCCGGTCATGGCGCAATCGGTGCGGGCGAGCGCCGAGAGGAAGAGCGCGCTCGGCTTGTCCAGGTCGAAGACGACGGTCTTGTCGTTCGGTGCCGAGATCTTCTCGACCTTGACCTGGCCGCGGCCGTCGAATTCCGAGAGGCAGCGCCAGTCGGTCTTCGGGTCCATGTAGCGGTTCCAGCTCCACATGACGTCGGCCGCGGTCAGCGGCGCGCCGTTATGGAACTTCACGCCCTGGCGGAGCGTGAAGCTGTAGCTCTTGCCGTCCGCGGAGATGTCGATCTTCTCGGCCAGCAGCGGCTTCGGCAGGGCGTCCTCGCCATAGGCGACGAGGCCCTCGACCATCTGGACGACGACGCCATCGGTATTGGCGTCGCGGTTGACGCCCGGATTGATCGAGCGGATGTCGGCACGCAGCTGGATCTTGAGCGTGCTCGCCCCGGCGGCCGGGGCGAGGCCGCCGCACAGCAGCGCGGCGGCGAGGGCGGTGGTGGTGGTTCGGCGCATCATGTTCCCCTGTTGTTTTTTCGGTTGTGACGCGGTGTGACCGGATTATTCGGCCGCTTCGGCGAGCAGCACGGGCTCCTCGGTCAGGCTGTAGCGGGTGAAGACGCGGTTCTGGGCCGGCAGCGGCGCGACTTCCATGATCCCCTTCGCCGGCTGCATGACCACCATGGCGACCGTGGCCGAGAGGTTGCCCTGCTCGTTCGGGCGGGCCGGGCGGCAGACCGAATAGGGCGAGAGGAAATCGTCGAAGAAGGCCTGCTTGAGGTCGTCGACGGTCAGCTTGCGGCCGGCCTCGTCGAGCAGCTTGCGGACGCGCCAGTCGCGATAGAAGCTCTCCGGCACGCGCGGGATGCCGGTGTCCTTGATCTTGGTCAGGGCGATCTGGCCGACCCAGTGATTGGCGTGCACGATCATGCCGTCCTGCGGATAGAGCGGGAAGGCCTCGTCCGGGGCGCATTCGAAGTCGATGCCAAAACCCTTCACGGTCGAGAGCATCATGTTGTTCGAGCAGGCCTTCGGCGTCGTCGCCACCGCCTTGATGGCGAAGGCGAGATGCTCCTGCTCCAGTACCTTGCGGCGGATCAGGGCGAGCGGTACGCCGGCCTGCGTGAAGTCACGCTCGGATTCGAGGTAATTGGCGGTGATCGAGATGCCGGCCGCGTTCATGCCGCAGCGAGCGAGGCCGCCGGCCTCGACGAAGGTCAGGAAGTCCGGGCCGTCGGTGCGGCGCACGCGCAGCACGATCGCGGTCTCCGCGCATTCGGCCTTCCAGTCCCAGTTCTGGCCGTGGATCAGTTCGCCCGAGGCGCTGCGCTCCGGCAGAATGATCGCGCCGGTGCAGCCGTCGTCGAGCTCCTCCTGGGCCTCGATCGGCTTGTTCTTGACGAGGCGCGCCTTGGCGATGACCTCGGTGCGGGCATTGACCATGACGATGTCTTCGAGCGCGACGCCGGCGCCGTCGGCGATGCCGCGCATCTCCTCGATGTAATGCGCGCCGAAAGCCTCGATCTCCTTCGCGAACTCGGCGATCAGTACCGACTTGGCCTTGGCGTCGTAGCCGAGCTCGCCGAGCTGGCCGCCATAGAGCTCGATCGAGCGCTTGACGCGCTGCGGCACGGCCGCGCCGTGCTGGCGGCCACGCTCATAAGGGGTGCCGGATACATCGACGAAGGGGCAGGGCTGGACCATGGCGCATATCTTTCCGGTATGCTGACAGGAGATCGTGCTGTAGTGTATTTCATTATCAACTAAAACAATCAAGGGCCTTTCCCGATGGCGGCGCCGACCCGGCTGCAACAGGAGATCGCCGAACGCATCCTGCAGCTCGTGCGCGACGACGCACTGGCGGCCGGTGCCTGGCTCAACGAGAACGCCACGGCGAAGCGGCTCGGCGTGTCGCGCACACCCGTGCGTGCCGCGCTGGATCATCTTGCCGAGCAGGGCGTGGTGCGCCGGCATCTCAACAAGGGCATCGAGCTGATCCAGCTCCCGGCGGCGAACGAGAGTGCCCGCCCGCCGGAGACATTGGACCTCGCCATGGTGAGGCTGGCGCGCGAGCGCGAGAACGGCTTGCTGCCGGACGAAGTGTCGGAGCTCGAGGTGATGCGGCGCTACGAGCTCGGCCGGCCCGAGGCGCAGAAGCTGCTGGCGCGGCTGGCCGATCTCGACATGGTCGAGCGCAAGCCGGGCTATGGCTGGCGCTTCCTGCACGAGCCGCGCGACCAGCGCCTGCGCGACGAGAGCTATCGCTTCCGCCTGCTGATCGAGCCGATGGCGATGCTCGAGCCCGGTTTCCAGCTCGATCCCGGCTGGATCGCCGAGATGCGGGCGCGGCATGGTGAGGCACTGGAGCGGCCCTGGCGGGAATCGTCCAGCATCGCCTTCTACGAGATGAATGCCGATTTCCACGAGGGGCTCGCGGCGGCGACCGGCAACCGCTTCTTCCATTCGGCGATGCGGCGCCAGAACCAGCTCCGGCGCCTGTCGAACTATGACTGGGACCAGGGCATGGAGCGCGTGCGGGTGAACTGCGCCGAGCATATGGCCATGCTCGACCATCTGGAGGCGAGCGAGAACGAGGTCGCCTCGGCGCTGATGCGCAGCCACCTGCTGCGGGCGAGCAAGCTCAGGCGGACAACCAAGGTGGAGAAGGCGGGCGGCTGAAGGGCCGACGGCCGGTCATCGGATGGCTGTCCTGCCGTCGCGGTGGTTGACCCGGCGGCGATTTGGGCCAGCAATGGCCGCTATCCCGAATCCGACAGGTCGAGTGTCATGACTGTTCACCAGCGCCCCCAAGATCAGCGCCCCTCTGCCATCGATCCCGCCAAGCTCGACAAACTGGCCGAGGTCGCCATCCGCGTCGGCCTCAATCTCCAGCCGGGGCAGGACCTGTTCCTGACCGCGCCGGTCGCGGCACTGCCGCTGGTCCGGCTGATCGCCGCGCATGCCTACAAGGCCGGCGCCGGCATCGTGACGCCGATGCTGGCCGACGAGGAGGTGACACTCGCGCGCTATCGTTATGCGCCGGATGCGAGCTTCGACAAGGCGCCGGCCTGGCTCTACAAGGGCGTCGCCGAAGCCTTTTCCGCCAATACCGCCCGGCTCGCCATCGTCGGCGACAACCCCATGCTGCTGGCGAACGAGGACCCGGCCAAGGTCGGCCGCGCCAGCAAGGCGAACTCCCTGGCCTATCAGCCGGCGCTGGAGAAGATCGCCGGCTTCGACATCAACTGGAACATCCTTGCCTATCCGAGCGCAGCCTGGGCCAGGCAGGTCTTCCCGGATGACGCCGAGGAAGTGGCAGTCGGCAAGCTGGCGGAGGCGATCTTTTCGGCCTCGCGCATCGATCAGGCCGACCCGGTCGCGGCCTGGTCTGCTCATAATGCGGCGCTGCGGGCACGGCGCGACTGGCTGAACGGCCAGCGCTTCGCCTCGCTGCATTTCACCGGGCCCGGCACCGATCTTACCGTGGGGCTCGCCGATGGCCATGACTGGCAGGGCGGTGCCTCGCCGGCCAAGAACGGCATCGTCTGCAACCCGAACATCCCGACCGAGGAGGTTTTCACCACGCCGCATGCGCGCCGGGTCGAAGGCCACGTCTCCAGCACCAAGCCGCTCTCCTATCAGGGCTCGCTGATCGACGAGATCCAGGTGCGCTTCGAGGGCGGGCGGATCGTCGAGGCCAAGGCGTCGCGCGGCGAGGCGGTGCTGAACAAGGTGCTGGATACCGACGAGGGCGCGCGCCGGCTCGGCGAGGTCGCGCTGGTGCCGAATTCCTCGCCGATCTCGAAGAGCGGCATCCTGTTCTACAACACGCTCTTCGACGAGAACGCGTCCTGCCATATCGCGCTCGGACAGTGCTATTCGAAATGCTTCGTCGACGGCGCCAACCTGACGCCGGACCAGATCGCGGCGCAGGGCGGCAACAAGAGCCTGATCCATATCGACTGGATGATCGGCTCCGGCAAGGTCGATATCGACGGCGTCCATGAGGACGGCCGGCGCGTACCGGTGTTCCGCAAGGGCGAGTGGGCCTGAGCGGCCTCAGCCCGCGTTCGCCCGGGGCCAATCCCCCAGCGATGGGCGGTGATGTCCGTCGCGCCCGGTCGTGGCGGGCGCGGCGACCATCGCGTTGAGCACGGCTTCCTGCGTCGCCTCGGCAGCGGCGCGGAAGAGCGTGTCGATGCGGTTCTCGTTGAGGGCGCGCAGCGGCACGAGATCATCAGGCTGATCGTGGTCGATCGGATCCGCCGTGGTGAAGGCGACGGCGATGTCGCCGCTGCCATTGCCCCAGAAGGCGCCGAGTCGGGCGAGGCCGGCGCCGCCGCGTCGCGCGATGCGCTGAAGCTGCCGCGATTCCAGCGGCACGTCGGTCGCGATGACGAGTATGACCGAGCCACGCTCGCTCTGCGGCTTCGCCTCGGGCGGAGCCGGGCGGCGGCCATCGGGCAGGACGAGGTCGCCGGCATTGCCGAAATTGGCGAGCGCGAGCAGGCCGAGCGTGTGATCGGCGCCGTCGAGCGTGAAGCGGCGCGAGGCCGTACCGATGCCGCCCTTGAAGCCGAAGGCGCTCATGCCGGTGCCGGCGCCGACCGCGCCTTCCGCGACGGGGCCGGAAGCGGCGGCGTCGAGCGCGGCGAAGGCGTGGGCCTGCGTCAGCGCGCGAGCGCGGATGTCGGAGAGATAGCCGTCATTGCATTCGAGCACGACTGGATTGACCGTCCCGGTCTGCCGACCGATGTCGGGATTATCAGCGAGCGCGCGCGTCACCAGTGCATCGAAACCGGTGCCGACGCTCAGGGTATTGCCGAGCAGCAGGGGGGTCTCGATCTGACCGAGCTCGGCGAGCTGCATCAGCCCGGCGCTTTTGCCGAAGCCGTTGATGACATCGACCGCGGCGCGGACCTTCCGGCGAAACAGGTTGCCGTCATGCGGCAGAAGCGCCGTGAAGCCGGTCCGCAGATCGCCCTCGTTCAAGGTGTAATGGCCGAGCTTGACGCCGGGCACGTCGGTGATCGCGTTGAATGGGCCGGTCTGCAGGATGCCGCAGATGAGGCCGAAGTCGCGAAGGCGCTGGGTCATGGCGTGGTCCGATAAAGTTAGGCCGGGTCAGCGCGGCAGGCTCGTGCCGAGCCCCTGTGCGCGGGCTTTTTCGACGGCGAGATGGGCGAGCGCGAGATCGGCCAGCGCCACGCCGCGGAAGCAGAAGAAGGAGCGGCCGGCCGGTGCTGTCGGGTGCGGGGCTCCCGCGAGCTCCGACATGTCATGGCCGAAGGCGACGGTCGTGACCGGATTGCCGGCGGCGTCATAAGGCGCACGCGACTGTTCGAGGCTGTCGGTGGCGAGCACGTCGAAGGCAGGCAGGGTCTCCGGCAACCAGCTCCGGCCGGTATCGACTGCAGCGGCGAAGGCGACGGGCTTTAAGCGCTGCGCATTGAGGAAGGGCGCCATGCCGGGGCCGCCCGGCACCATCGAGATGACGATATCGCTCTGCGCCAGCAGGGCGTCGGCATCATCAAGCACCTGTGCGGCAAGGTCGGTCGAGCGCGCGGCCTCGGCGAGGCGCTCGGCCGAGGCGCGGCTGCGGCTCATGGCCAGTGCCGTCGTCAGGCCCGGATAGAGCGCGCGGAAGGCGGCGAGATGGGCATGGGCCTGCAATCCGCATCCGACGAAGCCGATGGTGCGCGGCGTGGGCGGTGCGAGGCGCGAGGCTGCGGCGGCGGTGATCGCGGCTGTCCGGATCAGGGTGATCTCGTCGCCGTCGAGGATCGCGCGCGGCATGCCCGTCGCAAAGTCGTTGACGCAGATCAGCGCGCTGACGGCGGGCAGGGACGAGCCTGCCGCGACCGGCGCCATCGCCACCCATTTCACCGTGGCAATTTGCTGTGCGGAGGACGCCGCCGTCATCGCCTGGAAGCCATGGCCGGCCCCGAGCGTCAGCGCCGTTTTCGGGATGCTCCGGTTCAGCCCGGCGGCGTGGTCGCGAAAGCCCTGCAGCACGGCCTCGCGGGCCTCGTCAGGCGAGATCGCCAGCGCCCGGACGTCGTCGCGCGAAAGATACAGCAGGCTGTCGCTCATCCGGTGATCTCCATGACCGCAGGCAGGCGAGGCCCGAGGCGGCAAGGAGGCCGGGATACAGCCAAGCCGGACCGGCGTCGAGGCGCCTGCCGGGTTCCCGAGCGGAAGCGAAAACGCGGTCACAGGATTGACATCTTCCTTAACTCGCGTATTTTTCCTATTATTGCAACTCAAGTTCCATTTAATGGAACTTTAAGGGTGAAGCCGCGATGTCCATCCTGTCATCGGCCGTGGATGTGCTTCGCTGTTTTTCCAGCACACGCCATGACGTGACGGTGACGGACCTCGTCACTTTGTTGGGCATGCCGAAGAGCAATGCCTCGCGTCTGCTGCGGGCGATGCGCGACGAAGGGCTGCTGGAGACGGTCGGCGAGAGCAAGCGCTACCGACCCTCGCTGCTGCTCAATCAGGTCGGCCATCTCTATCGCTTCGCCGCTTCGCTGATCGACCGTGCCGACGCGGTGGTCGGCAACATCTCCGACCGGATCGGCCATACCGGCTATGTCAGTGTCCGTCGTGGCACCGATATCGTCGCGGTCACCGCCCATCCCGGCCGCCATGCGCTCAGGGTCGTCACCTCGATCGGCGACCGCATTCCGGCATTTGCCTCCAGCACCGGCCGCGCCCTGCTCGCGCGTCTGCCGGATGACGAGGTTCGTGCGCTTTATCCGGCGGGTTTCAGCGCGCCGTCCGAGACGGCGCCGCGCGACATGGACGACCTGCTAGCTCGCCTGGCGCGCGTTCGCGACGAGGGTTTCGCCGAATCCCGCGACGAAGCTGTGCGCGGCGTGCGCGCGCTCTCGGTCGCTGTCGGCGATCCCGCAACCGGCGACGAGGTCGCGCTCTGCCTGTCCTTCCCGGCCGCCACGGTCGAGCCGGCCGAACGCATCGCCATCATCCGTTCGCTCGGGGAGGGTGCCGCCGAGATCGCGGCCCTGACCCATGACAAGCGCTTCCACCCCTTGAACCTCTCAATCGCGGAGACCGCTCCATGAGCAATCGTTGGCGTATCGGCTTCGACATCGGCGGCACCTTCACCGATTTCATCCTCTACGACTCGCAGGAGCGTTCGGTCCGGCTGCACAAGCGCCTGACCACTCCGCATGACCCCTCTGAAGCGGCGCTGATCGGTCTTGGTGAACTGACCGAGATGGCCGGGATCACGCTGGCCGATGTCGGTGACATCGTCCACGGCACGACGCTCGTCACCAATGCGGTGATCGAGCGCAAGGGCTCGAAGCTCGGCCTCATCACCACGCGCGGCTTCCGCGACATCCTCGAAATGGGGACCGAGCAGCGCTACGATATCTACGACCTGTTCCTGACCTTCCCCGATCCGCTGGTCTCGCGGGAACACCGCCTCGAAGTGGCCGAGCGTATCGACCGCGATGGCAATGTGGTCACCGCGCTCGATGCGGATGCGGTGCGCAAGGCCGCCCGCGAGCTGGAAGCCGCCGGCTGCGAGGCGATCGCGGTCTGCTTCCTCAACAGCTACCGCAACCCCGCGCATGAGCAGGAAGCCGGCCGCATCATCCGCGAGACCTGCCCGGAGCTGACCGTTTCGCTGTCGAGCGAGGTCGTTGCCGAGATCTGGGAATACCAGCGCTTCGTCACCACCGCGGCGAATGCCTATGTCCAGCCTCTGATGCGGCGCTACCTGCAGCGGCTTGAGCGCGAGCTTGCGGCCCGCTCCTTCACGGGATCGCTGACGCTGATGCATTCGGCCGGTGGCCTCGTTTCGCCTGAGACGGCGCGCACCTTCCCGATCCGCCTGCTCGAGAGCGGCCCGGCCGGCGGCGGCCTCGCCACGGCGCTGTTCGGCGAGCTCGCCGGTCATAAGGACGTGATCTCATTCGACATGGGCGGCACCACCGCCAAGGCCTGCATGATCGAGGACGGCCGCGCCGAGATCGCGCCGATGCTCGAAGCCGGCCGCGTCAACCGCTTCGCCAAGGGCTCCGGCCTGCCGATCAAGGCGCCCGTCATCGACATGATCGAGATCGGTGCCGGCGGCGGCTCGATCGCGGCGATCGACGAGGTCGGGCTGCTCAAGGTCGGCCCGCATTCGGCCGGCTCCGATCCCGGTCCTGCCTGCTACGGCATGGGCGGCACCAAGCCGACCGTGACCGACGCCAATCTCGTGCTCGGCTATTACGATCCCGGTTTCTTCCTGGGCGGGCGCATGGCGCTTGATCTGGAGGCGGCCCGCAAGGCCGTCTCGACGGTTGCTGCGCCGCTCGGCCTCTCGATCGAGGAAGCGGCCTGGGGCATCCACAAGGTCGTGGTCGAAAGCATGGGCGCCGCCGCCCGCGTCCATCTCGTCGAGAAGGGCAAGGACCCGCGCCATTACGCCATGGTCGGCTTCGGCGGCGCCGGTCCGGCGCATGCCGTCGATGTCGCCCGCGTGCTCGGCGTCAAGCAGGTCATCATCCCGCCGGCCTCGGGCGCGGCTTCCGCGCTCGGCTTCCTCGCTGCGCCGCTTTCCTTCGACATGGTGCGTTCGCTGCCGGTCGAATTCTCCGAGGGCTTCGATGCGGCTGCCGTCAACGCCATGCTCGGCCAGCTCGAGGCGGAAGGGCGCAAGCACCTGATCGAGGCCGGGGTGAAGCCCGCCGACGTCACGGTCGAGCGTACGGCCGATATGCGCCTCGTCGGCCAGATGCACGACATCTCCGTGCCGCTGCCGGCCGGGACCATCGATGCGGCGAGCCTCGAAGCGATCCGCGCCGCCTTCAGCAAGGCCTATTCCGCCCGCTACACCTCGGTCTATGAGGGCGCGCGGCTGGAGGCGATCAATTTCCGTGTTCGCTGCGCGGGGCCGGTTCCGACCCTCTCGCTCTCCGGCGCGGCCGGCGGTGGCGATGCAGCGGCCAAGATCAAGGGCACGCGCAAGGCCTGGTTCGAGGGCGGCTGGAGCGAGGCCACGGTCTATGACCGCTATGCCCTGCGTTCCGGCGACACCGTCAAGGGCCCGGCGATCATCGAGGAGCGCGAGGCGACCACGATCGTGCCGCCCGGCGACAGCGTCGCCATCGACGATGTCCTGAACCTCATCATCCATGTCGGCCAGGCCAGTGCGGCCGAGACCACCATCACCGCCGACATGCCTCTGGCCGAGGCCGCGCGCCGGATCGAGGCCGATCCGATCTCGCTGGAGATCATGTGGAGCCGGATGATCAACGTCGTCGAGGAGATGTGGCTGACGGTCTGCCGCACCGCCTTCTCGCTGGTGATTTCGGAAGCGCAGGACTTCGCCTGCGAACTGCTCGACCCCGAAGGCGAAACGCTGGCGCATTCGCCTCGCGCGATGCCGGTGTTCAACCTGACGCTGCCGCGTGCGGTCAAGGCGCTGCTGGAGCGCTATCCGGCCGAGACGCTGAAGCCCGGCGACGTGCTGATCACCAACGATCCCTGGCTCTGCGCCGGCCATCTCTTCGACATCGCGATCGTCACGCCGGTCTTCCTCGGCGACCGCGTCGTCGGGCTGATGGGTACGGTCGGCCATGTCTCGGATATTGGCGGCACCAAGGATTCGCTCCGGGCTCGCGAGATCTACGAGGAGGGCTTCCAGATCCCGCCGATGAAGCTCTACGAGGCCGGCCGGATCAACGAGACGCTGGTGCGCCTGCTCGGTGAGAACGTGCGCAATTCCGAGCAGGTGCTCGGCGATCTCCACTCCTTCGTCGCGGCCAATGCGATCGGTGCCGAGCGGTTGCAGTCCTTCCTCACCGACTACGGCATGCAGGACCTCCGGGCGCTCGCCCATGTCGTGCAGAGCCGCTCGGAGAAGGCGATGCGCGAGGCGATCCGCGCGCTGCCTGATGGCACCTATCACGGCACGGTCTCGAACAACCCGCTGGGCACGCCGATGACCTATCCGCTGGCGCTGACGGTGAAGGACGACACGATCCATCTCGACTTCGCCGGAGCCCCGCCGCAGCTCCCGCAGGGCGGGTTGAACTGCACGCTCAACTACACGATGGCGCATGCGACCTACCCGCTGAAATGCATGCTGACGCCGTCGGTGCGCGGCAATGCCGGCTGTTACCGCGCCTTCTCGGTCGAGGCCCCGAAGGGCTCGATCCTGAACTGCGACAAGCCGCTGGCGGTGAATCTGCGGACGCGGACGGGCTGGTATCTCGCGCCGAATATCTTCCGTGCGCTGTCCAAGGCGGCGCCGAAGCAGGTTCAGGCCTTCACCGGCCTGCCGGTGGCGGCGAGCGTCTATGGCCGCGACGCAATCGGCGACACGTATTCGGACATGCTCTTCTGTGGCGGCGGTCAGGGCGGCTCGGCCCAGGGCGATGGCAAGTCGGGTCTGCTCTATCCGACCTCGGCGGCGAACACCTCGATCGAGACCTTCGAATCGCGGGTGCCGGTGCTGGTGGTCGAGAAGACCTACCTCACCGATTCCGGCGGCGCCGGCCAGCATCGCGGCGGCCTCGGCCAGCGCGTGCGGCTGCGCAAGCTCGCCGATGACGGGCTGCCGACGCTGGTCTCGCTCTATCCGGAAGGGGTCAACAACCCGATCCCGGGCCTGTTCGGCGGCAAGGCCGGCGGTGGTGCCTCCGGCCGGGTCATCGACGAGCAGGGCCATGTCCTCAGGGACGTCGGCACCGGCGAGCTCGTCCAGGTCACGCAGCCGCACGAGATCGTCGAGCTCGTGCTCGCCGGTGGCGCCGGCTACGGCCCGGCCTCCGAGCGCTCGCGCGAGGCGATCGCCCGCGACATCGCGCTCGGGCTGGTTTCTCCGGATGCCGCCAAGCGCGATTACGGCGTGCAGGGCGCGCATGCCACGCAGGATGTCGGCGAAGCCAAGGCCGGCATCCTGGTTGCCTGAGCGACAGGGATCACAACGCACACGCCCGACAGGGGCCAATAAGGGGACTGAGGCATGACCAATCCAACGAAGGGGGTGCCTCGGCGGCACCCCAGCCTGTTCGAGCCGGCGACGCTGCTGCTCATCGCCGTGCTCTGCGTCTTCGGCGCGATCATCGGCATGCAGCTTCTGGTGTCGCTCGGCATCACCGCCAACACCTCGCTGATCGGCGCGCTCGCCGCCATGGCGCTGGCGCGCGTGCCGCTCGCGATCTTCGCCCGCTACCGTTCGATCCATGTCCAGAACCTGGCCCAGAGTGCGATCTCCTCGGCCACGTTCGGCGCGGCGAACAGCCTGCTCCTGCCGGTCGGCATTCCCTGGCTGCTCGGCCGGCCGGACCTCGTCCTGCCGATGCTGGCGGGCGCCTTCTTCGCGATGCTGCTCGACGCCTACCTGCTCTACCGGATGTTCGATTCCCGCGTCTTCCCGGCGACGGGCGCCTGGCCTCCGGGCGTCGCCGCCGCCGAGGCGATCAAGGCCGGCGACGAGGGCGGCCGCAAGGCGGTGCTGATGGGTATCGGCTTCGGCACCGGTGTTGCCGCCCCCTTCATCAAGATTCCGCTGGCCTGGATCGGCTTCGCCGGCTCGACCGCCGTCTCCGGCATTCCGATGTCGGCCTTCGGCGTCGCATTCATCGGCAATATCTGGGCGCTCGCGATGTTCGGCATCGGCCTGTTGCTGCGCGGCTATTCCGGCCAGCTCTTCAGCGGACCGACCTTCGAGACCCTTATCCCCAAGGGCGACCTGATGGCTGCCTATATCCCGCACGGCTTCATGATCGGCGCCGGCCTCGTCGCGCTGCTTCAGGTGGCGGTGCTGCTGTTCCGCCGCAGCGAGGCCAAGGCGGGCGAGGCGACTGCGGGTGTCTCGGATGTCGAGGTGAAGCGGGCGCTCGGCCTCGGCACGGTCGGCTATCTCGTGATCGCCGTGTTCATCGCGGTGGTCGGCGGGCTGATGAGCGACATGTCGATGGGCATGCTGATCCTGTTCGTGCTCTACGCCGCCTTCGCAGCCTATGTGCATGAACTGATCGTCGGCCTCGCCGCGATGCATTCCGGCTGGTTCCCGGCCTTCGCGGTGGCGCTGATCACGCTGATCATCGGCATGCTCATCGGCTTCCCGATGCCGGCCCTGGCGCTGCTCGTCGGCTTCTCGGCCGCGACGGGACCTGCCTTCGCCGACATGGGCTATGACCTGAAGGCTGGCTATCTGCTGCGTGGCAACGGCGCCGACCCCGCCTTCGAACTCGAGGGCCGCCGCCAGCAGCTTTTCGCCGCGATGTTCGCCTTCGTCGTCGCGGGCGCGGTGGTGCTGGTCTCCTACCAGTCCTTCTTCGACCAGAACCTCGTCGCCCCCGTGAACAAGGTCTATGCCGCGACGATTAAGGCAGGCGTGGCTCCGGGTGTTGCCTGGCAGCTCTTCATCTGGGCGATCCCCGGCGCGATCCTGCAGTTCATCGGCGGGCCGAAGCGGCAGATCGGTGTGCTCTTCGCCACCGGCCTGCTGATCAATTTCCCGATGGCGGGCTGGGCGGTTCTGGCCGGTATCCTCTGCCGGATCATCTGGGAGAAGCTGCGCGGCGCGAGCGGCGAGGGCGACATGGAGGTCTTCGCGGCCGGCGTGATCGCGGGCGATGCGATCTTCTCCTTCTTCGACTCCGTCTCGAAGAATTTCTGGAAGCGCTGAACGAGACCGGCCCCGGAGCGACCGCCCCGGGGCCCCTTCATTTCGGAAGAGGGGTTGCCATGAGCAAGCTGGGCATGCTGACCATCGGCCAGGCGCCGCGCGCCGACATCACGCCGATCCTCGACGGCGTGCTGGATACGCGTCTGCCGCGCCGCCATGCCGGGGTGCTGGATGGCCTGAGCCGCGCCGAGATCGAACGGGGTTTCGCGGCCGAGGCCGGCAAGCCGGTGCTGATCACCAAATTGCTCGATGGCAGCGCGGTCGTCATCGACCGGGCGCGCACCGAGGCGGCGGCGCAAGTCAAGCTCGCGATGTTGGAGGCCGAGGGCTGCACGACGATCCTGATGCTCTGCACCGGGCATTTCGAGAGCCTCAGGACGGAGACGGCGCGATTGATCGAGCCCGATCGCATCCTGCCGCCGACCGTGGCGGCATTGGTGCAAGGGGGGCAACTCGGCATCATCGTGCCGCTGGTCGAGCAGATCGCGTCCGAGGCCGGGAAATGGGCGCCGCTTGGCCGAGCGCCGCTCTATGCGGCTGCCTCGCCCTATGGCGGTGGTGGGGCTTCGGTCGCGGAAGCAGCTCGCGATCTTGCCGGGCGCGGAGCCGAGATCCTGCTGATGGACTGCATGGGCTTCGTCGAGCGGCATCGCCGCGAGGCGGCGGAAGCCGGCCTGCCGGTCATCCTCTCCAACAGCCTGATCGCCAAGCTGGTCTCCGAGATCGTCTGACCGCTGGCATCGTCCCAAAAGAAAAGGCCGTCCTTGGGCGGCCTTTTCCGTCTGCGAAGGGCAGGAGCCTCACTTCGGCGCGAAGATGCCGACGCTGCTTGCGGTGATGTCAAAGGAGAGCGTGGCGACCACGGCCGCGCCGCACCATTTCGAGCGCCCGCTAGCCGTGGTGATGCCGCGCGGATCGGCCGTCAGCGCGAAACACTCCGTCTTCGACAGGGTGGTGTCGTGATAGCGGAGATCGGCGGTGAGGTTCTTCCAGTTATAGGACACGCCGGCATTCCAGTAGGTGTAGTCCGGGAGGTTGGTTGCCGGCACCGTCGACCAGATCGCGAGATTGGTGGTGCCGAGCCAGTAATGTCCGAGCTCGCCGGAGACCGAGAGGCCTTCGAGGAAGGGCAGGTTGTACTTGGCGGTCACCGAGGCATAGGTGCCGCTCGCGCCGGTGCCAAGCCAGTCCCAGGCGTAATAGGCACTGGCGCCAAGCGTCAGGCTCTCCGCGAAGGTATAGGAGACCTTGCCGTAGACTTCGGTGAAGTCGGTGTTCTTCGGGGTCCAGAACACGCCGGTGGCGTCGATGAGCTGCTTCTCGCTGGGGTAATAGTACTGCATCACGCCGAAATCGAAGGCGAGATCGCCGAATTTCGGCCGGATGCCGCCGTAGAAATCGATCTCGGCATCGGGCCGCGTGGCGAGGTCGACGCTGGCGCCGTAGACGCCGACATAGAACAGGTTGTTGTAGACCTGCAGCTCGGCGCCGCCGCCGATGCCGGGCTTGCGGTCGGTTTGCGAGATTCCACGGAAATTGTAGTCGGTCTGGGCCTTCACGTTGACGGCGATGTCGAACCAGGTGATCGCCGGGACGACCGGGACCGGCGGCGCGCCCTTCTTGCTCGGCAGGTCGGAGGCCTGGGCGCCGCTGACGCCCGCCGCCAGGGCCAAGCCCAGAATCGAGGAACGGAAGAGATCAGGCATCTGCAAAAACCCCTCGCCGCGCAGTGATCGCGCTGTCACGCCATCAAGCGGACGAGGCGCGTTTTCCGGCAAGGCGAGCTTTTGGGCCGATCGCCCACGCAAAAAGCAAGGGCCCCCGAAACGAGGGCCTTCGCGCCTGCGAAAAAGGCAGTCGGGATTATCCGGTGATGTGTGACAATTTTGTCACGACCAGAAAGCCATTAGCCGGTCCGTTCAGCGCTGGACCGGCTGGCTCGCATAGGCCGCCGTCGACTGGTCGAGGCTGGAGGTTCTGAGGCCGGTGGCACGACGCGGTGGCAGCGGAGCGCTGGTGCTGGTCGGTTGAGCCGGAACGACCGAGACCACAGGGGCCGAAGCGGTGGTCATGCCCTGATCGGCCGTGCCGCCGAAGGTCGGCATGAAGCTGAGCGCGCGCTGCAGGAACGGCTTGTCCTCGACCGGGGCAGCCGGGACGACCGGGGTCGAGGAGGCGTTCGCCAGCACCGGCGCCTGCTGGGCGTTGCCCGGGGTGACCTTGGCGAGCTGCGTGGCGGCAGGCGCCGCAGCCGGGCGCGGTGCCACCAGGGCGGGCTTGGCTTCCACCGGCTTGGCGGGCTCCTCGACCGGCGCTGCGGCGACGGCGGCGAGAACGGCGTCATTGTCGGCGGAGGCGGCGCGCACGGTCGCCTTGGCCTTGCCGGCATTGTCGAGCACGACGACGCGCGGGCCAATGGCGAGCGCGTCCTGGCGGCTAATGCCGACATCCCGCGACGCCCAGGAGGCGGAGCGGTTCAAGGCGTCGGCTCCATTGGAGGCGAGCGCGCGCTTGAAGGAGGTGTGCTGGTCGCCGTCGTCATAGATCAGCTTGATCGCGGGCGTGCCCTTGGCGACGAGCGATGCGACCTGGACCTCGTCCTCGCGGCGCTTCTCGGCGACGGCGGCGGGAGCTTGGCCGCCGTTGAAGACATAGCGGCCGCCGGCGACGGAGACGGCCGGCTCGTCCTTGGTGACTTCGAAATAGTCGGAGCCTTCCTTCAGGTTCTTCCAGAAGGCGATGTTCGGGTCGAGGCGGTGCTTGGCGAGGTTCTGCGCGGTCATCCGGAAGGGATAGGCCTGCATCTGCACGGCGCGCTGGCCGGCATTCTGGGCCTCGCGCACCAGGGCGTAGATCTCGCCGATCTGGTCGTCCGTCATCGAATAGCAGCCGGCCGAGGAGCAGGCGCCATGCACCATCAGATGCGCGCCGGTGCGGCCATAGGAGCGGTCATAGGCGTTGGGATAGCCCATGTTGAAAGAGACGTAATAGGACGAGTTCGGGTTCATCTGCTGCGGCGCGATGGCATAGAAGCCTTCCGGCGCCATGCGATCGCCCTCGCGAACCTTCGGGCCGAGCTGGCCGGACCAGCGGCACATCGGATAGGTCTTCAGCAGCGCGTATTGTCCGTCGGCCTTGCGCTTCCAGACCTCGAGCTCCGATTCCTTCTTGAAGGAACGGATGATGATCGGCTGGTCCTTGCTCATGCCCTTCTCGGACATGAGCGCGTAGGTCGCGTTCGGAATCGGGATGTTGTGGCGGGCAGAGCCGCGATAACGGTCTTCCTCGCAGGCAGCCAGCGTCAATGCAACAAAAGCCACGAGCGCGAGTTGCTTGATTGCCACGTCGTCAATCCCATCGAACGGCAGGCCGGGGCGCGACCTGTGACTTCGCAAGACGGCCAAATTGTGCCCGTCGACTCGTATTAGATGCGTTAGGCTTGACGGTTCCTTACCATAGGCTTCCCGGGTCTGGCCACATGGTCAACGCTGGGTAAAGAAACCTTGCCTTCGCGGGTGCGAGATATCTCGCAGCCCCGGATTGCTCAGAGATTGCGGCCGATCGCTAGGAACTTGTCCGCGCGCTTGTTGACGATGTCATCGGCGCTGAGACCGGCCAGATCGGCGAGCGCGGCGGAGATCGCATCGCCCGCGCGGTTGATCGCGGCCTGGCCGTCGCGATGGGCGCCGCCCGTCGGCTCCTGCACGATCCGGTCGATGATGCCGAATTTCAGCAGATCCTGTGCCGTGATCTTCATGCCGGTCGCGGCGTCCTGGGCGCGGGCGGTGTCGCGCCAGAGAATCGAGGCCGCGCCTTCCGGCGAGATCACCGAATAGATCGCGTGCTCCAGCATCATGACGCGGCTGGCGGCGGCGATCGCGATCGCCCCGCCCGAACCGCCCTCGCCGATGACGAGCGCGACGCTTGGGCTGCGCAAGCCGAGCCAGGTCTCGGTCGAGCGGGCGATGGCCTCGGCCTGGCCGCGCTCCTCCGCCTCGATGCCTGGATAGGCGCCGGCGGTATCAACGAAGCTCAGGACCGGCAGGCCGAAGCGGTCGGCGAGCTCGGCCAGGCGCACGGCCTTGCGATAGCCCTCGGGCTTGGGCATGCCGAAATTGTGCCGGATGCGGGTCTCGGTCGAGTCGCCCTTTTCCTGGCCGATGACGCAGACCGGTTCGCCGCGGAAGCGGCCGAAGCCGCCGACGATGGCCTCGTCCTCGCCGAAGGCGCGGTCGCCGGCGAGCGGGGTGAACTCGGTGATCAGCCCGGCGCAGTAATCCTTGAAATGCGGGCGCTGCGGATGGCGCGCCACCAGCGTCTTCTGCCAGGGCGTCAGCGCGGCATAGAGCTCCTTCAGCGCCTGGCTGGCGCGGGCGTCGAGCTTGCCGATCTCCTCCGACAGAGAGATACCGTCGCCGCGTGCCTCGAGGGCCCGCAGTTCATCCGCCTTCGCCTCCAGCTCGGCGACCGGTTTCTCGAAATCCAGATAGCTACGCATCGTGATCCAGTTCAGATTCCGCGCCATGAGCGGGCGGAGCGGCGGTTTACAGTGAAACCGGGCTTGAAAAGCGGCGGACCTTGGTCGCGCCCAGGCGAAATTGTCAACCCGTTCGTGGCTTCACAGGCGGGTTTGCCGCACGCGGCGTCGGTGCGGGTTGTGGCAGAAGGACGGGCCTCAGCGCGAAACTGCGCCGTGTCGCGCGCAAGGGCGCGCGCCGGTAGAACTGCTTGGTAGCGTCGATGATATGGACGCCAGCGAAGGGGAGCGAGAGGCCGGCACCGATCTGCTCCCAGGCCAGCGCCGAGCGCATCAGCAGCCGTTTTTGCAGGGGCGGGACATAGAGAGCTTCGGTCCAGTGCTCGGGCGAGAATTCGGCGCCACGCATCAAGGCGGAGAGCTGCCGGCGGCTGAAGGGGCGGCCCTGGCCGAAGGGCGTGCCGTCCATCCGGGCCCAGAGCCCGCGCCGGTTCGGCACGACGAGGATCATGCGGCCGCCGGGATTGAGCACGCGCGAAACCTCCTCCAGGAGATCGTCGGGGCTTTCGGTCTCCTCAAGCGCATGGACGAGCACGACCCGGTCGATCGAGGCTGTCGGGAGCGGCAGGAGCGTCGGCTCGACCAGGGCGGAGGCGGAGAGACCGGGCGAGGGCCAGTTCACCACGCCCTGTGCTGCCGGCATGAAGGCGATGGTCCGCTCGGCCTGCATGCCGAGCACGGAAAGATACGGCGTCGAATAGCCGAGGCCGAGCAGGCGCTGGCGCGCGCAATCCGGCCAGAACCGCAGCATCGCGCGGCCGATGACGCGCCGGGCGACATGGCCGAGCGGGCTCGCATAGAAGGCGCGCAGGTCGACGACGTCGAGAGGCATGGCGCTTGAAATGGAACGCGCGCGGCCCGAACGCAAGAGCTGCCCTGCGGTGAAGCCGGGTTGATCGGCGGACGGGCATGGCCCATGCAGGGCGCGTGATCGCTCGCCGTTCCGGTGGGCCGACCCTGCCGGAGGAAGCCATGCCGCTCGACCTTCACGTTTTCCGCACGCTCAACGACAATGCGGGCGCGCTGCTCCACGACCCTGCCAGCGGCGCCTGCGCGGCTGTCGACGTGCCCGATGCCGGCGAGACGCTTGCCGCCGCCAGGGCCAAGGGCTGGACGATCAGCGACATCTTCATCACCCACGCCCATCACGACCACACGCAGGGCGTCGCCGAGGTGAAGCAGGCAACGGGCGCGAACGTCGTCGGCCCGGCCGACGCACGGACGAGCGCGCCGCTCGACCGCGTCCTTAGCGAAGGTGATGCCGTTACGCTCGGCGGCGAAAGCTTCGAGATCTGGCATACGCCCGGCCATTCCGACGGGCATCTGAGCCTCATTGGTCGCGGCGCCAAGCTCGCGCTGGTCGGTGATGTCGTCTTCGTGATGGGCTGCGGGCGGGTCCAGCCCGGCCAGATGGAGCGGATGTGGACCTCGCTCTCGCGCCTGATGGGGCTGCCGGGCGATACCCGCCTGCTCGGCGGCCATGACTACACGCTCTCCAATGCCCGCTTTGCCCGCTCGGTCGATCCGGCGAACGAGGTGCTCAAGGCACGCTTCACCGAGGCGGAGAAGGCCAAGACGGAAGGCCGGTTCTGGGCGCTGACCACGGTCGCCGAGGAAAAGGCGACCAATCCGTTCTTCCGGGCAGCAGAGCCCGCGCTGGCGAAGGCGGTAGGCCTGGCGGGCGCTGCACCGGGCGAGGTCTTCGCGGCCCTACGCGAAGCCAAGAACCGGTTCTGAGCATGGCGATGCAGCTCGACGGGCTGACGGCGGCGGAGGTGATCCGCCTGCTCGACCTCAAACCCCACCCCGAGGGTGGCCATTATCGCGAGACTTTTCGCGATGGAGCCGGGCCGGAAGGCAGGGGTTTCTCGACCGCGATCTACTACCTGCTCGATACCGGAGAGACTTCGGAATGGCATCGCGTCGATGCCGCCGAGATCTGGCATCATTATGCCGGGGCGCCGCTGGTCATCACGGTCTCGCCGAACGGGCATGACGCTTCGGCCCATCATCTGGGCATCGAGCTTGCAGCTGGCCAGCGGCCGCAATTCGTGGTTCCGGCCGGCTGGTGGCAGAGCGCGACCTCGCTCGGTGCCTGGACGCTGGTCGGTTGCACGGTCGCGCCGGGTTTCGAGTTCAAGGGCTTCGAGATGGCGCTGCCGGGCTGGCGGCCGACACCGCGCAAGCCGTCCGGGGGGATAGGATGCTGACGAAAGCGGACAACAGCGAACTCGTGCTCGGCTGCGAGCGACGCATCATCAATGCCTGGCCGGCGCTCTCGACGCTCGTCGTCGGCGATTGGGTGCTGCGCTTCGCCAATGGTTATTCCGGCCGGGCCAACTCGGCGACGCCGTTGAGCTATGGCGCCGAACTCGACACCACGATGCTCGACCTGATCGAGGAGCTCTATCGCGCCGACGGGCTTACTCCCGCGATCCGGCTGACGCCACTGGTGGCGGAGGCGACGCGTGCGGCGGTGCTGGAGCGCGGCTACCGGGTCAAGGACAGGTCCTTCGGCCAGATCGCGCCGCTCGCCGGTTTTGCCGCTTCCGAAGAGGCTGAATTGCAGATCGAGGCGCGGCCGAGCCTGGAATGGACGGCCGGCGCCGCCGCGCTCCAGAGCGGCAACAAGACCCATGTCACCAATCTCGCGGCCATCATCGAGAAGGTTCGGTTGCCGGCCGCTTTCGCGACCTGGGTGGTCGAGGGCGAGGCGGTGGCGTTCGGCATGAGCGTCGCCGAGCGCGGCATGGCTGAGATCGGCCTGATCTGCGTCCATCCCGATCATCGCGGCCACGGTTATGGCCGCAAGATCGTGCGGGGACTGATGGGTTGGGCTGCGGCGATGGGCAGCCACAGCGCTTATCTGCAGGTCGAGCAGAGCAATGCGGTCGCGATCAACCTCTATGGCAGTCTCGGCTTCCGGCAGCTCTATGCCTACGAGACGCGCATCCTCGACTGAGGCGTTTCAACGCGTCAGCAGCGCCGTCCCATAGAGGCCGATGGCGAAGAGGGTGTGGCTGACGAAATTGAGCATGCGGATCTGGTTCGCGTTCGGCTTCTTCGAGGCCGCGATGCCCATGCCCATGCCGGGCTGCAGGATGAACCAGCCGCAGCCGATCGTCACCCAGCCGACGATGAGTGCCGGCAGGAAGGTCGGGTTACGGGCCCAACCGGCGCCGGCGATCGCCAGCACGATGCCGGCGAAAGCGATGCCTATGAGATAATGGCAGATCCAGCCGATCGCGAGCTCGCCGGCCACGGGTTCGGACTTGGCGATGTCCTCATGCCAGACGCGGCCGCGCGGCAGGTGGGCGAACCAGCGGCCGGGCATCGCCCAGTTCGGCTTGGGGAAGCCGAAAAGGCGCAGGAACTGGGCCCAGATATCGGTGAGTGCGGTCGCGCCGACGCCGATGACGACCATCCGCAAGATCAGATCCGACACGTTCCATCCCCCAAGGCCGCATCGATGCAGCTTCCCCCTGTTGGAGCGGCGATCGCGATGGCGGTCAACCGCTGCGGCGAGCGGATGAGGCGTGGGCGGGCTGCATGCGGCGCACGCCCCGTCCGGGAACCGCTGCCTCTGCCGGCGGGTTGCCTCCGCTGATCCGCATCGAGCGAGGGGGAAGATCATGGCCACGGCGACCGCCGAGACGTCACGCAATGCGGCCAAGGCCGCGACAGGGCCGCATGGCGCTGCCGAGCTGCCCTCCGTCGTGGTCACCAGCTACAATCTGGAGGTCCGGGACGATGACGGTTTCGTCGGCGACAAGGCGAGTCGCGGCGCCTTCATCGAGCATCTCGACGCGCTGCGCCGCCATCTCAAGCGCAATGGCGACGACCCGCTGGAGGGCAAGACCGACGAGATCGGCAAGAAGGAACTCGACGCGCTGTTGCAGGATGGGGACGCGAGAGAAGCGGCGTTGGTGCTCAGCGCCATCGAGGGCTTCGCGCAATCGCTCGCCTTCGTCATCCGCCGCTTTACCCGCTTGAAGAGCTGGGCCGAGATCGAGCGGATCGTGGTCGGCGGCGGCTTTCGCGAGAGCCGGGTCGGCGAACTCGCCATCGCGCGCGCCGCCATCATCCTGCGGACAGAGGGGCGCGATCTCGATCTTGTGCCGATCAGCCACCATCCCGATGAGGCGGGGCTCGTCGGCAGTACGCATCTCGCGCCGAAATGGATCTTCGAGGCCTATGACAGCCTCGTGGCCGTCGATATCGGCGGCTCGAACATCCGCGCCGGCATCGTCGAGCTCCGCCAGAAGAAGGCGCCGGACCTGAGCAAGGCGCGGGTCTGGCAATCCGAGCTCTGGCGCCATGCCGATGAGAAACCGGGCCGGGACGAGGCGATCGAGCGGCTGGGCAAGATGCTGCGCGAGCAGATCGGTAACGCCGAGAAGGAGGGCTTGCGGGTGGCGCCCTTTATCGGTGTCGGTTGCCCCGGATTGATCCAGCCCGACGCCGCGATCGATCGCGGCGCCCAGAACCTGCCCGGCAACTGGGAAAGCAGCCGTTTCAACCTCGTCGACAGCATCCGTGCGCTCGTACCGGAGATCGGAGAGCACGAGACCGAGATCGTGATGCACAACGATGCCGTGATCCAAGGGTTGAGCGAGATGCCGGCGATGCAGGATGTCGAGAACTGGGCGGTGCTGACGATCGGCACCGGCCTCGGCAATGCGAGCTATCGCAACCGCGCCAAGCCCGGGAGCACGGGGCGCGATTGAGCGGCATGCCGTCGAAAGCGGCGCCTCTGCCATCTTCAGGTCGCGTTTTACAGGGATGAGGCGGCGGGGCCTGTCTCCCCGCCCTTTCCGAATCCGCGAGCCCTGGAGCCCTTCGTGCCGGTCGAATTCCGCTCTTCATCTTGCCTTGCGCGCATGGCTGTGCCGAGGGTCGAGCCGGAGCCGAATCAACTGGACGGACAGGGCCGCATCGCCATGGCAGCGCGCAGGACGCAAGCGTCGTTTTCGAGCCTGCGAGGCTTTCTGGCGGCCTGCCTGCTCCTCGTTGCCATGGCCTGCGCGGTGGCCGGCTCGGCCCTGGCCCAGACGGCGCCCGATCCGGGCAGCCTGCGCGCCCGGCTGGACAATGTCCGCGCCGACCTCGCCCAGATCGAGACGACGCTGGCCTCGCCCAATCCGAGCGATGCCGAATTGCAGCGCCTGCGCCTGCGCCTGCAGCCCTCGCTCGATCAATTGCGCCTGATCATCGACGAGCAGACGCCGCGCGTCGAGCAGGCCAAACTCCGGCTCGACCAGCTTGGCCCGAAGCCCGAAGCGAGCGCACCTGCGGAAAGCGCCGAGATCGTCCGCGACCGTGAAGCGCGGGCCAAGGCCTTCGCCGATGCCGACGAGACGCTGAAACTCGCCAAGGCCTCGTTGCTCCAGGCCGAGCAATTGCAGAGCAATATCGGTGACAAGCGCCGCGAAATTTTCGCCAAGCAACTGTTCGCCCCCGGTCCCTCCGTGGTGAATCCGGAGGTCTGGAGCAACGCGATCGCGACCGCGCCAGAAGACCTTCGCGCCTCCGGCTATATCTTCGGCGGCTGGCTGGAGGGCGTCAGCGAAGCCTTCTCCGGCATGCGCGGTGCGGTGGTCGCGCTGGCCCTGATCGGGGCGCTCCTGCTCTACCTGGCGCGGGCTCGCTACCTGCCGCGCTTCAAGGCCCGCTTCAGCAACACGCAGGACACCGACAACCTGCATTGCCTCTATATCGCGCTCGCCCATATCGTCGCGGGTGCGGCACCGCCGGTGCTGGCGAGTTGGCTGATCTACAAGGCCCTGAACACCACGGGGCTCCTGCCGCCGCGCATCCAGCCGGTGATCTGGGCCGTCGTTGTCGGTCTCGCCTTTTTCGCCTTCGTGCAGGCGCTCGCCGACGCGCTGTTCGCGCCGTCGAGCCCGCAAAGGCGGCTCGTCAAGGTGATGGATTCGACGGCGCGCAGCGTCGTCTGGATCGCGAGCTCGCTCGCGGCGGTGATGTCGGTCGGCAAGGTCTTCGAGGCCTGGCTGCAAGCCATCGCTGCCGGCCTTGCCGTCTCGATCATCGTGAAGGCGTTCTTTGCCATCCTGTTCGCGCTCGCCCTGATCGCCGGGCTCTACCAAATCCGCGACGACGAAGAGGTCGAGCAGGAGGCCTGTCTCGGCCCCTATGTCCCGGTGGATGGCGCAAGCCTCGGGCCGGTCCGCGTTATCGGCTGGATCATCGGCTTCGGCATCATCGCCGCCACATTCACCGGCTATGTCATCTTCGCTGCCTTCCTGGCCGAGCAGACACTCTGGGTCGGCATCGTCGCCTGCCTGTTCCTGCTGGTCTTCCTGTTCATCGATCTCGGCATTCCCCGGCTCTTCGGCGGCAAGGGGCGCTTCGCCCTGACGCTGAAGGCGGGCATGGGCCTGCGCGCGGCCACGCTCGACAAGATCTCGGTCATCGGCGTCGGCGTGCTGAAGCTCCTGCTGATCGCGGTGACGCTGCTGCTCATCCTGGCGCCCTGGGGGCTTGAATCCAGCGATTTCCTGGTTTCGTTGCGCGCGGCCTTCTTCGGCTTCCAGGTCGGTGGGGTCACGGTCTCGCTCTCGACCATCGTCGTCGGCGCGATCGTCTTTGCGATGGGCATCGGCGCGACGCGGGCGATGCAGCGCTGGCTCGAGAACCAGTTCCTGCCGACGACGACGCTCGATCCCGGCCTGCGCAACTCGATCACGACGGCTGCCGGCTATGTCGGCTATATCGCTGCGGCGGCGATCACGGTCTCGGCTGTGGGCCTGAGCCTGGAGCGCCTGACGCTGGTGGCTTCGGCACTGTCGGTCGGTATCGGTTTCGGCTTGCAATCGGTGGTGTCGAACTTCGTCTCGGGCCTGATCCTGCTCTGGGAGCGGCCGATTCGGGTCGGCGACCAGGTGCTGGTCGGCGACGTCGAGGGCATCGTCAAGCGCATCAATGTCAGGTCCACGGAGATCGCGACCTTCGACCGGGCGACCGTGATCGTCCCGAACTCGAACCTGATCTCCGGTATTGTCCGCAACCGCGTCCGCAACGACCGCACGGGCCGCGTGCTGATCGCGCTCACCGTGCCGCGGACGCTGGATGCCGGCGAGGTGCGGGCGATGTTGTCCGAAGTGGCCTCGAACCATGGCGATGTCATGCAGAAGCCGCCGCCGGCGGTGATGTTCAAGAAGCTCGGCACCACGACGATGGATTTCGAGCTCGTCTGTGTGGTCGGCGACGTCGAGATCACCGGACGCGTCAACAGCGACCTGAATTTCGCGATCCACAAGCGCCTCGCCGAGATGGAGCCGGCCGCGGCCGTGCCCGAGCTGATGGTGCGTGGGCTGGAAGGCGTCGAGCACTCGCTCGGCAGCATCGCCGAGGCGGTTGGACAGCGAGAGGGCGCGCGCAGCCGCGTGAAGCGCGAAGCGCCGAAGCCTGCGGCAGCCGCTCCGGCCCGCCGTTCGCGCAAGCCGGTTGCGGTGGAGGAGCTCGAGGAGGAGGAGGCAGAGGCCAGCAAGCCCGCTCCCGCCCCGGCGCCCGAGCCGGCCAAGGATGACAGCAAGGAATGATCGGATGCCCAGCCTTTTCCGCCGCGCCGCAGCTTCGCGCACGATGACCTGCCCGGCCGCGCTTGCCGGCGCCCTTGCGATCCTCGGCGTTGCCGGCTGCGTTGAGCCGCAGCGGCAGGGCCAGCCGGCCTTCTATCGCGATCTCGGCTCGGCCTCGGCTCAGGTCGATACGGAGCAGGCGCGGGCGATGATCTCGGCCTACCGGCTCAATGCCGGGCTCGGGCCCCTCGTGCTGGATCCCGCGCTGGTCGCTGCGGCGCAGCGCGAAGCCACGGCCATGGCCGGCTCGGACAAGCCCGCTCAGGCGGATGCGGTCAAGGCGCGCCTCGCCCGCGAGGGGCAGCCGGGGGGAGAGGCCAATCTCTCGGCCGGCTATCGCCGTCTCGCCGAAGCCTTTTCGGGCTGGCGGGATTCGCCCCAGCATGATCGCGTCATGAAGGATGCGAAGGCCAAGCGCATGGGCATCGCCACGGCCTATGCACCCGGCTCGAAATATCAGGTCTACTGGGCACTGATCGTCGCGCCGTAACCGACAACGTCTGGCAAGAGCCATCCAGTCGGCGAAGGGCTGATGGTTGTCACCGTCACTATCGCAGCCGTTGGCTGTGAATTTCCGGTTGTGCAACCATATGCAACCTATTCTTGTGTTTTATCCCATGGTTCCCGTTGTGGGATCGTTCCGGAGGAGCGCCGATGTCACGCCGTCCGCTTGCGCTTGCCCTATTCGCGGCCTTCGCTCTGCCGGGAGCGGCCAGCGCCCAGTCGGGCGGCGGGCTTCGCCGTGGCGCATCGGCTCGACGTGGCCATTCCCGTTGCGATCAATGCCGGCGTCAGCCTGACCGGCAACAGTTTCGGCGGCGCGCGGATGGGCTTGAGCGGCGAGTTCTGAGGGGCTGCGCGACACTCCCGCCAGATCCTGTCAGCGGCGGCGCCTTCAGCCCCTTACCGGATGCGACCGGTGGGGCTAGCTTGCGCCCATGCCCCCGCGCAAGCCGATCTCCCTTCCTGCCGAGCAGGCCCGCCGCATCTGGCTTCGCGCCCAGCAGCTCGACCGACGTGATCCCTTTGGCACCGGGCCGGAGGCGGCACGGGCCGCGATCGAGCATCTCGGCTATGTCCAGATCGACACGATCAACGTGATCGAGCGCTGCCACCACCATATCCTCTATGCCCGCATCCCGGCCTACCGCCGGGCCGATCTCGCCCATCTGCAATCGGCCTCGAAGAGCGTCTTCGAATACTGGACGCATGCGCTGGCCTATGTGCCCACCCGCGACATCCGTTATTTCCTGCCGGGGATGAAGGCGCATCGCGAGGAGCCGAAGCGCTGGTCGGCGGTCGGCGCCCGCGAGGAGACGCGCAAGCTTCTACGCCGCATCCGCAGGGACGGAGCGCTCTCGATCCGCGACATTGAGGAGGAGCTGATCGAGAAGGCGCATCTCTGGGCCAGCAAGAAGCCATCCAAGGGCCTGCTGGAACGGGCCTTCTACGATGGCGAGCTCGCGATCTCGGCGCGCGCCGGCATGGTCAAGACCTATGAATTGTTCGACCGGCATTTCCAGTGGGAGAAGAAGCCGACACCGGCGAGCGAGCGGCAGATCACCGCCTATCTTCTCGACCGGGCGCTGACGGCGCAGGGGCTGGTCAGCCTGGATTCGATCTGCCATCTCGACGCGCCCTCGAAGAAGGCGGTGGCCGAGCTGATTGCCGCCCGCGTCAAGCGCCGGGTCCTCGTGCCCGTCGCCGTGGAGAGGGCCGGCAAGACGCAGCACTGGGCCAATCCAGCCGCGCTGGAACCGCTGTCCGCGCCGGACGAAACGCTCATCCATATCCTCTCGCCCTTCGACCCGCTGATGATCCAGCGCAAGCGGGCGAAGCTCTTCCTCGACTATGCCCATGTCTTCGAGGCCTATCTGCCGAAGGAGAAGCGGATCTACGGCTATTTCGGCCTGCCGGTGCTGGCCGGCGAGCGCGTCGTGGCGGTGCTCGACCTCAAGACCGACCGGGCGGCCGGCAAGCTCCTGATGCAGCAATGGACCTGGCTCGACGGTTGCGAGACGCCGGCATTGAAGGCGGCGATCGAGGAGGAATTGCAGCGTTTCGAGCGTTTCCAGCTCGGGCTCGACGAAGGGCAGGCTGTGCCCCTCGCGCCGGAGCAGCCGATTACGCTCCCAGAAGGTCGATCAGCGGCGGAATGAGCGGCTCGTCGGCCGGCGGCATGGCGAGGTCGCGCAATTTGCCGGGGCGAACCCATTTCAGCGCCTGGCCCTCACGCGACATGGCCGTGCCCTGCCAGCGCCGGCAGATATAGAGCGGCATCAGCAAGTGGAATTCGAGATAGGCGTAGCTCGCGAAGGTCAGCGGCGCCAGGCAGTCCTCCTTGACGGTGATGCCGAGTTCTTCCGAAAGCTCGCGGATCAGCGCGGGTTCCGGCCGCTCGCCCGCTTCGAGCTTGCCGCCGGGGAACTCCCAGAGGCCTGCCAAGGCCTTGCCTTCCGGGCGTTGCGTGACGAGGACGCGGTTGTCGGCATCGATCAGGGCGCAGGCGACGACGAGAAGCAGCTTCACGGGGTGTCTCAGTTGCCGGAGAGGATGACCTGGACGGGCTCGGTTTCCTTGCCCGTCAGCGTGACGCTGTCATAGACCGAGCCGCCCTCGCGGGTGAAGGCCGTCTCCTCGCCCCAGATCACCTGCGTGGTCAGGAAATAGCTGCCCGGCGCGACCTTGTCGAAGGCGAAGCGGCCATTGGCCTCGGCCTTGGTCGTGCGGATGTATTCGGAATAGGCGGGATCGACCTCGTCCTCGCGCGGATAGCCGCTGTGGGGCACGTATTTGCCCTTGCCGTAGAAATTGGCGAAGCGTTCGCGGGCGAAGGCGGTCGATGGGATCAGGCGCACGACCTGCCCGGCGGCATTGACCACCACGCCGCTCGGCTTGGTGCGGAAGGCATGGCCGACGATCACGCCCGTGCCGGTCTTCTTGATGAAGGCGGCCTCCTCGATAGAGAAGGCCACGGTCGCCGGTTTGCGGTCGACGCAACCAGCCGTTATGGCGCCGACCAGAGCGGTCGCCGCGACAATTCCGATCCTCATGCAGCCCCCACCCGACGCGGCGCCATCGTCACCAGGAAGACGCCGATCAGGATGATGCAGCCGGCGGCGATCTGCCGCAACTCCAGCGTTTCGCCGAGAACGAGCATGCCCATGACCGCGGCGACCGTGGGTACGAGATAGCCGGTCATCGCCGCGCGCGTCGGACCGGCCGCCCGGATCAGGCGCATGAACACCGTCATCGGGATTGCCGTGCAGACGACCCCGAGGGCGAGCATGGCAGCCCAATGGTCGCGCAGGGGCAGAAAGGCCGCCGGCCCGGCGAAGAGCAGAGCCAGGAGCGAGGCGCTGAGCCCGGAGACGACCTGCTGGCCGAGTGCGAGGCGCATCGGATCGCCGGCCGGGGCCGGCACGGCCCGGACATAGATATTGCCGGCCGCATAGCTCAGCATGGTCGCGACCATCGCGAGGACGCTGAGGCTGGTGGCGCCGCCTTCGAACAGCCGGGGACCGATCAGCAGAGCGACGCCGGCAAGCCCGATCAGGATGCCGCCGAGGCGTCGTCCGCTCAAGCGCTCCTCGGCGAAGATCAGATGCGCGACGATCGCCGTGACGAGCGGCCCGGCCGCCTGGATCATCGCTGCCGGGCCGCTGGCAAGCTGGATCAGGGCGTAGGCCGTCAGGATATTCGGGATCCAGCCATTGGTGGCACCGAGGACCAGCCAGTGGCGGATTTCGTGGCGACGGGGCAGCGGGCTCTGTCCGAGCCAGCGCAGCCAGAGCGCGAGCGAGACCGCGCCGAGCAGGCCGCGCCCCGCCGCGATGGCGAAGGGCGAGACCTGTCCGCTCATCAGCTTGATGAACAGGAAGCTCGACCCCCAGAAAATCGCGGTGACGAGCAGGTGGGCGGCAATGAAGCTGCAGCTCGGCTCCAACGAGGCCGGAGCCTCAGGAGCGGTAGTCGCCATTGATCTCGACATAGGCCTTGGTCAGGTCGCAGGTCCAGACCGTGGCCTTGCCGCGTCCCAGCCCGAGATCGGCGGTGATGACGATATTGTCGCCCTTCATGTAGTCGGAGACCGCGACCTCGTCGTAGGACGGCGCGCGCGCGCCCTGCTTGGCCACGACGATATCGCCGAAGCCGATATCGAGCCTGTCGCGATCGGCCGGTTCGCCGGCCTTGCCGACGGCCATGACGACGCGGCCCCAATTGGCGTCCTCGCCGGCGATGGCGGTCTTGACCAGCGGCGAATTGGCGATCGAGAGCGCGACGCGCTTGGCCGAACGGGCGGAGGCCGCGCCGGAGACGCGCACCTCGACGAACTTGCGGGCGCCTTCGCCGTCCTTGCAGACGAGATGAGCGAGCTCCAGCAGGATCGAGTTCAGCGCGCGCTTGAAGCCGGACAGGCGGGCATCGTTGATCTCGGTGATGGTGGGGACGCCGCGCGCCGCCGCCTTGCCCGTCGCGAACAGCATCAGCGTGTCCGAGGTCGAGGTGTCGCTGTCGACGGTGACCGCGTTGAACGAGCCCTTCACGCCCTTGGAGAGCAGGGCCTGGAGCACGGGAGCGGCGATCGGCGCATCGGTGAAGACGAAGGACAGCATCGTCGCCATGTCCGGCGCGATCATGCCGGCGCCCTTGGCGATGCCGGCGATGACGACTTCCTTGCCGTCGATCTTGGCCTTGCGGGTCAGCGCCTTCGGGAAGGTGTCGGTGGTCATGATCGCGCGGGCGGCGTCGATCCAGGGACCGTCGGCAGCGCGTTTGGCGCACTCGTCGAGCACGCCCTTGAACTTGGTGGCGTCGAGCGGCTCGCCGATCACGCCGGTCGAGGCGATGAAGACCTCCTGAGGCTTGCAGCCGGCGGCCTTGGCGGCGATCTCGGCGGTAAGCTTGACCGCGTCACGCCCCTTGAGGCCGGTGAAGGCGTTGGCATTGCCGGAATTCACGACGACGGCGCGTGCGGAGCCTTGGCCCAGGTTCTCGCGGCACCAGTCGACCGGGGCGGAGGGGCATTTCGAGCGGGTGAAGACGCCGGCGACCTGCGTGCCCTCGTCGAGCAGCGCGAACCAGACGTCCTGGCGGCCCTTGTAGCGGATGCCGGCCTCGGCGGTGGCGAAGCGTACGCCCGGAATCGGCGGCACCTTGGGCTGGCGCTTCGGCGCGAGCGGGGAAACGGGGACATCCTTGCCGGCCATCGGGCTTCCTCCTGCGGAGCGCTGCTGGATCACCGGCGAATCGTGCGTTCGCCGGGCAGCGCGTCTCGTTCGAAAGCCCCTCTGCCGCAGGCCGATGACGAAAACAAGAAGGGCGGCCACAAGGGCCGCCCTTCAAAATTGCGTGGTATCGAGCGAAGCGCTCAGTTCTTCTTCGGCTCGGCCGGCTTGGCGGCGTCCGCAGCCGGCTTGTCGAGGCGCTCGACCTTGGCCTTCTCGCGCATGGCGAGGACGAGGTCCTGCTGGGCCTTGCGCTCGAGATACTGGTCGATCTGCGGCTTTACGGCGGCGAAGTCCGGCAGCGGCTTGGAGCGCTTGTCCTCGAGCTTGATCACGTGCCAGCCGAACTGGCTCTTCACCGGCTCGGAAATCTCGCCCTTCTTCAGCTTGAAGGCGGCTTCGGCGAATTCCGGCACCATGCGGTCCTTGGTGAACCAGCCGAGATCGCCACCCTCCTTGCCCGAGCCAGGGTCCTTGGAGAGTTCGGCCGCGACCTTGGCGAAGTCCTCGCCCTTCTTCAGCCGCGCGACGGCGGCCTTGGCCTGCGCCTCGTCCTCGACGAGGATATGGCGGGCATGGGCCTCTTCCTCGGGCGTCATCGCTTTGGTGGTGTCGTCGAAGAGCTTCTTGGCCGCTTCAGCCGTGACGGCCTTCTTGCCCTCGCGGGTCAGATACTCGTCGAGCAGCACCTTCTCGCGGTAATAGGCGAGGCGGGCGGCGAAATCGGGCGTATCGCCGATCTTGGCCTCGGCCGCGGCCTTGGCGCCGAGCTTGAGATCGACGAGATAGTTGATGACTTCGTCGCGCTTGCGCTCCTCGGGGAGCTGGGCGAGGCGCTCGCCGAGATCCTCGGAGGCGAGCTGGATGTCCTTCTCGGTGATGGCGATGCCGTCGACCTTGGCGACGACCTTGTCGGCCTGGGCGAAGGCCGGGCCCGCCAGCAGCGCGAAGCCGAGGACGGCGATGAAACGGGCTGAGCTCATGAATGACGGCCTTTCGTCGGAACCGAGGCGGTTTGGCGGCTGCACTGCCCGATGAACGCGGCAAAGGCAAGGCGGTTCAGGCGATCACGACGGCCGATCACGCAGCTTTGCACCGGCCTGGATGCCGCAGCGTCCGACGATCTTGCGCGCCGCTCTTGGAAGCGGGGCGGAAAAACCCCACATCGGGAGCCGAATTCACTTGCCGTTTCACTGCCGATTGGTCGAAACGCACGCTGGACCCTGCCCGCGCTCGCGTCTAAACACGCGGTCGCATTTCGAGAATACCGAACCTCCGGTTCGCGCGCGACAAACGATTCCGCGCCGACTGGGGGCTCAACGCATCACCTGAAAGGCCCAACATGCTTGGCGCGCTCGCAAAGAAACTCTTCGGCTCGTCGAATGACCGCCGCGTCAAGGGCTACCAGCCCCGCGTCGCCGCGATCAACGCGCTGGAGAAAGAGATCGCCGCGCTGAGCGACGAGGCCCTCAAGGCGCGCACCGAAGAGTTCAAGAAGCAGATCGCCGAGGGCAAGAAGCTCGACGACCTCTTGGTCCCGGCCTTCGCCACGGTGCGCGAGGCGGCCAAGCGCGTGCTCGGCCAGCGGCCCTACGACGTCCAGCTCGTCGGCGGCATGGTGCTGCATGAGGGCGCCATCGCCGAGATGAAGACCGGCGAAGGCAAGACGCTGGTCGCGACCCTGCCGACCTATCTGAATGCGCTCGAAGGCAAGGGCGTCCATGTCGTCACCGTCAACGACTACCTCGCTCGGCGCGACGCCGAGTGGATGGCGAAGCTCTATAATTTCCTCGGCCTGACCGTCGGCATCATCGTGCACGGGCTCGACGACGAGGAGCGCCAGCGCGCCTATGCCTGCGACATCACCTACGGCACGAACAACGAGTTCGGCTTCGACTATCTGCGCGACAACATGAAGTACGACACCGCGCAGATGAGCCAGCGCGGCCACCATTTCGCGATCGTCGACGAGGTCGACTCGATCCTGGTCGACGAAGCCCGCACGCCGCTGATCATCTCCGGCCCGCTCGACGACAAGTCCGAGCTCTATGTCTCGATCGACAAGGTGCTGCCCGGCCTCGTCCCGGCCGATTACGAGGTCGACGAGAAGCAGCGCACGGTCGCGCTGACCGAGGCCGGCAACGACCATATCGAGGAGCTGCTGCGCGAGGCCGGGATCCTGAAAGAGGGCGACCTCTACGACGCCCACAACGTCACGCTGGTCCACCACGTCAATCAGGCGCTGCGGGCGCATTCGCTGTTCACCCGCGACAAGGACTATATCGTCCGCGGCGACGAGGTCGTGATCATCGACGAGTTCACCGGCCGCATGATGCCGGGCCGGCGCTATTCGGAAGGCCTGCACCAGGCACTGGAAGCCAAGGAGAGCGTCACCGTCCAGCCCGAGAACGCGACGCTGGCCTCGATCACCTTCCAGAACTATTTCCGCCTCTACGCCAAGCTCGCCGGCATGACCGGCACGGCGGCGACCGAGGCCGACGAGTTCTTCCAGATCTACAAGCTCGAGGTCGTCGAGATCCCGACCAACGTCCCGATCGCCCGCAAGGACGAGGACGACGAGGTCTACCGCACCTTCGAGGAGAAGGTGCGCGGCGTGATCCGCGAGATTCAAGCCGCGCAGGCCAACGGCCAGCCGTTGCTGGTCGGCACCACCTCGATCGAGCGCTCTGAGCTCATCGCCGAGATGCTGGAGAAGGCGGGCTACAAGCTTCTCGAATTCACCGATCCCAAGGCGCTGGAGCCGGTCTATCAGGCCGCGCGCGAGGGCAGGACCACCAAGGCCTTCGCCGTGCTGAACGCCCGCTTCCACGAGCAGGAAGCCTATATCGTCGCACAGGCCGGCGTGCCCGGCGCGATCACCATCGCCACCAACATGGCTGGCCGCGGCACCGACATCCAGCTCGGCGGCAATGCCGAGATGCGGATAAACCATGAGCTTGCCGGCGTGGAGCCGGGTCCGGAGCGCGACGCCAAGGCCGCCGCCATCCGCGCCGAGGTGGCCGAGTTCAAGCAGCGCGTGCTCAAGTCTGGCGGCCTCTACATCGTCGGCACCGAGCGCCATGAGAGCCGGCGCATCGACAACCAGCTGCGTGGCCGTGCCGGCCGCCAAGGCGATCCCGGCCGCTCGAAGTTCTTCCTGTCGCTGCAGGACGACCTGATGCGCATATTCGGTTCCGACCGGATGGACGGGATGCTGACCAAACTCGGCCTGAAAGAGGACGAGGCGATCGTCCATCCCTGGATCAACAAGGCCGTCGAGAAGGCGCAGGGCAAGGTCGAGGCGCGCAATTTCGACATCCGCAAGAACATCCTGAAATACGACGACGTCATGAACGACCAGCGCAAGGTCGTGTTCGAGCAGCGCCGCGATTTCATGAAGCAAGCGAGCGTGCGCGAGACCATCGACGACATGCGCCATGGCGTGGTCGAGGATGTCGTCGCCCGCCACATCCCGGAAGAGGCCTATCCCGAGCAGTGGGATACCGCCGGCCTCAAGCAGGAGGTGATCCAGCATCTCAACCTCGATCTTCCGATCGAGGACTGGGCCAAGGAAGAGGGCATCGCCGACAGCGAGATCCGCGAGCGCATCCGCAAGCTCGCCGACGAGGATTATGCCGGCCGCATCGAGCGCAACACCGACGAGGTCATGACCTATGTCGAGAAGCAGGTGCTGCTGCAGTCGCTCGACCATCTCTGGCGCGAGCATCTGGTCACGCTCGACCATCTCCGCCAGGTCATCGGCTGGCGCGGCCTCGCCCAGCGCGACCCGCTGCAGGAATACAAGCAGGAGGCCTTCGAGCTGTTCGATGGGCTGATCGGCCATCTGCGCCAGCAGGTCACGGGCCATCTCTCGCGCATCGAGGTGCGCTTCGACCAGCCCGAGGACCAGGCGCCGATGCAGGCGCAGGACGGCGTGGGCTCGGGCTTCGGCGATTATGGCGCGACCGGCGTGCAGTTCGCCGCCACGGATGCCGAAACGACGGTGCTGGACCGCAACCCTGAAGACCCGGAGAGCTGGGGCAAGGTCGGTCGCAACGAGCCGTGCCCTTGCGGCTCCGGCAAGAAGTTCAAGCACTGCCACGGCCAGTTCGCCTGAGGCATTGCCTTCCTGATTCCATTCGATGCCCGGCCCTGTGCCGGGCATCGTCGTTTTGGGGCGGACCACCTTTGTCATTCCGGGGCGCGCCGGAGGCGTGAACCCGGAATCCACGACTGGGTGGGAGGCTTGCAGCGCGGCATTGAGTGTTTCACCCGGTCGTGGTTTCCGGGTTCTTCGCTACGCGAAGCCCCGGAATGACAAGGGTGGTTCTGACCGCGAGTGTCTCGCCCTCGCGACCGCCCAGCCCGTCCTGCGCCGGATCGACGCATCAATTATCCGGGCCCTATTTACGCCTCGGTAACACTCTCCTTCTCAAGTGGGCCGCGATGAAAGGAGATGAGACCATGTTCAAGACAGCGCTTTCGGCCGCCTGCCTCACCATTCTGGCGGGTACGGCCGTACAGGCGGCGGGCCCGCAATCATTGGGCCAGTTCGGCGACTGGAATGCTGCCACTTACGCAAAGGGTGACCTGTCGCGTTGCTTCATCATGAGCAAACCTTCGTCGGAGGAACCGTCGAATTTGCGTCATGGCGAAGTCTTCTTCTTCGTTCAAACGGGTAATAAAGCCTCCGACACGGAATCGAGCTTCCAGACGGGCTATGATTTTGCTCAGGACTCCGTCGTCACCGTCACGATCGGCGATGACAGTTTCCGCATGCTGACCGAAGGCAGCAATGCCTGGCTCGAACGGTTGGAGCGGGAGCCAGCGCTGCTCAAGGCGATGCGCGGCGGACGCACCATGACGCTCGAAGCGCGCTCGCTGCGCGGCAACGTCACCACCTATCAGTTCTCGCTTGCTGGCGTGACCGCGGCGTCGCGCATGCTGGCGCGCTGCAATACCAGCGCAACGCAGAGCTGATACGGATTTCGGGGCGAGCCGTCATCGAGGATGGCTCGCCCTGCATGACCCGCGCTTGCATACGGCTCTCGCAAACGCCAGTTTGAGGGCCGGATGGGCATGACGGCGCGCCGGCGCCGCTGGGGGGACGAGATGGATTTGTCGGGCTTCAACATCGCCGTGATCGTCATCGTGGCGCTGGTCATCCTGACGATCGCGCGGGGCGTCCGCACCGTTCCCCAAGGCTTCAACTATACCGTCGAGCGCTTCGGCCGCTATTCGCGCACGCTGAGCGCCGGACTCGGCCTGATCGTGCCCTATATCGATCGCATCGGGCACAAGGTGAATGTCATGGAGCAGGTGCTCGACATTCCCTCGCAGGAGGCGATCACCAAGGACAATGCCGGCGTGCGCATCGATGCCGCCGCCTTCTTCCAGGTGCTCGACGCCGCCAAGGCCTGCTACGAGGTCGCCTCGCTCCACGACGCGCTGATGGTTCTGACCATGACCAATATCCGCACCGTCGTCGGCTCGATGGACCTCGATCAGCTCCTGTCGCATCGCGACGAGATCAATGAGCGGCTGCTGCGGGTGATGGACGCCGCCGCCTCGCCCTGGGGCGTCAAGGTCACCCGCATCGAGATCCGGGACATCCTGCCGCCGGCCGATATCGCCGGCGCGATGAACCGGCAGATGAAGGCCGAGCGCGAGAAGCGCGCCGCCGTGCTCGAAGCCGAAGGCCTGCGGCAGGCGGAGATCCTGAAGGCTGAAGGCGCCAAGCAGTCGCAGATTCTCGCCGCCGAGGGCCGCAAGGAAGCAGCGCTGCGTGACGCGGAAGCGCGCGAGAGGCTGGCGCAGGCCGAAGCGGCGGCGACGGCCATGGTTTCGGAGGCGATCGGCAAGGGCGACATCCAGGCGGCCAACTTCCTGATCGCGGAGCGCTATACGGATGCGCTGAAGGCAATCGCCTCCAGCCATAACAGCAAGGTCGTGATCGTGCCGATCGAGGCCGCTTCGCTCGCCGGCACTGTCGGCGGCATCGCGCAGCTGACGAAGGCCGTGTTCGGCGAGGACGCGACGGCGCAACGCCGCAACGGGGCCGGCTCGGTGCCGACCTCCGGCCGCCCGGGCGCCTGAGCGGAGGCTGCCGTGTTCGACTGGTTCGCGAATCTGGGCGGCTGGAGCTGGGCCATTCTCGGGCTCGTGCTGATCGGCGGCGAGATGCTGGCGCCCGGCGTCTTCCTGATCTGGCTCGGGCTGGCGGCGCTCATTACCGGCGCCATGGTCGGCATCTTCGGGCTCGGCTGGCAGGCCGCCTGCATCGTCTTTGCGGTTCTCGCCATCGCATGCGTCGCTGCCGGGCGCCTGCTCACGCGCCGCAAGGGCGAGGAGCCGGATGCCGCGACCGGCCTCAACGATCGCGGCCGCCAACTCATCGGCCGGGTCTTCCGGCTGGAGACGACGATGGCGGGCGGCGAGGGTCGTGTGCGCGTCGGCGATTCCTCCTGGCGGATCGTCGGGCCGGAGCTGCTGGCCGGAACCGAGGTCAAGGTCGTCAGGGTCGAAGGCTCGACACTGGTCGTCGAGAAGGCCTGAAGCTTGCCATGAGCTTTTTGCATCCGCTGCGCGGTTTTTCGTAGCAGCATTGCGTTCAGGGCGTTGGCCTCCCGCGTTGCGGGGACTATAGCAACCGCTCCTTCACGAGCGCACCGTCATGACCAGCCCCAGCGAACGCCTTTCCCTTCCGAAGGACCGCATCAAGGTCCTGCTGCTGGAAGGTATCAACGATTCCGCCGTCGAGCTGCTGGAGCAGGCCGGCTACAGCAATCTCGAAAGGCTGCCGAAGGCGCTCGATCGCGAGGCCCTGCTCAAGGCGATCCAGGGCGTGCATGTGCTCGGCATCCGCTCGCGCACCCAGCTCACGCCGGAAATCTTCGCCGGGGCCGACCGGCTCTTCGCCGTCGGCTGCTTCTCGGTCGGCACCAATCAGGTCGACCTGGAGGCGGCGCGGCTGCGCGGCGTCCCGGTCTTCAACGCGCCGTTCTCCAACACCCGCAGCGTCGCCGAGCTCACCATCGGCGAGATCGTGATGCTGCTCCGGCGCATTCCGGACCGCTCGCGCGACGCGCATCAGGGCGGCTGGGACAAGTCGGCCAACGGCTCCTTCGAGGTGCGTGGCAAGACGCTCGGCATCGTCGGCTACGGCAATATCGGCAGCCAGCTCTCGACACTGGCCGAGGCGATGGGCATGCGCGTGATCTATTTCGATCACACCGACCGGCTGCGGCACGGCAACACCGAGCCGACGAAGAGCCTGAACGCCCTGCTCGGCGCCGCCGACATCGTCTCGCTGCATGTGCCGGAGACCCCGCAGACCGCCGGCATGATCGGCGCGGCGCAGGTCGCCAAGATGAAGAAGGGCGCTTACCTCATCAACAATTCGCGCGGCACGGTCGTCGATCTCGATGCGGTGGCGGCGGCGCTGAGAAGCGGCCATCTGGCGGGCGCGGCGGTCGATGTCTTCCCGGTCGAGCCGGCCTCCAATGCCGAGCGCTTCGTCACGCCGCTGCAGGGGCTCTCCAACGTCATCCTGACGCCGCATATCGGCGGCTCGACCGAGGAGGCGCAGGAGCGCATCGGCGCCGAGGTCGCGCGCAAGCTCGTCGATTATTCCGATGTCGGCTCGACGGTGGGCGCGGTGAATTTCCCGCAGGTGCAATTGCCGGCACGCCCGATCGGCACCCGCTTCATCCATGTCCAGCGCAACGTGCCGGGCATGCTGCGGCGTTTGAACGACGTCTTCGCCAACCGGCAGGTCAATATCGCCGCTCAGAACTACCAGACCGACGGCGAGGTCGGCTATGTCGTGATGGAGGCGGACGGCGTCTCCAGCGCCGAGGCGCGCGACATCCTCAAGGAAATCCGCGCGCTCGACGGCACGATCCGCGCCCGGCTGCTCTATCAGCGCGACTAGAGGCGACCCTCATCGGGTCCGTTCAGCCCCTGTCCTTGGAGCCGGGCTTGGTCGGCTCCTGCCTCGCGACGGGGTCGCTGGCGGGGAAGGTGTCCTTCAGGGCCCGGTCGAGCTCGGCATCCTTGCCGTGCTCGCGCGCGGCCTTGCGCTGCTCCTTCTGCTCCTTGCGCAGGCTTTCCCTGGCGGGGTTGGCGGTGGCGGTCATGGTTGCGCTCCCTTCGGCATGGGTGTCTCCGGTTGGAAACGCGGCAAGGCCCGGCCCGTTCCGCCAGAACGCCAGCGCAGGCGAGCCATGACGAAGCACGCCGGCCTCTGGATCGGAGCGCGCAGCCTTCCCATCTGGTGAAGCCTAGCCTTCCCGCCGGATCTCCTCCGGTACCAGCTTGCAGGGGCTGTCATGGTCGCGATCTCCGTCCTCGATCTCGTTCCCGTCGTCGAAGGGGAGGGGCCACGCGAAGCGCTGCTGAAATCCACCGACCTGGTCCGCCATGCCGAGGCGCTCGGCTACACCCGCTACTGGGTGGCGGAACATCACAACATGGTCGGCATCGCCAGCGCCGCGACCTCGGTGGTGATCGGCCAGCTCGCTGCGACGACGAGCAGGATTCGCGTCGGAGCCGGCGGCATCATGCTGCCGAACCATGCGCCGCTCGTCATCGCCGAGCAGTTCGGCACGCTCGAGGCGCTGTTTCCGAGCCGGATCGATCTCGGTCTCGGCCGCGCGCCCGGCACCGACCAGCTCACGCTCCGGGCGCTGCGCCGCAGCCCGATGTCATCGGACAGCTTCCCGCAGGATGTGCTCGAATTGCAGGCGCTGTTCGCGCCGGCCGGGCCGAACCAGGCGATCCGTGCGGTGCCGGGCGAGGGGCTGAACGTCCCGCTCTGGATTCTCGGATCGAGCCTGTTCGGCGCGCAACTCGCGGCTGAGCTTGGGCTGCCCTACAGCTTCGCCTCGCATTTCGCGCCGGATGCGCTGATGCAGGCGCTCGCGGTCTATCGCGAACGCTTCAAGCCGTCCGAGCAGCTCGCAACCCCGCATGCGATGCCGGGCATCAATGTCGTGGCGGCGGATACGGATGAGGAGGCGCGCCATCTCGCGACCTCGCTGCAGCAACGCTTCGTCGGCATGGTTAGGGGCGCGCGCGGCAAGCTGCAGCCGCCGATCGACGATATCGAGCAGTACTGGTCACCGGCCGAGAAGGCGCATGTCTCGGGGATGCTGCGCTATGCCTTCATTGGCTCGCCGGAAACGCTGAAGCGCACGCTCGGCGCCTTCGTGCGCGAGACCGGCGCGGACGAGATCATGATCACCGCGCCGATCTTCGACCATGACAAGCGCAAGCGCTCGTTCGAACTTGTGGCCGGCATCGCGAGCGAACTCGGGCGATAAGGCTTCGCTCTGACGAGGGCGGGTAGCCGCCAGCGGCCGAGTAGCGTCATCGTGGCTTTAATAAGATTGAAAATCATTTGCATTTATATTGCAAATGATAATGATTTTCTTTTAGGCCTTTTTTGCAATTGGCAGCCGGCATTGCTATGGCAAGGCATGACCGAGACCGACCGGCGCATTGCCGTTTTCGAGAGCCAGTTGAAGGGTGCCGGGCTGCGCATGACGCAGCAGCGGCGATTGATCCTGCGCGTTCTGGCGGAAGCCGACGACCATCCCGACGCGAAGGGCATCTTCACTCGCGCCTTCGCGCATGATCCGACGCTGTCGCTCTCGACCGTCTACCGCACGATGAAGGTGCTGGAATCGCAGGGTGCGATCGAGCGCCACGCCTTCGAAGACGGCATCTCGCGCTACGAGCATGCCGACCAGGAGCATCACGACCACCTGATCGACGTCGATTCGGGCGAGGTGATCGAATTCTCCTCGGATGCGATCGAGGAATTGCAGCGGCGGATCGCGGCGGAACTCGGCTATGAGCTCGTCCGCCATCGCCTCGAACTCTACGGCCGCAAGAAGCAGCCGGCGCGCCGAGGCAGCCGCAAAGCGTCCTGAGGTCGGCCTCAGCCGTCGACGACGTCGTCGTATTCGGGGTGCTTGGCGACCCAGCCCTTGAGGAACTCGCAGCGTACCACGGCCTTGCGCCCGCTCGCCCGGAGCAGCTCGAAGACGCCCTTCGCCAGTTTCGATCCGATGCCCTGCCCCGCAAACTGGGAGGGCACTTCGGTATGGACCAGCACCAGCCGCTCGCCGTCGCGGCGATAGGCGACGATTGCGGTGCCGCCGTCGAGTGTGAGTTCGAAGCGGTTCTGTTCGACGTTCTCGACGACGCCCATGGCGTGGGCTCCTTCAGGCCGATCTTGTTCAGATTATCCCTGCGCTTCGGCGCGCCAGGGGTAGCTCCAGGTTTCGGTCAGCGTCTTGCCGCCGCTGCGGAGGAAGGCGCGCATCTCCGCGATCTGGCCGGGCTCGACCACGACATCGACGAAGGCGCGGAAGCCCTCGGTCTTGCGGTTCGGTACGATGAAGGCGCGGTCGATCCGACCATGGGTGATCGAAGGCACGATCTCGACCTTCTCGGGCTGCTTCAGGTGGTAGTCGAGATCGCCGCCGGCGAAGTCGATGATGAAGCGACGCGAGCCCTCGGTGACCGGCTCGCCCGAGCCCAGTGCCTTGGGCTTGGCCTGGTATGTGTTGACCACGCGCCCGCCCGGATGCAGGTCGCCGGAATCGAGCATCGAGATCAGCTTGTAGCCGAAGGAGAATTCCTTGCCCGGCTCCAGCGGCGTCTTCGGCGCCCAGAGAGCGACGATGTTGTCATTGGTCTCGTCGGTCGTCGGCATCTCGATCAACTCGACGACGCCCTCTCCCCAGTCGCCCTGCGGCTCGATCCAGTAGGAGGGGCGCAGCTCGTAGTTGAGATCGAGATCCTGATAGTGCTCGAAGGTCCGGTCGCGCTGCATCAGCCCGAAACCACGGATGCTGCGTTCGACGAATGAGGAGACGGCTTGCTGCTTCGGGTTGCGCAGCGGGCGCCAGATCCATTCGCCGCTGCCGGAATGGATCATCAGCCCATCCGAATCGTGCAGCTCGCTGCGGAAATCGTCGAAGAAGCGGCGGTCGTTCTCGCCGGTGAAGAACATCGAGGTCAGCGGCGCCAGGCCGAGCTTCTCGATGGGCGCGCGCGGATAAAGCGTCGCTGCGACCTCCATGACGGTGTCGAGATCGGGATAGATGGTGAAGCGATAGGCGCCGGTCACGGCGGGCGAATCGAGCAGGGTGTGGATGACGATCCGCTCGGTGTTGGCCGTGGGCGCCTCGATCCAGAATTCGCGGAAGACCGGGAACTCCTCGGCCGTCGTGCCGGCGCCGATGGACAGGCCGCGGGCCGAAAGGCCGTAGCGCTGGCCGCGGCCGAGCACCCGGAAATAGCTGGCGCCGATGAAGGAGATCAGCTCGTCGTAAACGCGGGGATCGTTCAGCGGATAGTGCAGGCGGAAGCCGGCGAAGCCGAGATTGACCGGGAGCGGTTTGTCGAACTTGACCCGGCCGTAGTCGAACAGGTTCGCGGCATAGGGCACCGGCATGGGCACGCCGTCACGCACGACGTTCACCGTGACCGGCCGGGTGAAGAGGAAGCCCGGATGGAACATCTGCATGCGGAAGGGCGAGCCGTTCTGCTGCAGCAAGGCCCGATCGGGGCGGAAGCGGATGTCGCGCCAGGAATCGTAGTCGAGCTTGGCCAGCGCCTCCGGCAGGGGCGCGATCGGCTCGTAGGGCACGGCGGAGATCTCGCGGGCGCGGCGCTGCACGTCCTCGAAGCCGAAGCGCGGCTGCGGGGCGGCATTCTGGGGGGGCGGCGTCTGCGGCTGGCCCTGCGGCTGTGGCTGGGGGCGCGGCTGTTGCGCGAGCAGGACGGAGGGCGCAGCCGAGAGGCAAAGCGCGGCTGAAAGTCCGCCCAGGACGCGGCGGCGGTCTGTCGTGATCATGCGTGTTCCGTCTTCCCCGTCGCCCCGGCTTTCAAGATGGGCGGCACCGAGAGTTAAGGCCATCGAATGGGGCCGGTCTAGGGCATCCGGCATTGACGGCAGATGAACATATCGCAACCTTTCCCCGCCTCTGCGGGAGGCTCGGCTAAGTCATAGCCGGCAAATCGCTTTCCGGCATTTGTGCGGCTCCGAAAGGACGCGGATCGGCGTTGCAAAAAAATGCGGCTTCGGGTGCACAAAACACTTGTGGTCCGGGGCGAGCATCCGTATATCGCGTTCACCCAATTCGCACGTGCCTGTGGCCGCGTGCTGGTCGGTGGGCATCCGGACAAGAGGCCGGACAGCCGCCAGGGGTTGGAGGACGGATGGAGGGGATGGACATCCCTCAAATCACGCCTCCCGGTTTCCGCAAGGACGCCGTTCCCCGACACAGACCGGCAGCCGGAGGCAAAACCGGCGAACCCCGAATCTCCACGGGGGACGCAGCTTAAAGCAACGACGGAGCGGGCTTTTTTGGTCTCGCCGGCTTTCCACAGGCCGGCACCGAAGAGGCTTGTCCTTCATTGCCGGCCGTGCGGGGTCTTCCCCAATCGAACGGTGTTTCGGGTCCGGACGGATCGTCCGTTGTAGCAGGCGTCTCCACAGCGCCGCGCGACAGCGTCGATTCACTCCGGCGATACATCGCATCGACGCCGCTTGCGTCGTAGGGGAGCCGCGTCTCATGACCGAGCGCATCCGTGAGTTTCTTCGTACCCGACGTGAAGACGGGCCCTGCGTCGTCATCGACACCGAAGTCGTGCGCGCGAACTATCATGCCTTCGCCCGTGCGTTGCCCGACACCCGCGTCTTCTACGCGGTGAAGGCCAACCCGGCGACGGAAGTGCTTGCGCTGCTGGCCAAGCTCGGCTCCTGCTTCGACTGCGCCTCGGTCGTCGAGATCGAGCTCGCGCTCGCGGCCGGCGCCACGGCCGATCGCATCTCCTTCGGCAACACCATCAAGAAGGAGCGCGACGTCGTCCGCGCCATGGAGCTCGGCGTGCGCCTGTTCGCCGTCGACTGCACGGCCGAGGTCGAGAAGGTCGCCCGTTCCGCCGAGAAGACCGGCACGACCGATGCGCGCATCTTCTGCCGCATCCTCTGCGACGGTGCCGGCGCCGACTGGCCGCTCTCGCGCAAGTTCGGCTGCGTGCCCGAAATGGCCGCGGACGTGCTCGAGCACGGCCATCGCATGGGCCTGCTGGCCTATGGCATCTCGTTCCATGTCGGCTCGCAGCAGGCCAATGTGAACGCCTGGGATTCGGCCCTGGCCTCGGCCTCGGCGATCTTCAAGGAATGCGCCACCCGCGGCATCTCGCTGTCGATGGTCAACCTCGGCGGCGGCTTCCCGGCGCGCTACCTGAAGCCGATTCCGGGCGTGCCGTCCTATGGCGACGCGATCTTCCGGGCGCTGTCGAAGCATTTCGGCAACCAGCTGCCCGAGACGATCATCGAGCCGGGCCGCGGTATGGTCGGTGAGGCCGGCCTGATCGAGGCCGAGGTCGTGCTGATCTCGAAGAAGGCCGAAACGGACGAGGTCCGCTGGGTCTATCTCGATATCGGCAAGTTCAACGGTCTCGCCGAGACCATGGACGAGGCGATCCGCTATCCCATCCGCACCGTGCGCGATGGCGATGAGACCGTCCCGTGCGTGCTCGCCGGCCCGACCTGCGACTCGGTCGACGTCATGTACGAGAAGACCCCGTACATGCTGCCCTTCTCGCTGGAGATCGGCGACAAGGTGCTGATCGAGGGCACGGGTGCCTATACGACGACCTATTCGGCCGTCGCCTTCAACGGCTTCCCGCCGCTGAAGCAGTACGTCATCTGACGTCGAAAGGAGCGTAAGCTCCTTCCTGATCCCATCGGGTCCGGCGAAGCGCCCTGCCGCAAGGCAGGCTGTCCGACGCTAAGTCGGGTGGAGCGCTCGCATCTCCAGAACGGAGGTGCGGAGCGTGGCTCCCGCCGGACCCCTCTTCCACACAACCCATCCGCTTGTGGCCGCGTCCGCGCGGCGCCGGGAAGGTCTGCGTGAATGCAGGCGCTCCGGCAGGAGGTGCGTCATGATCACGATCCGCGACGAGATCGCCAACGACATTCCCGCCCGCGAGGTGCTGCTCGACCGTTGCCTGGGCGAGCGCCGCACCGCCAAGTCGAGCGAGCGCCTGCGCGAGGGTCGCCTGCCGGCTGATGGCCTCGCGCTCACCGCCGAGCGTGACGGCGAAGTGCTCGCGACCGTTCGCCTCTGGCATGTGGAAGCCAATGGCGTGCCGGCGCTGCTGCTCGGCCCGCTCGCGGTGAAGCCGGAGCTGCAGGGCGAGGGGCTCGGCAAGGCGATGATGCGCGAAGCGCTGTGGCGCGCGGCCTGCCGTGGGCATGGTGCCGTCATCCTCGTCGGCGACGCGCCCTACTATGCCCGCTTCGGCTTCGATCCGGCGCTGACGCGCGAGCTTGCCATGCCCGGCCCGGTCGAGCGCGAGCGCTTCCTTGCGATCGAACTGCGCGACGGCGCGCTCGACGGCGCCAGCGGCGTGCTCGTTGCCAGCGGCGCCGCCTCGACAGCGACTTTCGAGGCGGAGGCGGTGGCCCAGGCCGCCTGACGCTTCAGACCTATCGTCATAGCGCCGTCATTGCCCGGCGCTTTCCATGCGCAGGCCGTATGGAAAGCGTCGCGGCGATTGACGGCGCGATTTTGCGCTCATACGACCCTTTTGACCTTTTTTGTCCCAGAAACCCAGGAGTTTGAGAGAATGACGAATTGGCCCGTCTACGGCGAGATCACCGGCCCGATCGTGATGATCGGCTTCGGTTCGATCGGCCGCGGTACGCTGCCGCTGCTCGAACGGCACTTCAAGTTCGACAAGAGCCGCTTCGTTGTCATTGCTCCCGACGATTCCAACCGCCACCTGCTTGACGAGCGCGGCATCCGCTTCATCCAGGAAGCCGTCACCATCGAGAACTACAAGACGATGCTGGAGCCGCTGCTGACCGCCGGCGGCGGGCAGGGTTTTTGCGTCAATCTCTCCTGCGACACCGGCTCGCGCGATATCATGGAGTTCTGCTCCAGCCTCGGCGCGCTCTATATCGACACGGTCAACGAGCCCTGGCTCGGCTTCTATTTCGACGAGAGCAAGGGCCCGGCCGAGCGCTCGAACTACGCGCTGCGTGAGATGACGTTGGCGGCCAAGCGGGCGCGCCCGGCCGGCACGCCGACGGCCGTTTCCTGCTGCGGCGCCAATCCCGGCATGGTCTCCTCGCTGGTGAAGCGGGCGCTGACCAACCTCGCCGCCGATATGCGTCTCAATGCGACGCAGCCGAACACCCGCGAGGAATGGGCGGCGTTGATGCAGCGCGTCGGCGTCAAGGGCATCCACATCGCCGAGCGAGACACGCAGCGCTCGAAGAATCCCAAGCCGCCGGGCGTCTTCGTGAACACCTGGTCGGTCGAAGGCTTCATCGCCGAAGCCGTGCAGCCGGCCGAGCTCGGTTGGGGCACGCATGAGAAATGGATGCCGGCGAACGCTCATGGCCACGAGACCGGTTCGCAGGCGGCGATCTATCTGATGCAGGCTGGTGCCGAGACCAAGGTCCGGAGCTGGTGCCCGACGCCGGGCGCGCAATACGGCTTCCTGGTCACGCATAACGAGTCGATCTCGATCGCGGACTATTTCACCGTGCGCGACGAGGCCGGCAAGGCCGTGTTCCGGCCGACCTGCCACTACGCCTACCATCCCGCGAATGATGCCGTGCTCTCGCTGCACGAGATGTTCGGCAATGCCGGCCGTCCGCAGGAAGAGCACCATATCCTGGAGGAGAAGGAGGTCGTCGACGGCATCGACGAGCTCGGCGTGCTGCTCTACGGCCACGAGAAGGGCGCCTACTGGTTCGGCTCGCAGCTCTCGACCGAGGAGGCGCGTTCGCTTGCGCCCTACCAGACCGCGACCGGTTTGCAGGTGACCTCGTCCGTGCTGGCGGGCATGGTCTGGGCGCTGGAGAATCCGCGTGCGGGGATCGTCGAGGTCGAGGAACTCGACTTCAACCGCTGCCTCGAGATCCAGCGGCCCTATCTCGGGCCGGTGAAGGGTTATTACACCGACTGGACGCCGCTCGATGGCCGGCCGGGGCTGTTCCCGGAGGATATCGACACCAGCGATCCCTGGCAGTTCAGGAACATTCTGGTTCGGTGAAGGCCGTTATCTGAAGGGTGTCATCCCGTGCGCGCTGCGGCACGATAGTGCTGCTGCGCAGACACGGGACCGTTTTCCGGTAAGGGCGTCCTTTCGTGAAGTGGGCGCCCTTTGCTTTATGGGTGCCTTGTTATGAGCGCGATCCCGCATCTGCGCAGCAGCACTGCGTGCCGCAGCGCGTGCGGGAAGACACCCTATGATTGAAGGAAGCCCCTATGACTTGCGGGCGACCGTCACGCCGGCCAGCAGCGCCGCGCCCGCCAGAAAAAACACGATCAGCACGGCGAGCCCCGCCCGTTGGCTGGCGAAGACCGTCGTCGCCAGCGCGACCAGCGTCGGTCCCATGAAGGACGTGACCTTCCCCGACAGCGCAAACAGCCCGAAGAACTCGCCGATGCGTCCCTCGGGTGCCAATCGCGCCATCAGGCTGCGCGAGGCCGCCTGCATCGGCCCGGCAACGAGGCCGATCAGCAGGCCGAGGCCGAGATAGACACGCTCCGGCAACGACGCGAACAGGCCGTCGCCGGCGACGGGCGGGGCGGCCGGGATCACGAACAGGATGTGGTCGGCACTGAGCGAGAGGATACCGAGGCAGGCGAAGAGCAGGCAGGCGATGGAGCCCAGCACCACAGGCTTGCCGCCGATCCGGTCGTCGAGTTTGCCGCCAGCCCAGGCGCCCAGCGTGCCGGTAACGGTGAGCAGGATGCCGAAGATGCCGAGCTCGATCGTCTGCCAGCCGAAGACGCCGGCTGCATAGATGCCGCCGAAGGCGAAGAGCGCGACCAGTGCATCCTGATAGATCATGTTGGCGATGAGGAAGCGGCCGAGCGACGGCAGCTTCGGCAATTCGGCCAACGTATCCTTCAAGCGCCCGACACCGCCCTTGGCCGCTTCGGCAAGGCTGAGGCCCGTCCTGCCGGAATCCGGTGTCAGCAGGAACATCGGCGTGACGAAGATGATGAACCAGAGCGCGGTCAGTGGTCCCGAGAAGCGGTCGCCCTCGCGCGCGGCGGCATCGAGCCCGAGGATCGGCGCGATACCGATGAGCGTCTTGCCGGTCTGCGGATCGGCGGCGAGCAACCCAAGCGTGATCGCGAGCGAGAGCAACCCGCCGAGATAGCCGATGGCCCAGCCGGTGCCGGAAAGCCAGCCGAGGCGCTCCGGTGGCACGAGGCGGGTCATCATCGCGTTGTTGAAGGTCGTGGCGAATTCGGCGCCGATCGTCGCGATGACGAAACCGGCGAGTGCGATCGGCACCGCAGCGGCCGAGCCGGGCACCGCGAACCAGAGCATCGCGGAGCCGATGACAAGGAGCGCGCCGAAGGCGGCGATCCAGGGCTTGCGCGGTCCTGTCCTGTCAGCGATGCCGCCGAGCAGGGGTGAGAGCAGGGCGATGCAGAGACCGGCGAAGCCTGTCGCATAGCCCCAGAGCGCCTGGCCGTCGGCGGCGTCCTTGGCCAGCGCCGAGGCGAAGAAGGGCGCGAAGACGAAGGTCGTAACCAGCGTGAAGAAGGGCTGGGCCGACCAGTCGAAGAACAGCCAGGCGGTGACCGCGCGGCGTGGTGGCCAGACGGTGGGCGGCGCTTCGACAGGCAGCGTCGCTGGCGTCACTGCAGGGTCGTGTCCGGATCGCCGCCGCCGCGCGCCAGCTCGATCTCGGTGATCGCGACCAGGACCTCGGCCCTGTCCTTCAGCGTCGGCGCTTCCAGCAGCGCCTGCTTCTCGCGCGGCCCGAACGGGCACATCATCGAGAGCGCGTTGACCAGTGCCTCGTTCGGCGCCTCGTTGACGCCCTTCCAGTCGATCTTGAGGTCGTTGGCCTTGGCGAAGTCGCGGAGCGCCTTGAGCAGGCCCTTGCGGTCGACCTCGTCCTCGCCGGTGCGGGCGGCGAAATCGGCGGTGAATGAGTCATAGCCGACGCGGCCCTGGCGATAGGGCGTGGTCACCGCCAATTCGTCGAGCAGGCGGAAGCGGCTGATCCCGGTCAGCGTGATGATGTAGCGGCCGTCGCCGGTCTCGGAGAACTGGGTGATGCGGCCGAGGCAGCCAACCTTGAGCAGCGGCGGGATCTCCGGCTGCCGTCCGGTTTCCGGCTCGGGCTGGATGATGCCGATGACGCGTTCACCCTTGAGCGCGTCGTCGATCATGGCGAGATAGCGCGGCTCGAAGATATTGAGCGGCATCTGGCCGCGCGGCAGGAGCAGCGCGCCGCCGAGCGGAAAGAGCGGAATCGCCTCCGGGCAATCCTTGGCTCCCTCGTAGACGGCGTTCATGCCCATGCGCGCCTAATCCTTGTGCCGGTCAGGAGAACAGCAGGGTCGAGAGCTTGCGGCGCCCGCTGACGCTCGCCTCGTCCATCGGGCCCCAGGCCTCGAAGAACTGCAGCAGCTGCTTGCGTGCGCCGTCGTCGTTCCACTTCCTATCGGCCTTGATGATGGCGACGAGATGGTCGACCGCTTCCTCGCGCCTGTCGCGGGCGTTGAGCGCCAGCGCCAGATCGAAGCGGGCCTGGTGGTCCTTCGGATCGGCCGCGACCCTGGCTTCCAGCTCGGCGGTGTCACCGAGCGAGGCGGCCTGCTCGGCCAGCTCGATCGCGGCGCGCACGGCCGTGATCGCCGGATCGCCGGCCTTGTCCTGCGGCGCCATGCCGAGAATGCCCTTGGCACCCTCGATATCGCCATTGTCGAGATGCAGCCGTGCCAAGCCCGCGATCGCCGCGAGGTTGTCGGGCTCGATCTCGAGCACGCCGGCATAGAGCTCGCTCGCCCCGGCGGGGTCGCCGGCTGCGATTGCGGCCGCGGCGGCCTCGATCAGCTCTGCGGTTTCGCCCGGGCCCATCGGCCCGACCAGGCGCTCGATGAAGACCTTGATCTGGCTCTCGGGCTGGGCACCCATGAAGCCGTCGATCGGCTGGCCCTGCTTGAAGGCGATGACGGCGGGAATCGACTGGATGCCGAGCTGGCCGGGGATCTGCGGGTGCTCGTCGATATTCATCTTGACGAGCTTGACCTTGCCGCCGGCCGCCTTGACCACCTTCTCGATGACGGGGGTAAGCTGCTTGCAGGGGCCGCACCAGGGCGCCCAGAAATCGATCAGCACCGGCTGCTTCATCGATTCCGCGATGACGTCCTCGCGGAAGCCCTGGGTCGTGGTGTCCTTGATCAGGCCGGGTTGTCCGGCCGCCTCGCCATTGACCAACATGGGTCGTCCTTCGTGATAGGCTCTGGAGGCGAAGGCGTGCCCTTATGGCCGCCCGCGCAGTTGCGCCATAGATGGGGTGCTTCAGCCGTTCTGTCCATCGGGCGGGACCGGCAAATCGACGATCAGCGGCTCATGCCCGGTGTTCCGGAAGAAGGCCAGCAGATCGTCGCGGCTGACCCGCAGCGTCGCCGTGTTGATCAGCGGGTGAAAATTGACGTCCTCGCCGCTCGCCAGCGTGGCATCCAGCACCATGGTGACGTCGCCTGCGCGATCATTGATCACGGCGAAGGCGGTGACGGAGCCCGGCGTGACGCCGAGCTTCTCCATCAAGAGTTCGGCCGAGCCGAAGGAGAGCCGGCCGCTGGCGCCGATGCGCTCGTGCAGGCGCTTCAGGTCGATTCGCGCGTGAGCTTCGGCCGAGACCAGGAAAATCCGCCCCTTCTTGTCCTTCAGGAACAGGTTCTTGGTGTGGTGGCCGACCATCTCGTCGCGATGCGGCGCCGTCTCGGCGACGGTGAACACGGCCGGATGGTCGGTGCGATGGAAGGTGATGCCCTTCTCGGTGAGATAGGCACAGAGCTGGTCGGACGTGACGGGCGCGGTCATGGTGGAGCGATCGGCAGGGGCGAACAGGTTTCGGGACGTCGATGAAACCGCCTGCCGGAACGGCAGGAGCGGGCCCGAGGATGCCTAGCCTCGCGTGGCGTCGGCAGCAAGATGGGTAGAGCGATTCCGGGCTTTTGTGGAAGGCGGCAAAAAACTTTCGCTGGGGTGCTTGCGCTTCGCGGTGCTTTGGGGCAATAACCCGACCGCGCCGCCAACACGGCGCGACTGTCTCGGATGCGGGTGTAGCTCAGGGGTAGAGCACAACCTTGCCAAGGTTGGGGTCGAGGGTTCGAATCCCTTCGCCCGCTCCAGACAATCTCAAGGCTTGAGAAGCATGCAAGCGTCGGATCTTCCGGCGCTTTTTGCTTTTCGGGCTCGAGGGATTCGAGGTCATTTTCGAAGGGCTCTGGAAGCCCGTGGTTACCTCGCGGTTACAAGTACGCTTCGGCGCCGAGAAAAAGAGGCGCTCAAGCAGCGCGTGCATCGCCGTTGCAGTTGACACGATTTGCAATATAACAAATATTGCAAATATGACAAATGCGCAGGTTATCGCTGCCACCCTCCGCGCCATCAGGGCCAAGCTGAACCTTACTCAGGAACAGCTTGCCGAGCGATTGGGCGTGTCGTTCGCGACCGTCAATCGCTGGGAAGGGGGCTCAAACATGCCGCAGAAGGCTGCTCGCGAGGTGATCGCCGCTCTGGCCAAGGAAGCGGGGGTAATCGCGACTGAAGATACTACTGAGTCGCCGGAACCCGCGGCCGGTGTCACTCGTCGGCGACGCGGCGCGCCGCGTGTGCCCTCCACCAAATCGATGGAGCAGATGCTGTGGGACGCCGCTTGCTCGATCCGGGGCGAGAAGGATGCTGCCAAGTTCAAGGACTACCTGCTGCCGCTCCTATTTTTGAAGCGCCTCTCGGATGTATTCGACGACGAGATCATGCGGCTGGCTGAGGAATACGGAGACCGGGAAACCGCGCTCGAAATTGCCGAAGGCGATCATTTCCTGCTGCGCTTCTATCTTCCGCCGGAAGCCCGCTGGGGCGTCATCAGCGGGCGCGATGCTTATGACTGGCCGCTCGACGACAAGGGCGAGACCACCAAGCCGAAGGACATCGGCGAGCACCTGACCAAGGCCGTCCGCGCCGTGGTGAAGCAGAACCCGGCCCTGTCGGGCGTCATCGACGTGGTCGACTTCGCCGCCGAACGCAATGGCGAGCGCGACGTCAATCCCGCCAAGCTGCGCGGCGTGATCGAGATCTTCTCGGATGCGCGTTACCGGCTCGGCCTCGCCGATGTCCAGCCGGATTTCCTCGGCCGCGCCTATGAGTACCTGCTCAGGAAATTCGCCGAAGGCTCGGGCCAGAGCGCGGGCGAGTTCTTCACGCCGACAGAGGTCGGCTTCCTGATGGCGCATATCATGCGGCCTCGCCCTGGCGAGGATTGCCACGACTATGCCTGCGGCTCAGCGGGGCTTCTGGTGAAGCTGCAATTGGTGGCGCGCGAACTCGACCCCACCAGCAAGGTGCCGCTGAAGCTCACCGGCCAGGAGCTTCAGGCCGAGAGCTACGCCGTGGCGCAGATGAACGGCATCATTCACGACATGAGGATCGAGATCGCCCGCGGCGACACGATGATCAATCCGAAGTTCCGCACGGCGGACGGCAAGGTGAAGACGCATGACGTTGTCGTCGCCAACCCGATGTGGAACCAGCCGTTTGCTCCGGATGTGTTCGCCAACGATCCGTTCGATCGCTTCCGCACGGCGGGCGGCATCACCACGGGCAAGGGCGATTGGGCATGGCTTCAGCATACGCTCGCCTGCCTGGGCGAGCACGGCCGCGCCGCTGTGGTGCTTGATACGGGCGCAGTGACGCGCGGCTCGGGCTCGAAGAACGAGGACAAGGAACGGAACATCCGTAAATGGTTCGTCGATGGCGACCTGATCGATGGCGTGATCCTTTTGCCGGACAATCTCTTTTACAACACTAGCGCTGCCGGCGTGATCGTTGTGCTGAACAAGCGCAAGTCGGCGGCGCGCAAGGACAAGATTGTCCTTCTCAACGCCAGTAAGCGGCTGCAGAAGGGTAAGCCGAAGAACTATATTCCCGAGAATGACATCAGGCCGTTGGCGGCGGCCTTCTTGAAGGGCGAGCCAATCGAGGGTGAGATCGCGGTCATCACGGGGACGCAGGCCGAAGAGGCGGATTACAATCTCAGCCCGAGCCGATGGGTGGGAAATGAAAAAGACGAAGAACCTGCAGACATCGAGTCCTTGTTGGCCTTACTGCGTCAGTTATCCAGCGACATTGTTGATAACGACGCGAGCTTGTTCAGGATGTTCGCGAGGCTTCCTTAATGAACGTAGATCACGAATACAATTTGCGTGAAGAATTAGGTCCGATTCCTGAAGGTTGGGTTGCCGTTCGCTTTGCCTCCGTTCGCGAGTGGCTTCAATATGGCACGTCAGTCAGGTGCCGCAGTGAACCAACAGAATTCCCGGTTCTCCGAATTCCGAATATTGAACTGGGCCACGTAAATACGAGCGATCTAAAATTTGCCGAGTTAAATTCATCCGAGGCAAGCCGATACCGCCTTGATGAAGGCGATCTCATATTTATCCGGACGAACGGGGTAGTAGAACGACTTGGTTCGTGCGCCGTCTATGGAAATCAGCCGGAAAACGCACTGTTTGCTTCGTATTTAATCCGCGCGCGATTGAAGCTTGAACGAGTCGATCCTCACTTCGCGGCGTACTTCTTTGCATCGCAGCGTGGCAATAGAATAATCGCAGGACGTGCCACGCCTGCGGCCGATGGGAAATTCAACCTTAACACGGGAACAATTGATAGCCTGCCGTTCCCACTTCCTCCGACACTCGATGAACAGTGCGAGATTGTCGGCGCTCTTGCCAGTGTGCAGGACGCGATAAAGCTGCATGACCAGAGTCTTACTGTTTCACGAAGTCTGAAGAGCGCGGCGATGCGGGCTCTGTTCACGAAGGGCCTGCGCGGCGAGGCGCGGAAGCACACCGAAATCGGCCTTGTGCCGGAGAGCTGGGATGTGGAGCCGCTTGGCAAACACTACTCAGCAGTGTCCGGAGGAACCCCTTCGCGCGCAAATTCCGAGTTTTGGGAAGGCGGAACAATCCCCTGGGTGAAAACAACAGAGGTCAATTATGGCGTAATCACCAGCACAGAAGAACACATCACAGAAGCCGGTCTGCAAGGCTCTGCTGCCAAGTGGCTTCAGGCCGGAACCTTGTTGATGGCGATGTATGGACAGGGAGTAACACGAGGGAAGGTGGCTATCCTTGGCATCGACGCTACCTGCAATCAAGCGTGTGCGGCGTTGCGTCCATTGGATGAGAGTGTCGATTCGCTTTTTCTCTTCCATTTTCTTAGCTGGCGCTATGACGAAATACGCCAGCTTGCTCATGGCGGTCAGCAACAAAATCTGAACCTGGAGATTGTGCGAGATCTACCGATTGTGTGTCCGCCAACGCTCGGCGAGCAACGCGAGATCGTCACCATTCTCGATGCTATTGACCGCAAGATTGATCTGCACAAGCGCAAGCGGACCGTGCTCGATGAGCTGTTCAAGGCTCTGCTGCACAAGCTGATGACGGGCGAAATCCGCGTCGCAGACCTTGACCTCTCGGCGCTCGAACCGGCGAAGGAAACGGAGGCTGCGGCATGAGCGAATTCAAGATCAGCGAAGCCGGCACTGTCCAGTTTCCGATGGTGAAGCACGCCGTCGAGATCGGCTGGACGCCGCTCACCCCTGAAGTCGCCAAGCAGAAGCGCGGTGGCGAGGCCGGGATGCTGCTGCGGGACGAACTGGAAGCGAAGCTCGCCCAGTTCAATGGCTGGATGAGCAAGGATGCCATCCGCTCGGTCATCGAGACGCTCGACGCCCTGCCGCCGACCATCGAAGGCAATCGCGAGATGCTGTCCTGGCTGCGCGGCGAACGGCAGTGGTACGACGAAGAGCAGAAGCGCCACCGCCGGGTGACGCTGATCGATTTCGATCACCCCGAGGTCAACGCCTTTCACGTCTCCTGGGAATGGGCGCTGAAGCCGCCCGCCCGCAAGGGCAACCGCGCCGATGGGATGTTTCTGATCAACGGTGTGCCGGTCTGTATCGTCGAGCACAAGAACCCCAAGGATGGCGACGCCATCGAGCGGGCCATCAAGCAGTTGCGCCGCTATGAGATCGAGACGCCGGAGCTGATCGGCTCGCCGCAGCTGTTCAACGTCACGCATCTGCTCGATTACTGGTACGGTGTCACCTGGAATGCCAACCGCCGCTTCCTGGCCCGCTGGAAGCAGGCGCCGGACGAAGCCTACCGTTTCGCCGTGCAGGCGTTTTTCGAGCGCACCGACTTCCTGCGCACGCTTCAGCACTGGATTCTGTTCTATGTCGAGGACAGCGAGACCCGAAAGTCGGTTCTGCGCCAGCATCAGCGCCGCGCCATCGACACGGTGATCGAGCGCTGCGCCGATTCCACCAAGGACCGCGGCCTCGTCTGGCACACCCAAGGCTCCGGCAAGACCTTCACGCTGCTCACGGCGGCGCGGCTGATCCTGGAACAGAAGGAGCGTTTCAAGAACGCCACCGTGATTTTGGTGGTCGACCGCACCGAGCTCGAAGGCCAGATGAAGGGCTGGGTCGAGAAGCTGCTCGGCGAGATGCAGAAGCAGGACATCGCCACTTGGCGGGCCAATACCAAAGCGCAGTTGCAGGACTATTTGACCAGCGACAAGCGCGGCCTGATCCTGTCGATGATCCACAAGTTCGAGGGCGTCGACAAAGACAGCAGCACCCGCGACAACATCTATGTTTTTATCGACGAGGCGCACCGCTCCGTTGCCAAGGACCTCGGCACCTATCTGATGGCCTCGGTGCCGAACGCCACGATCATCGGCTTCACCGGTACGCCCATCGCCAAGACCGAACAGGGCGAAGGCACGTTCAAGATCTTCGGCAAGGACGACGAGAAGGGCTATCTCGACAAATATTCCATTGCCGAGTCGATCGAGGACGAGACGACGCTGCCGATCAAGCACGTCATGGCGCCGAGCACGATGACCGTGCCGGCGGAGCGGCTCGACAAAGAATTCTTCGAGCTGGCCGAGGCCGAAGGCGTCACCGACATCGACGAACTCAACAAGGCTCTCGACCGCGCCGTGGGTCTGCGCACCTTCCTCACCGCCGACGACCGCATCGAGCAGGTGGCGGCCTTCGTTGCTGATCATTTCAAGGAGAACGTGCTGCCGCTCGGCTACAAGGCGTTTCTGGTCGGCGTGAACCGCGAGGCCTGCGCCAAGTACAAGCGCGCCCTCGACAAGCTGCTGCCGCCGGAGTGGAGCGAGCCGATTTACACCGAGAACGCGGCAGACGTCGTCGACCGCCCGCTGGTGGCCAAGTTACAGGTCAGCGACGAGCGCGAGGCAGACGTTCGCTTGCTGTTCAAGAAGGCGGACAAGGACCCGAAAATCCTGATCGTCACCGATAAGCTGCTGACCGGATACGACGCCCCGCTGCTGTATTGCCTCTACCTCGACAAGCCGATGCGAGACCATGTGCTGTTGCAGGCCGTGGCGCGGGTCAATCGCCCCTATGTCGATCCGAACGGAATCCAGAAGCGCGTCGGCCTCGTGGTCGATTTCGTCGGCGTGCTGCGGGAGCTGAAGAAGGCGCTGAAATTCGATTCGTCCGACGTGAGCGGCGTCATCGAAGACCTCGACCTGCTGCTGAAGGACTTCCTGGAAAAGATTGCGAAGGCCGAGACGGAGTATCTCGATGCCGGAGAAGGTGGCGACGCCGACGAGCGTCTGGAGCGCATCGTCTATGGTCGCTTCCTAGAACCGGAGCCGCGCAAGGCGTTCTTCGAGGCCTACAAGGACATCGAGGCGCTTTGGGAAATCCTGTCGCCGTCGCCCGAGCTGCGCGATCATATCGTCACGTTCAAGCGTCTCGCACAGCTCTATGCAGCCGTCCGCAACGCCTATGCCGAGAAGGTCGGCTTCGTCGCCGATCTCGCCTACAAGACCAAACGGCTGGTGGAAGAGAGCGCCACGCAGAGCGGCCTCGGCACGCTCACCAAGAGCGTGACGTTCGACCTGAAGACCTTGGACGCGCTTCGTGGCGAGAAGGGCAGCGACGAAGGCAAGGTGTTGAACCTCGTTCGCGGGCTTCAGCACGAGATCGACGAGGACGCGACCGCCGCTCCGGTTCTCCAGCCCCTCAAGGACCGCGCCGAGCGCATTCTGAAGGATATGGAGAGCCGCAAGACGACCGGCCTCGCCGCCATGGACCTTTTGGCGGCGCTCGCCGCCGAGAAGGACGCTGCGGCCAAGGCAGCGAAGGAGACCGGACTTTCGCCGAAAGCCTTCGGCATCTTCTGGGCGCTCAAGGACGATGAAGCCCTGAAGAAGGGCGCCGTCTCACCCTTGGACCTCGCCAAGGAGACCGAGAGACTGATGGCCCGCTTTCCGAACGCCCAGGTGAATTCCGATGAGCAGCGCCAGCTCCGGGCGGCCCTCTACCGCCCGCTTCTCGGCATCGACCGCGACGCTCGCACGAAGATCGTCGACCTGATCGTCGAGATCGTTACGCGATGAGATGGCCGATGGAGGCCTGCCTCACGCCCGCAATGCGGCTGAAGCGACGGGTTGACACCTGGACGGTTCGGCTGCGCGTCATGCCTCGCCTGGTGCGCGTTCAAAAGATGACCCGGAAATGGGGATCATGCTCGACTTCGGGAATTATCACTCTCGCTTTCGAACTTGATGAGCAGCCCACCGCCTTCCAGGATTTTGTAGTAGTTCACGAGCTGCTGCACCTAAGGGTCCCAAACCACGGACGGCTGTTCAAGGCGCTTATGACGGCGCATGTACCAAACTGGCGGTCCCAAGAGGTCCGGCGAAGCGGAATTCGGTCGCAAATTTCCTCTTAGCCTACAAATTCTTGCTCGGCGCATTGCCGCAACGATCGTATTGGAGTGCAAGCATGGTCGACTGCCTGGAAAACGATATTGTGTTGGCGCTTACTTACCGATCGCCACTTTTCCAAGCACCGCCTAAAGATGCTGGCAACGGGAAGGAGACCTTTGCTGCTGATACCCGAGAACCTTACCAGCGTGATCTTGGCCGGATCATTCACTCCGCTTCATTTCGGCGCCTTCAAACTAAGACCCAAGTCATGGGTACGGGCGAAGGAGATTTTCATCGCACGCGCCTAACTCACTCGCTCGAGGTCGGCCAAATTGGGAGGGGGATTGTCTGGAACCTTGCTGCTCGACAGGAAGCGCCCTACCGCGAAATCCTCCCTAGCTCAGAGTTGATAGAGGCAATCTGCTACGCTCACGACCTGGGACACCCTCCATACGGCCATGGTGGTGAGCGAGCTCTTCATTCCCAGATGAAGTATTATGGCGGTTTCGAAGGCAACGCCCAGACGATCCGCATTCTTACCCGCCTCGAAAAGTATTATCGAGGCGAAGGCATTCGAGGGACACGCCGGCTTATTCTTGGGGCCCTTAAATATCCGGTCGCATATGGAGAGTACGGTGCAGCTGCATTAAAGCCAAAACCACCAAAATGCTTCTATGATGAAGACAAAGATCTCATACAGCAGGCGCTGAGCATTTTCTCAGAAACTGACCAGAAGGAATTCAGGCGTCTCGGGTCGAGCGGAAAACCAGCTTATAAAAATTTCGATTGCTCGATTATGGAACTGGCCGACGATATCGCTTATGGGGTCCACGATCTCGAGGACGGTATCGGGCGGCGTATTCTAAAGAGAGATGAGATCGGCGAAAGTATCTTACATGGCTTCAAGAATGCCGGTGTCAAACACGTGCGCGATGTTGCAATCGAAGATTTAATAGGGAAACTTTTCTCCGCGGACGCTTGCGAACGCAAGCACGCAATCTCGCATTTGGTTGGCTATTTTATCACGAGCATTGAGGTGAACCACCAAGGTGTTTTTGATAATCCTCTCCTTGATCTTAATGCCTTGGTGCCAGATGAGACACGCACGCTTCTCGATCACCTTTCAAAGGTAATCACTTACAAGGGTATCGTTCGTAGACGAGAAGTCCAAACTCTCGAGTATAAGGGTGAAAAGATCATCCGGGATCTTTTTGAAGCCTTTGCTGAGCGGCCGCTAGCGCTTGTCGGTGCAGCAAGCCTTGATCCATTCGGCACAGGCGCCGTTCAAATTCTTGAGAAACTAGAGGATGCCGGAAGCGAGGGGGCGTGGCGAGCAGCTGGAGAGGCGGAGCAGCGCCTGGTGGCCCGCGCAATTTGCGATTTCATCGCGGGCATGACGAATCCGTACGCGGAGAAATACCATCAACGTCTGTTTGAGCCTGGCTTTGGCAGTAGCACGGATGAGCTTTAAAGCGGCTAAAGTTACGGCAGGCGATCTTGTGGGAGCAGCCTAAATGAGCAGGCGCGATCCAGCTATGTCCTCAGGCGCCGAATTCAATGATCTTCTGACTGGTGCCGGCATTGCGCCCTCGGAGGTTTGCATAATTCGTCACCAAACGTCTAAGCCAGGCGTCGGCGGAATGAGCTTGTTCGAACTTTGGCGCGATAACCCAGCTGGGTTCAAACGGTATCAGGACACGCAACAACCCAAGAGAGCCATATTTCGGAATCGGAAGATCTGGGCGGGATTTGTTAGCCCGTCTCCTGGTGAGACCTTGTTTATCGGTCTGTTCGACGCTGTGTTGGCGACGACGCGCAAGGCCGATTGGCTCTGTGACTACAGTGGTGACGCGCCCAATAATAGCGAGCCAGTGAATATTTTCGACACGCGGCCGCGACCTGAGTTGGCTGAGCTTATTGGCCGGCTACGAGTAGTTTGGCCGAAGGCCAATGTCCGTACCTGGGCACGCAAAGCGGACAGAATAAGTCTATCGATCGTACCCGATGTTGCTACCCCTGCATCGAGACCACTTACGGGCGCTAGGCTGGTAACAGGATTGGAAGCGCTAGGCTTCCTACGGCGTCACACGACTCAAAAGTTGAGCCAATTTCGCCGGGGGAACGTAATCATCTACGTTAAGCGCGAGACGGAGGTGCGCCCACTCGTAGTTCACCCGCAATTTCTGGATATCATTAGCGAATTGCGCAGCTTGCCGGGTGTCGATTTGCAGTACCCGGCTCGAACCTACATTAATAGCAACCTGGCGCAGTTCCCGGTCTATGTCAGCAATAATCGAATCGCGGCCGGCCACCATGGCTTGGCAATGGGTGTTCATGAGGATCAGCTCGAAACTCTAATCACTTTGCTGGACGATCATTCGAGAGTCGATACGCGCGATGGGCCCGTACGTATTGTTGCGCCGCAAGAGGATCCCTTAACAGAGAAAGAGCGCTTGCAGGCCGCAAGAATAGGCCAAGGTGAATTCCGCAGCGCATTAATGATTTTGTGGAATGGCACTTGCCCCATCGCTGGCGTTGATCATAGCGAACTTCTCCGGGCTTCCCATATTAAGTCCTGGAAATGTTCATCGAATTCAGAGCGGCTTGATCCTTTCAATGGGCTTTTATTGTGCGCTCACATCGATGCACTATTCGATCGTCATTTGATTAGTTTCGAAGACGACGGTCAGATGCTTATCTCTAGCGTCGTCTCGGATGATAACCGCCTTCGCCTCGGTCTTGCGAAGAGCGCAAGAATTGAAGGGCTAGATGCGCGCCATGCCCCGTATTTGACACACCATCGGAGCCTGTTCAGGCCGTAGGCTTCGCTCACAAAACAATCTGCAGCTGGGGCAACACGGAGCGGATCTCAGTTTGCTGCCTGGCGGACAATTTCATGAGGACACTGGCTCGGCCCTTCGTATCAGCTCGAACGGCTCCGCGCCGATCGCTCTCGCTATAGCGATGTACTCGGCCACATCGAGCCGCCGTTCCCCGGTCTCATATTTCGACACGAATGTCTGCCGCTGGCCGATGCGGGCCGCGAGTTCGACCTGCGTGATACCGGCGTTCTTGCGCGCCTGGATGAGCGTTCGGAGCAGGGACTCGTAGAGTTCGGGTTGGGTTGAAGCCAAAGCCGGCGCCTGAAGCGATGAAACCGGCCGCCCAGATCAACCCGAATTTCGAATACCCCAAAATGGGGTATTCGCGCATGCTGCGCCCCGAGTGGATGATTCGGGGGATGGGGCGTGAAAGAGCAGTACGTTGGCGACGTCAACGACTATCGGAAATATGCGCTGCTAAGGCTGCTCGGTCAGTCGGGGCTGAGGCTCGGCGTCTGCTGGATGCTGACGCCGAATGACGGGCGCAGCGACGGGAACAAGCTCAGCTACCTCGATCAGCCGAAGCAGGAGCAGCACGATCCCGAGCTGTTCGCGCTGCTGCGGCGGGTTTGGGACGAGCCTGATGCTCGTCGGCTGATCTTGATCGAAGGCAGCGAGACCCTGCCGGGTGCCGTTTTCGTCAACACCGTCGTGCCCGAGACGCTGTTCGAGCGGCAGCTTTGGTTCAAGCAGGCGAGTGCGGCCCTAGCCGATACCGATCTGATCTTCTTCGATCCCGACAACGGCATTGAGATCGGTTCGGTGGCCAAGGGGCGGCGCAATTCCTCGAAATATGTCTATCGCGACGAGCTGGCGGCAACCTACAGAGCCGGCCACTCGCTCCTGGTTTATCAGCACTTCCAGCGCAAGGAGCGTGAAAGCTTCATTCGCGATGTCGCTGACGATCTCCGGCGCGTTGCTCCCGATGTCGAGGTCTGGGCGATCCGAACCGCGCATGTCGTGTTCATGCTGGCGATCCAGCCACGGCACCGCGCCGCTTTGTCGGCGGCCGCACACCATGTCCGCGAAACCGCCGATCCAAAATTCCTGCGCGCGCAGCTGATCGCGTCTGCAAGCCCATGATTGTGCGCGGATTTTCGGCGTGTTTCCGTGCCGATTTTTTGCCTTGAGGAGCCTCTGAATGAAACTCATCACTCTCGCCGCCGCACTGATTTCTGGCATCGCCCTGTCCGGCTGCGTAGGCCTCGTCGACGCGCAGTCGAAATGCTCCGCGCAGTCGGCTTCATATCTGACAATGTGGGACTGCATTCGCGGTCGCGTCGCGGCTGGAACCGCAGGCCAGATTAATAACGACCTTGGCGTCCGCTATCTCGCGGTCGGCGATCTGCTGGCGCAGAGCGTCCGCTCCAGCCAGATGAGCGATGCTGAGGCGAAGGCGCGACTCGCGATCGAGCTGGAGCGGGGCAACAGCGAGTTCAATCGCCGCCAGGCGGCATCGTCGCCCAGTCTCACCCGCTGCACCAACAACAACGGCGTCGTGCACTGCCTATCATTCTGACGATATGGCACCACAACGGCCGGGGCATTCCTTCGACGGAGAGTGCTGCACGCCTCGTGCGGGCCGATCGGCCGAGCTCGCGGACTTCCGATGTCGAGCTTGGCCGACTCTCGTGAGGAGGCATCAAGTACGAGTTAGTCGCTGATTGCAGCGGTAGCGTGAACAACCGCGTTTTCCACCGAAGCGGGCGGCTGCCGGGGCAGGTCGTTTAATGCGCGATTCAGCAGTGGCGTAAATCTCGCCGCAGCACTCTGGCAAAACCTAGCGAAATTCCGCGTGACGACGGGTTGGATGTCGACGATCTCGCCAGTCCTCTCGCTGTACAATTCCTCGTTCGCAATCAACAGCCAGCGACCCTTTGTGATCTTTCGGCCCTGTAAGAGAGCCAAGGCGACCGTCTGCCTAACCTCAGCCGAACACGGGCCCAAATATAGGTAAGCATTGATCTCATCGCCCTCGCGCTTGATCTCGAAGAGGAGAATGCGGCCGCTATCTGTCCACCCACTTCCGCTCTTAAAATGCGGCAAGGACTCCCAGTCGAGACAAGCGAATTTCAGGATGTTAGCAGTTTGGGGCTCCGATGCATCGAATGTGAAATTGCCTGACTTATTGAGATCAGCAATGATCAGATTGGCTTCTGCAGCCATTGTTTGAAGCACGCCGCGAAGTCTGTCAGGTCTGCGTTCCATTAAAAAATTCAAAGCTTCTTTATGGCGGGACCAAAGTCCGTTGGCGATTTCTTCAAGCTGCTGGTCTGTCACGTGATGCCTCTTCAGCATTTCAATAAATGCCCGAAACGCTTCAATCGCAGCTGAAGCCGCACCGCTGCCATCGAGTTTTTCAAATGCCGGTACGAGCTGCGCATACCTAAGCGGAATCCACTCCGCGTCTGCGGGCTCTTCATCTTCCACCGTCAGGAAGATGTAGAGCTTCCGCCAATTCGGAAACTCTTGCTCCATGACAGACCTATAACCAGCCAGCTGGCCTGGCCCCTGCGTCGAGCCAATCTTTAGTTCGATAGCGATCGCGATGTTGAGCTGCCGAAGTTTGACGAGAATGTCGATATGTCGAAATTCCCGGACAATCTCGGCCCGCTCAAACGCCATGATGTGTGCGTGTAGCGGGGAGAGCCCAGCCGTCTGCACACCGTGAGACTGGCCAGCGCGCAGGGCTTCCATCACGAGTGTCCGGAGGACCGACGGCCCATACCCATGAGACCCTGCGGGGTCGAGGAAGGCTGCTAGAAAGTTCCCAAGTCTGACCTCGCCATGGACAACGTTCATCGCCTCAAAGAGACAAAATCGGCCCAGCTTTGCCTCGAGCTTCGAGAACTCGGGATCTCCCACGACCAGTTGTTCAAGCTGTTCAACAAAGGCAGGCAAATCATATCCCCATGCTGTTTCTCAGCTTTAAGTAGCTCCCAGCGAGCGTCAATGAGTGACACTGCCAAGCTGCGTCATCACTCGTGCTATGGTACAGGTTCGGAGAGGTTTGCGATTGTCGAGTGGGCCCCTCCGACAATCACGCTTGCCATATGAAGATGGGGGAGTTGCGAAGCAACATCCCCCCGAGAGCCGGCGGTATGGTTCTACGGCGCTCGGTTGGCGGGCCCGGCCACCCAGCATGGCCACACCGCGGGCCGGGGTACGTACCCGCGCGCCTGGGAGCGGGCTGGCCGCTATGGCTATAGCTGCGGAGCGCCGCGCCCGTCCGTCAGCCCTGCGCTTGGGCCTGCCGCAGCACCTCGTAAGGGTCGACGCCGAGCGCGCGGGCGATGGTGATGAAGTCGGCGATGTCGATGTAGCGGGCGCCGGCCTCTTAGCGGAACACGAAGCCGGTCGAGCGGCCGAGGCGCTCCGCGAGCTGAGCCTGCGTCAGACGCCGTGATCGCCGCTCCGCGATGAGGCGGGCGACGATGCGGTCATGGAGAACGCCGCGCATCAGAGCGCGGCGGGCTCGTCTACGGCGGCGATGACGTGCAGGTCGGTCTCACAGATGCCCTCGGCCTCGATCGCCCAGAGAATCTCGTCGGCGTCGATCTCGGCGAGTTCGGCGGCCTGCTCCAGCGTGACGATGGTCAGCGCCTGACTGCGCAGATCGATCAGGCGGTACTGGTCCATGGCGTCGTCTCCATCGTGTTCTGGAACGATCGAAACACGCGGAGACGCAGCGCATAATTTTCCGGGAAGCAGCCTGATATTGCGTTCGACGCAGGATCGCCGCGGGTGCCAATAACGCCGGTAGCGACCTCAATGACGACGGGGAGGGCGGCTCCTCGCCATCCTCCCCGCTCGCGAACGTCCGCATGCGCCAGCGCGTTCTACCTGCCCGCTACATAGGCCCGGTCGAGCGCCGCCACCGCCGCCTCGCCGCCGCGAACGGCCTGGGTGTAGTGGCCAAGCGTCACGGTTGCGTTGGCGTGGCCGGCGAGCTTGGCGACGAGACCGACCTCGATGCCCTCGGCCTGCAGCGTCGAGATGAAGGAATGCCGCGCCGAATGCGGCGTAACATAGGGCAGGCCCAGCGTCTCGAACACCGGCTCCCAGTAGCGGCTGCGGTAGTTCTGGTAGAGCAGCGGTCCGCCGCCACCAATGCGGGCGACCTTCGGCCAGGGCTGGAGCCGGCCAGGACCAGGGAAGACGCGGTGCAGCGTCTTACCCAACCTCGGACAGCGCACTCGCCATTCCAGCAGCAGTGCGCGCAGGGCCGCACTCATCGGGATGTCGCGCGTCCCGGCCTCGGTCTTCGTCATGTTGGTCAGCGAGCCGTCGCGCTCCTGGATGCGGCGGATGCGGATGACGTTCGCGTCGAAGTCGACATCCTCCCAAAGCAGCCCGAGCTGCTCCGACGGCCGCGTCCCTGCAAGGAACGGGAAGGCGTAGTAAAGCCCGTGCTCAGGATCATTGCGGGCCGCCTCGACCAGCTTTCCGATCTCCGCCGGCGTCAGGATCGCCTTCTTCGTCTTGACCCGGTTGCGACCGAGGCCGCGCGGCATGCTCGGCGCCCGCACCCGGTAGTCCTCCTCGTTCAGGGCGAGGATCGAGATCAGGTGCGATTTTGCCCGGTTGGCCGTGTATTGCCCCGAGAGCGCGGCCAGATCGCGATGCCAAGCCCGAATGCGGGCCGTGGTCAGCTCGCTCGTCTTGATCTCGCCGAGCATCGGTACGAGGCGGCAGCCCTTGGGCAGCTTCCCAGATGCCTTCCAGACCAGCTTGTCCTTGGCGGAGCCGTCGAAATATGGCCCGCGGATATGCTCGACCACGACCTTGTAGCCAGCGAGCGTGTTCGACTTTACCTTGCCATCGCGATCGGCGATCCAATGGTCGACCGCCTGACCAACCGTCGGCGCCTTGCGTTCGTCGGCATAGGAATTCGACATCACCTTGGCCGTGAGATCATTGCGGCGGGCCTCGGCGGCCTTCAGCGTCTCGTGGAATTCCTGGCGACGATCGCCCGAGATCGGCTCGCGATAGTTCAGCACATAGCGCAGCTGCTTCACGACCTCGCCGGACTTGAGTTTGCGGCGCCGGATCCGCTTGGTGATATTGGTTCGGAACGTCATGGCGACCCCTGAGAAGAAAAAATGCTCAGAAAATCACGGCGAAGGAACCCGTACAATTATTCATCGGGCGCCGAATATATTCAGAGCTTTTGAGATGAAACCACGAGCGCGACCACGGAATTGGAGAATACGCTCAGATGCCGTCTCGGCGGGCGTCTCGATACTTGAGAACAATCGCTCTCCGAGGTTGAAATCGCAGCCGCGTGGCGGTGTGGCGCCCCGTGGCGGGGCTGGGCACCGGCCCCGCCCACCTAGCGGTAGGCTGCACTGTGGCCTGCACACCGCCGGCCACCCCGCTACGGCACCGCCACACACTGCCACACCGCCACAGCGCCTATCCTGACCGCTTGTAGGCGTCGGACTTCGTGCGCCAGCCTTCGGGTTTCGGCCGTTCGTAGCCTCGGACATTATGTCCGTCGACGCGCATCCGTTTGGGGCCGTCCCAGCCGAGGAGGCGCATGCAGACGCCCAACCGGGTTTGGTCGCTGGGCTTCTGCCGCCCCGGCTCGATCTGAAGGACCTCGGTGAGAAGATAGGCGCTGGAAACCCGCACGGTAGTTTCGCTGGCCTCCTGACCTGGTTCCTTTTCGAGGATATCGAGCCACGGATCTCGCATCGTCCGTGCGGCCTGCTCGACCGCCGCATTCCCCCAGAGTGCTTCCGGCAGGGAGATGGGCTCCCTGGAGGCTTCCCGGTGTGCTGCCTCGGCCCAGAGTTGATCACGATCGCGCCTCAGCGCCTCCAGATCGATTCGCCCCGTCTTTACGGGCCAGAAGCGCCGGTTGCCGCTTTGATCCGTTAGGTAATGGCTGTCATTGGTCGTGCCGATGAAAATGCACTCCCGCGCGCGATCCTCGCGGAAATACGCGTACGCCATCCGCGCGCGATCGGTTTGCCGGGAGGCGAACGCCTTCACCTTGGCAACATCAGCCCGACCCAGCCCCTCCAACTCGCCGAGTTCGTAGAGCCAGACGCCCTCCAGCATTTCGACCTGCCCTTTGGAGTCGAGCGTGAGGATGTCCTGGTCTGAATGACTCTCCGGTCCAGCCAGAATGGCGATCGCCGTCGACTTGCCGGTTCCCTGCGCTCCCTCAAGCACGACGATCTGGTCAAACTTCGTGCCGGGATGGCGGACGCGCCGGACCGCGGCAACCATCATGATCCTGCCGAAAGCACGATTCAGCGCGGTGTCCTCGGCGCCAAAGTAGTCGCGGAACAGATTATCTAGGCGCGGTGTCCCGTCCCATTTCAGACCCGCGAGATAATCCCGGACCGGATGGAAGCGATTTTCCAGGCACAGCATATGGACGGCATCTCTCACGTGCTCCTTGCCCGGGTCGAAGCCGAAATCATCGAGAATAGCCCGGCGCAGCATTGCCGAGATGTCGTCAGTGATCTCGCCACGAAAGGCTTCGAGCTGGAGCCCCTCAACGAAATTACGCCGCCTGAACAGGTCATGGGCGAATCGTAGTTCGAGCTTACGCAGGGCTACCATGGTGTTCCGTACCGTGGAGCGGGGGCCTGTCCTGGCCATGTCCGGTAGCGCGTTCGCGACGGCCATGACGACCGCACGTGCTTGTTTCAGGGCGTATCTCTTTGAGCGGCCTTTTTTCTCAAGAATCGACGCCGATATTTTGTAGCTCTCGTTGATGAAGACGCCTGCGATCGTCATCTCATCGAAGCCAGCGCGAGCCATGCCACAGCCGGCAGCAAACACCACCTCGCTACGCGACGGGAAGTGAGCCCCCTTGCTGCCGATGGGGTGATCGAGGTCATCGCCGTCGAGGATCAGCCTGCGGATATCCTCCGGCAGGAAGGCGCTCAGCTTGTCTATGTCGATCGGCATGACGTCGGCGAGATCGACGGTGCTGCTGGCGGTGATGGCCGGCAGCTTCGCCGCTTCCTTGGACTCGGTGAATTCGTCGAGTTTGTAAATCTTCACGGCTCAGATTCCCTCGACGACATGGGCGAGCGTTGGCACGCGGCCAACTTTGCGCTTCTTCGCGTTCGGCAAGTTGATCGTGCCCGGCAGCCGCATGATGCGATCGATATTATGGCAATTGTCACCGCCGAGATCGGCGGCGAGCTGGCGATTGATCCGCTCCACGCGGTCGAGGTCCGTCGTTGGCTCAGCGAGCTTCCAGAAGGCTTGATAGCCACCACCCGAGAACACGATGAACGACGGTTCGAGGCGATATGCATTCAGGCGTGCGAGACCGCCCATGTCGTCAATATCGACATGGGCATAACGCGCAGCGACGATGTCGGCTTTGGTAGCCTTCACGCCACGGAAGTCGGCGCGAACCTCGTTGACGCTATAATAGAGGCCGGCAACGCCCTGGTGGGCATCAATCCAGCCGGCCGCTTGTCCACGTTCGTGCGGCAGGAAAACACGGCCGTTCGGGGATCTGCTGCGCTCCGGTGGGATCGCTGTCAAAGACCAGAGACCGTCCGGATGGACGGCCTCCAAGAATGCGATGGCCGCGGCGGTGTCGGGCATCACCTGGACGTCCATTGCGGCGCCTCCAGGATGAGCAGCACAACGATGTCGTAGCCGATGCCGATGCGAATAGCCGTCGTCGTACGCTGAGCAACTGCGAGCGTATCGACATAGGAGCCGGTCTGGCCCGACGGGATGAGGAACGGGTCTTCCTCGTCATCGTTTGTAGCGCCTGGTTTAGCGATATCATTCATTAGCGCCTGCCTTCTTCGAATTGACGATCACGGCAAACGCGCTGCAGCTAAATGAAGTCGGCGCTATTTGCATGAGCTTGATGGTGCTCAGCGGTAAAAGGCCGTCCAATGGGACGGCCTCCGCTATTGTAGTCGCGGCGGAATAGGTGCCGCTCACTTTCGGAGCCATCAGCCAGGGCTCGGAAACTGCAGGACGTGCATTCTTCCTTCGGTCCACTCGTAGGGGACGAATATTGTTAGCCCGTCTTCAATTTCGACTTCATAGTGCGTTTCCATTACCTGCAATGCATCGGGCACAAGTTGGTATAGAACGTCGTTTAGGGTCTCGAATTCTCTGTCGCAGCAAATGATTGCTACCCGCCTTGTCCTTTGCTGGATCACGACTGACCTCCCTTTCTTGACGCCTCGATCACTGCGAGGACGTCCGGGAGACGGACGAGTTTGCGCGAGTTGAACGGAGTGAAATGAGGGATCAGCCCGCGGCTTACCGCGCGGCGGACCTGCCAGTCTTTTGCGCCGACTTCATCGGCTGCCTCTTTGATGGTTCTGAGCTTATCCACGATGGACTCCCGATTGGCTTTAGGGAGTCGACCAATTAGACTGATCGGCCAGCGGGATCGCTGGTTGAATTAGCTCATTTTTCGCCCTTGACGAGCCCAAGCTCGCCTAACAGCCCCACAATCTGCGAAGTGATGATTTCCCTGCGCCGAGCATCGTAATCGACCAATGCGGAGCCGACCGAACAATAATAATCCAACTTCGATTTGAATTTTAGTTTCAGGCGATCCAATTCTGTCTTCTGAGAATCCGGCCCCTTTGAATCGAAAAATTCATCGGCTTGCCTGATCGCTTCGCGGCACAACGCACCAATCAACGGATCTTTTGGGTTTCTTCGGTCCCATCGCCGATGAAATTCTTGCCCTACCCGAAACAGAATTTTCTCGTCGGCCAGGGTAACGCGCCGTCCTCTTTCAGGCTCGATCGCGAGCAGTGCCTGAAGAGCAGCATCCATTCGTCCTTCCAGTTTGGGGCCTTTGCTGGCGGGATGACTTGTTATGATAGGCAGGAGAATTTGGGTTAGGACGAGCTTCGATGCATAAGCGTGAGCACCTGCGCGGTCGACGTCGTAGGTTCCATCTCGGCCGGTCCAATACCTATCGTCCGCAGTCAGGTTCTCCCCGATGGTGACGGTGGGGGCTTCATCTAAATGAGGCGGCCGAGGTTTGCCTGACATAGTTCTCGATCACGGTCGGTGGCTGGTCCCAACACTTTAGCTGCCACCAAGAGCCAATGCAGCTTGCCTCCCGCACGCATACGCCCGCGTAGCTACCGGCTGTGGAGTATTCAGGTACGTGCGCCCGGGGCGTCACGGGGCTGTGACGCGGTACGCCAGCGAGACCAAAGCCAAAGCTACGAGATCTCGATCGCCTGGCAGCGGTACAAGCGGGTGTTTCCGGCTTCATGTGTTAGTCTGTTACGCCTGTGCATCTTCGGCATCGCTTGGCAGAACCGTGAGCGTATTGATGGAACCTGTTTCGATCGGTTTCGCGGTTTTTCTCGTCATTTTTAGCTCGGCGATGCTTGGCATGCTGGCAGCAAGCCGTTTGCCTAACCACCACCTCACAAGCGAATCCAGGGATGCGATCAAACTCGCAACCGCGATCATCGGGACACTGTCAGCGCTCGCACTCGGCCTGCTAATCGCATCGGCAAAGCGGTCTTTCGATGATGCCGGAGCTGAGCTCAGGACGACGGCCGCGCGAATTTTATTGCTGGATCGGGTTCTCGTTCATTATGGGCCCGAGGCTTCCGACATGCGCGGCCTGCTTGTTCAGGTTCTTCAGCGGCGCCAGGCCGAAGTTGCTGGCGGCGCGCTGGATAACACATCGCTCAATGACGGGTTGGATATCGAGCCCGTTCAGCAAGGTCTTCGGAACCTGGCACCGACGACCGATGGCCAACGTTGGCTTCAATCGCGGGCTCTCCAGCTGAGCGGGCAGATTGCTGAAACACGTTGGCTGCGACCGGAAACCGAATCCGGCGGATTTCCAAGCGTGTTCATATTCATCATCGCGTTTTGGCTAGCGCTCCTATTTGCATCGTTTGGTTTGCTAGCTCCCAGAAATGCCACGGTAGTCACATTCCTGCTTGTTTCAGCGGTATCGGTTGCTGGAGCCCTGGTGTTGATCATCGACATGGATCATCCCTATCTCGGTTTCATCAGAGTGTCCGATGAGCCACTGAGACTTGCGCTGGAACGGCTGGCAAAGTCCTAGCGTCGCCCGAATCCGAATGGTTGTCAGCGGCGCCTTAACTTTTCTGCGCATCCGCGGAAAACCGACCTGATCGATCGCGTTTCGCTGCTCAGATTTGGAGGAAGATTACGGTCTCAGGTCGCCGCGCGCCCGCGTAGCTGCCGCGGAGCAAGTATTTCGGCATGCGCGCCTGGGGCGTCACGTTCGGCCGCGGCGCAAGCGGATCCGTCTCGCGACATCGAAGAGCGGTTGCGTTTCGGCCGGTCATCGCGGTCTCGAGCTAGAGGTCGGTCTCGGCGCTATTTCCATAGTACCAGCGCGGAAAGAAGATCGTCCGGGCAAGCTCGGAATAGACGATAAATTCGCCCCAAGCGCTGTAGCGGATCGCATTTGAGCGACATGCGTTCCACGGCCATCCCGCGGTTATCCATCGGGCTTATTCGACCAAGTTGCGCCGCGGCAACTGCCAGCAGAAGCGACAATACTACAGCTGCCAGATCGAAAACTTCGTCGAGCTGTGAGCACTCTAGGCGAGCGCGCTTAAAAACTGTATATATCAAATTCCTGCAGATATATAACCGGATGTTATATATAATGACCATGAATCTTCGGCAGATTGAGATGTTCCGAGCCGTCATGGCAACCGGTTCGATCAGCGGCGCCGCGCGCCTGCTCTCGGTATCTCAGCCTGCGATCAGCCGCCTTCTGTCGTATACCGAGGACCGGCTGGGCCTTACGCTCTTTGAACGGGTCAAGGGACGCGTTCAGCCGACGCCCGAAGCGCGGCAACTCTTCGGGGAAGTTGAGCTGGTCCATCAAGGGGTGATGCGCGTCAACGACATGGCCGAGGAGCTGCGCCGCGGAAGCGCCGGCTCAATCAGGCTCCTGGCGAGTCCCAGCGTCGGCCACAAATTCGTCCCCAAGGCGATCGGCCGGTTCCGGCAGAGCCACCCCGATGTCCGGATCGACTTCGAGATCCTGACGCTAACCGAGTTGATTGGGCGCATCGCCAGCCATCGAGCCGACCTGGCGGTCACGTCCATGGCGGTCGACGATCCGAGCGTAAAGGCGATGCAGATCGCCGAAGGACGACTGCGGGTAATCTTTCCGGAAGGACATCCTCTTGGTGAGAAGCGCGTGCTGAAGGCGGCCGACCTCGTTCCCTATCCGATGATCGGCTACGGACCGCAAACCCCTTACGGGATGGTGGTAAGTAGGGCGCTGAGTAGTTCGCCCAAGCCGGTCCGCTTCAATACGCAGGTTCGCTACACGCCAAATGCCTGTTCGCTTGTCCAGTCCGGAGGAGGCATTGCGATCGTCGATGAGTTTGTCCTGATCGATAATGTCTGGCCAAATATCTCGTCTCGGCCGCTAATACCGAAGACCACGACGAGGCCGCATCTGCTGTCGTCGAGGGTCGATCCGCTATCGCGCATCGCGCGCACGTTCGTCCGCGTCTTGACGGAATTGGTGCCCAGCACCACCAGCGATCAGCATTGAGCTCGGAATTTCGAGATCGCGGGGCGCTCAGCATAACACGAACTCATATACCGCCGCCAATTTGGTATTTGATTTGATTGGCTCGCCGGAGGTTCCTGACAGGAAGGGAACGAGAAAGGACAGCCATCATGTCGAAAGTCGCAACGGGCATTTTCAGTGTCGTTCTGGGCGCCACCGCTGGGCTCCTGGCACTTCCCGCCACCACGCGAGCTGCCGAGAACGTCCATCTAATGCTCGACTGGATTCCGACGGGAGACTACGCCCCGTATTACGCCGGCATCGCGGCGGGGATTTACCAGCGCAACGGTATTGAGTTGCGGATCAGCAGGGGTAACGGCTCGGGGGATACGCTGAGCAAGGTCGCCGGCGGAGCAGCCGATATCGGGATGGCGGATGTCTCTGCGCTGTTCACCGCTCGCCAGCGCAGCTCGGTGCCTCTGAAGATGATCGGCGCCGTCTACGCGCACTCCCCGCACTCCCTCTTCGTCCGCAAGGATTCCGGGATCACGACCTTCACCGGACTTGAAGGCAAGAAGATCGGTATCACACCGGGCAACAGCCACCGGCTGTACTTCCCGGCCGTAGCCGCCGCCGCCAAGACCGATCCGAACAAGATCGAATGGGTCACCGTCGACGGCTCGGCGATGGGGCCGCTCTTGATTGCCGGCAGGGTCGACGCGATCCCCTCATACTCGACGAATTTTTACTATCAGAACAAGCAGGCCCAGCGCGCCGGTAAAGAGCTCGCCTTCCTGCCCTTCGTCGAGGCGGGCTTCGCGATCTATTCGCTCGCCTTCCACACCACCGAAGCGAGCATCAAGAACCGCCCGGAGATGCTGAAAAACTTTATGAAGGCGACGACCGAGTCCTGGGAGGCCGCCCGCAAGGACCCACAGGCGACCTGCGAGGCCCATGTGAAAGCGATCCCCCAGGTCGACCTGGACGATTGTCTCGGTAGCTTGAAGGCGACGCTGGGCTTCATCTTCACCGACCATGCCAAGGAAGCTGGGGTTGGCGGCATCACTTCGGAACGTCTGAAGAAGACCTACGAGGTTGTTGCCCAGTCGCAGGACCTCGATGCCAAGGCCGACCCTGCGACCGCGGTCGATATGTCGTTCCTGCCGGCCAAGAAGTGAGCGCCGCGAACAGGACGGCCGCCGGAGAGCAGACATGATTGAAATTAACGGAGCCGGCCAGGTATTTGGCTCGGTCGGCAAGGGCGGAGTGCGCGCGCTCGACGGGATCGACCTCTCGATTCGAGACCGAGAAATCGTCACGCTGGTCGGCCCCTCAGGTTGCGGCAAGTCCACATTGCTGCGACTGATCTCCGGCCTCGTGCCGCCGAGCGAGGGCAATATCACCATCAACGGAGACCGGGTCACCGCACCGCGGCAGGACACCGGCATCGTCTTCCAGGCACCTACCCTATTACCTTGGGCGACGGTCATGGAGAACGTGATGTTCCCCTCGACCATTATGGGGCGTGCTGACGAAGCTGCGCGACGGCGTGCCAAGGATCTGCTGGCTGTAGCCGGTATTGCCGACTTCGCTGATCATCGGCCGCGCCAGCTCTCCGGCGGCATGCAGCAGCGCGCTGCGATCTGCCGCGCATTAGTCCATGACCCCGACATTCTCCTCATGGATGAGCCCTTCGGTGCGCTCGACGCGCTGACCCGGGAGATCATGACGATCGAGCTGTTGCGGATTTGGGCCAATGCGCCGAAGACCATCGTCTTCGTCACGCACTCAATTCCCGAGGCAGTTATCCTGGCTGACCGAGTTGTGGTGATGTCGCCGCGCCCCGGGCGGATAGCTGAGATCATCGACGTCGATCTGCCGCGTCCGCGCGATTTCGCGATGTCGGGCGATCCGGAATTCCAGCGTTGTGCTGGCCGCATCCGCGAACTGATCTTCGGCGAGCAGGGAGCGCGCTTCGATGTCGAACACTAAATTCTCGGGGTTGCTCGCATCGAGCCGCGAATTCCTGATCCCGCTCGTGGCCCTCGTCGTACTGATGGGGATCTGGGAGATCAGCGTCCGGGCCTTTTCCGTTCCGGAATATCTGCTGCCGGCACCCTCCCGGATCTTCCAAGATACCGCGGCCATGGGTCCGGCTCTGGGAGAGCATACGCTGGCGACGCTCAGGACAGTGCTGTTTGGCTTCCTGCTTTCGATCGCCGTCAGCTTCCCGCTTGCCGTGTTAATCTCCTCCTCGCGGATGGCTGCTGACGCGATCTATCCCCTGCTAGTGCTGACTCAGTCGGTCCCCAAAGTTGCGATCGCGCCGATCCTCGTCGTGATGCTTGGGCCCAACGAGCTGCCGCGCGTGATCGTGACCTTCTTGGTCGCCTTCTTTCCGCTGGTGATATCGATGACCACCGGTCTTCTAGCTGTGCCGCCGGAGCTGGTGGAACTCGCACGCTCATGCCGGGCGACGAAGCTGCAAGAATTGCTGCGCGTGCGGTTGCCCTATTCGATCCCGTTTGTCTTCTCCGGCCTGAAATCTGCGATCGCCCTTTCGGTTGTGGGCGCGGTAGTAGGCGAGTTCGTCGCGGCCGAACGCGGGCTGGGTTATCTCATTACCTCTGCGACCGCCTTCTTCAAGGTACCCGTTGCCTTCGGCGCCATGTTGATCTTGGCGCTGCTCGGTATCGTGCTGTTCCAACTTATCGTTGTAGCGGAGCGGGTGTTCTTTCCCTGGGCTGCTGCCGAGCAGCGGCACTGACCAACGGCCCGAGAAGGAGATCCCGATGAGCACCAATCCGCTCTACACGATCATTCGTAACGCCCTCGTCCTGTTGCCGGGAAAGGTTCAGGCCGAAGCGCTCGACCTCTTGCTCGAGGGGGATACGATCCGCGAGATTGGCCCCCAGGGCCTTTCAGCTCCGCCGGACGCTGCCACCGTAGACGCTGCTGGTAAGCTAGTTCATGCCGGATTGATCAATGCCCATACACACGGTCATGGCGCGTTGGCCAAGGCAATGGGCGATCGGTGGACGCTGGAATTGCTGCTCGCAGCCGGACCGTGGATCAGCGGCAACCGCAGCCTTGAGGACAAATATCTCAGCGCTGCGCTCAACGGCGCTGAGATGGTGCTCAAGGGTACGACTGCCTGCTATGACTTGTTCTTCGAGGTTCCCGCCCCGTCTGTGGAGGGGATGTCCGCCGTTGCGCAGGCCTATCAGGACGTCGGCATGCGAGCGACAATCGCTCCCATGGTCGCAGACAAGACACTCTACGAGGCGATTCCTGGCCTTTACGACGCACTACCCGAGCCGCTGCGCGCCGAGGTCGACCGCTTCCGCCTGCAGCCTTACGCCGAGACGCTTAAAGGCTTCGAGGCTTTCGTGACGCAGACGCGTATTGACAGCGAGCGGCTGAAGATTGCGCTCGCCCCGACGATTCCGCTGCACTGCTCTGACGAGTTCCTCGGAGCCTGCCGTGACTGCGCACGCCGCTTTGGCCTCGGCCTGCACAGCCACGTCTCGGAATCGAAGATTCAGGCCTTGGCCGGGGTAAAGCGCTATGGTCGTACCCTGACATCCCATCTCGACCGGCTCGGCTTGCTCGGCCCCGATTTCACAGTGGCGCACGGTGTCTGGCTCGACCCCGACGACATGCGCATCCTCGGCGGCCACGGCGCCTCGGTCGCTCATAATCCCGCGAGCAACATGCGACTCGGCAGTGGGCTGGCGGATCTCAGGGCGATGCTCGACGCGGGTGTCAACGTCGCGATCGGCACGGACGGCTCGAACAGCGGCGACAACCAGAACATGTACGAGGCGACCCGCTTGGCCTCCTTCGTCTCGAAGGTTCGCGGTCCCGACATGCTCCAGTGGCTTACCACGCCCGAGGCACTGCATGCGGCTACGGAAGGAGGCGCCCGCGCGCTCGGATTCCAGGGGCGCATCGGGCGGATCGAAGCCGGCTACAAGGCTGATCTCGTCTTCGTCGATCTTGGTCACATTAATTGGTTGCCGCACAACCGCACCGTCAATCAGATCGTTCATGTCGAGGACGGCACGGCGGTGCGCGATGTGATGATCGGCGGCCGCTTCGTCGTCAAGGAAGGCCGACTTCTGACACTCGATATCTCCAAACTGGCACGCCAGGCCGAGGCGGCGCGGGAGCGCCTCGAAGCCGTTAACGCACCAATGAAGGTGCTGGCCGAGAAGCTGCAGGACGCTGTGGCGAGCTTCTGCGTTGGACTGGCCCGCCAGCCCTATCAGGTCGAGCGCTACGGCGCACCTCTGGGTTAGGCGATCTTACTGCGGTTGCTGAACGCAGATGCATCAACTCCAAGCTTGACAGGCATCCGACCTCGACAGGCCGGGCCTTCTCGTAATCGCGAGCTATTGGCACCCGCGCGTGGGGCAAGCTGATGAATCGCCCGGCTGCGGCTTTTGATCCGGGTGAATATCAGTCTTCAACGGGCTCAGGGAGTGCGCTTTTCGAAGGCCCGAACAATGAGGATTTTGCCGAGACCTATCTCAGTAGGCTGCCGGCATTGTCTTACCCGGTTCGGCTTCGGGGGCGTCATTTGCGCTGACACATGATCAGAGCCTAACGGAGTTGCCGAGGCCGTGGGTGGCGTCTGCGAGCAGCCCGCCGAGACGACAAGCTCAGTCCGCGCCCGGGACAGGCAGTCGACCTTAGCACCGATCACGAACACTGCGCCGGCGACGATCGCGAGAAGTCCCAGAGAGCACGATGAGCTCAGCGTGGGATAGCGCAGTTCGTAGTATTGTCCGGTCGCGAGTGTCTCGCATTCCCTTCGTCTTCACCTCAAGTCGAGATTTCGGCTCTGGTGGTTTCGGCAAGGCAGGCCGAAGGCAGCACGCCCGTTCAGCCTTGCAGATCGCGTCGTCGAGTATGATTGCGCCGAGTTGCAAGATTTCATCCGCGGCCTGTTTGTGACAGCTCGATGGCGGGCGGCTGATCCGCCCGCCATTGCCGCGACTTCGGAGACCGCACGGCTGGGCTTATTTCTTGGCGACTACTGTCTTGTTGAAGGCTTCGATGATGGCTGCGCGGTTTGCATTGATCTTGTTCCAGTCGGGCAGTGCCAGGCTCTTGATCGAGCCATCCTGGCCCCAGGGCATGCGCTGCTTGGCATTGTCCGACAGTTCGACTGCCGCTGTCGCCGGCCCGACATAGATCTTCTCTGCCATGCACTTGGCTGGTGTTTTGCCAATCGCATAATTCATGAATTTCTCTGCCAGCGCCTGTTTCTTGCTGTTGGCCACGAGATGCAACCGGATGTCACCGCCGATTGCTCCCTCCTTCGGCACAACGAATGCGACCGAAAGCTTCTGGTCGCGCATGGCATAGGCGGAACTGGCGTAGTGAGCGCCGATGATGACCTCGCCGCTTTGGAACAGATTGGTTCCCGCGCCTGCTGTATCGAAATAGGCGGAAACCTTGAGTTGCTTGAGTTTCTCGAAGGCGGGAGTGACGTTATCCGCATTGCCTCCGAGCAGCCCCGCAAGGTGCACGATGAACGGCACGCCCATGGCATTGGACGGGCTGGGGAAGGTCACCGCGCCGGCGAATTCGGGCTTCCACAAATCGAGCCAGGAGGCCGGCGCCTGCTTGATGTCGCGGGTGTTGTAGGCGAGCCCGAGTGAATAGAAGCCCGTGCTTAGCGCGAAGATCTTGCCGTCGGTGCCTTTGTAGACACCCTCGGGAACCATGCCGGACACGGCGGGTACTTTCACCGGATCGACCGCTGCGACCACGCCATCGGCCGCCGCGATTTCGGAAACGCCGCCGTCGATCCATACGGCATCCAGCGAGGGAGCGTCCTTCTGTTGACGAAGTTTGCTGAGCGTCACACCCGAGACCCCAGGCTCAGGCGTCACACGCACGCCGGTGTCGCGGGTGAAAGGATCAATTATGCAGGCCTGCATCGCAGCGCCCCATTCCCCACCATATGTGGCGACCGTGATGGAGTCCTCGGCTGCGGCGATGGTCGCGAACCCTGCGAGCGCGGCGAACGAAATCGTGCCCGCGAGCCGCTTTGCCTTGAAATGCGTCATGGCTTTTCCTTCGCCGTTTGGCTTATTTCCCCTGAGAGAGGTATGAGGACTCGGCTTGAGTTCCGCATCAAATTGAAATCGAAGGCTCTGAGATAACTTTTCGCTATGAACATCCGACAGCTTGAAGCCTTCAAAACCATCATGGAATTGGGCAGCTTCACCAGAGCGGCGGAGAAGCTCAGCCTATCGCAGCCCGCCGTCAGCAAACTGATCTTCCTGCTCGAGCGAAAATGCGGCTTCTCGCTGTTTCATCGGCAGAAGAACGGGGTTGTGCCCACATCCGAAGGGCAAATGCTCTACTCCGAGGTCGAGCGGGTCTTTCTGAGCGTGGAATCCGTTTCTGCGCGGGCCCGGGCCATCAAGCAGTTTGATTATGGCGAGATCAACCTCGTTTCGTATCCATCGCTGGCGGCGAGAGTTCTGCCGCCTATCCTGGGCGGATTTCTGGCCACCAGGCCCGGTTTGCGGATCGAGATGTCCAGCCGGAATTCCTGGCTTCTCGTAGAGGCCGTCGCCACGCAAGGGTTCGACCTCGGTTTCGGGATGTTCGCACCGGACCGCGCTGGTGTGAATTTTGAAATATTGTGCTCGATGAAGGCTGTCTGCGCGATGGCACCGGACCATCCCCTGGCGTCGCGTGAGGTAATCCATGCCCGCGACCTGCATGGGGAGCGCTTCATCGGCATGGTCGATGAAGATCGGGCACAGCTGGAAATCGACCGGGTGTTCGCCGAAAATGGCTCAGAGCGAAACATCGTCATCAAGGTCCAGCTCACCGAGGCGTGCTGTTCGTTTGTCGCGGCCGGGGTGGGCGTGTCGATCGTGGATCCGCTCAGCACTGAAGGGTTCACATCCGATCAGCTGGTCGTCAGGCCGTTTCGTCCGGTGGTGAATTTCAACGTGTGGGTCGTCATGCCCAGCTTCCGCGAACCGTCCCTTGCGACGAAGGCGCTCACGGAGCATGTCCGATCAAATCTGACCACGAAAATTGCGGCTATGTCGGCAGCGATCGGCGACGATCTTTGACGTTCTGTGCAGCATGACTCGCGCAGTCACCGCCGAGACATATCCGGTGGTTATGGCTGACCTGTCAGAAGCAATTTGACCCCCGAGGACCTTGATCGCTCAATGGAAGCCGAAGATTTCGCTGGAAACTGGCGAATTCCACCGTTTCCGGCCGAGCGAAAGATCGAGGTCAAATATGCCCGCCATCACCGTGCTAACCCCTACGGGAACCCTGGGCTATGGCTTTGGTGATGAAGCCCTGGCGCGGGGCATGTCCCTCAATCCCGCGGTCATTGCGGTCGATGCTGGTTCGACCGATCCCGGACCTCACTATCTCGGCTCGGGCAAACCTCTGGTCTCCGATGTCAGCATCAAGCGAGAGCTGACGGCCTTGATCAGCGCCGGGCAGAAGGCCGGAATACCAGTCATTGTCGGCAGCGTGGGTGGAGCAGGTTCCGGGGTGCAGGTCGATCGGACTGCCGCTCTGGTTCGCGAGATTGCCAAAGAGAGGGGTTTGAAGGTCAAGCTGGCGACCATTCGCTCCGATATTCCGATCGAGCGTGCTAAGCGTGCGGTCGCAGCGGGCGAGGTGATCGACTTCGAGGTTGGCCATCCGCTGACACAGGAAGCACTGGACCAGACAGTCACCCTCGTTGCTCAGATGGGGCACGAGCCGATCTGCGAAGCTCTCGACGCCGGCGCAGACGTCATCATCGCCGGCCGTGCCTGCGATGACTCGGTGATCGCCGCCTATCCGATCTGGAAGGGTGCCGATCCCGCGCTCGCGATCCACATGGGCAAGATCCTCGAATGCGGAGCGTTCTCCGCCGAACCCTTCGCCATGGACGTGATGCTTGGCACGATTCACGAAGACAGCTTCGTGCTTGAGCCGGGCAGTACCGGTCGGCGAGCTTCGGTCAAGTCGGTCTCCGCGCATTCACTTTATGAGCGCGAGAACCCCTTCAAGCAGGGGGGGCCCGGCCACGAAATCGATCTCACCGCCTGCTCGTTTGAGCAGCTCGGCGAAAGGCAGGTTCGAGTTAGGGGCGCGAAACTGACCGAAACGGAGGATTATTACGTCAAGCTCGAGGGCGCGCGGTTGTCAGGCTACCGCTCGATCTCAATCGCCGGCATTCGTTGTCCCACGACCATCGCGGCACTCGACGGCATTCTGGATCAGCTCAAGCAGCGAGCGACGGACTATTTTGCACCGTCTCCAATCTCGATCCAGTTCCATGTCTATGGCCGGGATGGTGTGATGAAGGAGCTGGAGCGGGACAAAGACCTGCAACGCGAGGTCGGGCTCGTGATCGAGGTGACCGCGGCCAGCCAGGAGCTTGCCCACGCAGCCTGCCATCAGATCAGTGGAGCGATGCTGCACCATCACTACGAGGGCATCATCAATCCCTCGGGCAATCTGGCCTTTCCCTATTCGCCCTCCGACCTCGATGTCGGCCCGGTCTATGAGTTCAGCGCCTATCACCTGATGAAGGTGGATTCGCCGACCGAGCTTTTCCCCGTCAGCATCGAGGAGTTGTGAGATGAGCGTCCGTCCCCTCCGCGAGATTGCGGACATCGTCCGCAGCAAGAACGCCGGCCCCTATCGCATCACCTTCGACATCCTGTGCAAGGAGAAGGCGAATTACGAAGCGATCCGCTCCTCCGGCGCGATCACTCCCGAAAGCGTCGCAAAGGCCTACGGACTTTCGGTTTCGGATATTTCGTCCTTTTTCGAGATCGACATGGCAAACGCCATCAAGATCACGATCAAGCGCCCTCGCGCACAGGGATCGGCTGGGGAAGGAGACATGTATGGCTGCCAGCAACATGTTCCGCTGATGAATATGCCGATACCCGTAGCCTGAAATGACGCGCGAAGGGCCGGGAATGTCGATGAACAAGGGCTACATCAGAGTCGAACACCTGACGAAACGCTATGGCGATCTCGTGGTGCTGAACGATATCTCGCTCGATGTGGCGGAAGGCGAGTTCCTGGCTCTGCTGGGCCCTAGCGGCTGCGGAAAGACGACCCTGTTGCGCGCTATCGCCGGCTTCGTCGAGTTCAGCGATGGCGACATCCTGATCGATGGCCGATCGATGAAGCGCCTGCCGCCGAACCGTCGGCCGGTGAACACAGTCTTCCAGAACTACGCGCTGTTCCCACATTTGACCGTCGAGCAGAATGTAGGCTTCGGCCCGCGGCGCGCGGGCAAGACTGCCGGCGACGTTTCCTCGATCGTCGAGGAATGTCTCTCGACCGTCGGCATGGCGGCTTATGCCGAGCGCTTCCCGTCGCAGCTCTCGGGCGGGCAGCAGCAGCGCGTCGCCTTGGCTCGCGCGATTGCGAACCGCCCGAAGGTTTTGCTGCTCGACGAACCGCTTGGCGCGCTCGACCTCAAGCTGCGCAAGCAGATGCAGATCGAGCTGAAAGCTCTTCAGCAAAAACTCGGCATCACCTTCATCTTCGTCACGCATGACCAGGAGGAAGCCCTGGTGATGGCCGATCGTATCGCTGTGATGGATGCTGGCCGCATCGCGCAGATCGGCTCCGGCCGGGACATCTATCATGCACCGGCCGAGCGCTATGTAGCCGACTTCATCGGGGACGCGAATTTGCTGGCCGCGACCGTCGCGACGGATGGATCACTGTCTGTCGGATCGCTGTCGATTGCGGCGCATCACGACGCCAGGCCCGGTACGACGGCGACTTATCTTTTGCGTCCGGAAGCAGTCAACGCCCAACACGCAGCAGCCCCCGCTGACGATGTCGTCTCGACGCCCGCACGCGTCAGGGAAATCGTCTTCGCCGGCGGAATCGTTCGGATTTACGCCGTTACAACCGACGGTCAGGAGATCGTCGCTCAGAAGGCATCGCTCGCGGGCGATACACCGATCACGGTGGGCGACGAGGTGGTGCTGTCCTGGCACCGCGACAGCGGTCGGGTGCTGACTAAATGAGCGCGCTCGCCGTCCACGATAGGCCGAGGGAGGCTTTGCGATGAGAATCCGCAACGGCTGGGCCGCCCTTTTGATCGGCGTGCCCCTTGCCTTCATGGCAGCGTTCTTCCTTGTGCCCTTCTTTGTTGTCGTCGTTGCGAGCTTCCAGACAAAGGAAGGCGTCTGGAGCCTGGCGAACTACGCCCGCATTCTCGGCGACAGCTACTATCCCGGCGTCCTCTACGTGACGTTCAAGCTCTCGCTGATCGCGACGCTGGTCTCCTTCGCGATCGGCTATCCCATCGCCTATTACATCGTGAACGTGGTGAGCAGCCGCGCGGCCAGGCGCCTCTGCTATATCCTGGTACTCATGCCGCTGTTCACGAGCAACATCGTGCGCTCGTTCGGCTGGATGATTCTGCTCGGACGGCAGGGGTTGGTGAACACGACGCTGATGGCGCTCGGACTCACCGACAGGCCGATCCCTATCCTGTTCACTGAACTCAGCATCATCATCGGCCTGACCTATATCCTCGTGCCTTTCATGGTGTTGACGGTCGCAGGCGTCCTCCAGACCATCGACAAATCGCTGGTCGAGGCCGGGTTGGATTTGGGAGCGAGCCGGTTCGTTACCTTCGCCAAGGTGACCTTCCCGCTGAGTCTGCCCGGCGTGGTCGCGGGATCGCTGATCGTCTTCACACTCGCCGTAAGCGCCTATGTGGTTCCCAGCATCATGAGCGGCGGCCGCACCGTCGTGATGGCGATGTCGATTTTCGAGCAATATGGCTCGCTCTTTGACTTCAACTTCGGAGCTGCGCTCGCGGTGGGGCTGCTTGTCGTTACGCTGGTGCTGATCGCGCTTTATCTGTTCTTCATCGAACGGCAGCCGACGGGCCGCCAAGCGGTGCGCGCATGATGACGCTCTCGGAACGAATTGGCCGCATTTTCCTAGTGACTTTCGTCTGGGCAGGCCTAGCCTTCCTGACCATCCCCCTCGCGATCATCGTTGCGGTCTCCTTCACGGAAACCGAATATCTGACCTTTCCCCCGGTGGGCTTTACCTTGCGTTGGTATGAGCGCTTTCTCGCCGACACATCTTATCTTGATGCTATCGGACTTAGCGTTTCGCTCGCAGTCGGTTCAACGGTGATTGCTGTTCTGCTTGGAGTGCCGGCGGCCCTGGCGATCACGCGAAGCAACCTGCCCGGCGCTAAGGTCATCAACACGATCTTCCTAGCGCCCTTGATCTTGCCGACGATCGTGATTGGCGCCGCGCTTTTGCAATATGCCAGCATGCTTGGCTTTGCGCGCAGCTATACCGCCCTGCTCGTCGGCCATGTCGTGATCGTCGTGCCGTACATCCTGCGGACGGTGCTGGCCTCGCTCGCCCGTTTCGACCAGACGCTGGAGGAAGCCAGCCTCGATCTCGGAGCTTCTGCCACTTCGACCTTCTTCCTGGTAACTCTACCGATCATTAAGCCAGGGCTGGTCGCTGGTGCTCTATTCGCGCTCATCATCTCTTGGATCAACGTCGAGCTGAGCATTTTCAACGCGACCGCGACGCTGATGCCCATTCCGGTCAAGCTCTTCAACTACGTCCAGTACGCCATCGACCCCATGGTCGCGGCGATCTCCGCCGGAACGATCTATGTCGCGATCGTAGCGGTAATTTTGCTCGATATCTTCGTCGGCATCGACCGGGTCGCCGCACCCACAAAATAGGCGGCCAGCGCCGCCTCTTATCCCTCCAGAAAGCGAGCCATCATGGAAGCGCACGCCCGAACTATGCCTGAAGGTGCCCTCTCGGACCTCAAGGTGCTCGAACTTGGCTCGATGCTGGCCGGACCATTCGTCGGCTCGATGTTGGGTGATTTCGGCGCACGCGTCGTCAAGGTAGAGAAGCCGGGCAAGCCGGACGCCTTGCGCGAATGGCCGCCGCACAAGGATGGCGCAGCCCTGTGGTGGAAGACGATGGCGCGCAACAAGCATGTCGTCACGCTCGATATTTCGCGGCCGGAAGCGCGCGAACTCGCAATGCGACTTATCGGTGAAAGCGATATCGTCATCGAGAACTTCCGTCCCGGCACGCTTGAGCGCTGGGGGCTTGATCCGGCGGAGTTGTCGAAGCGCTTTCCCCGCATCGTCTGGGTCCGCGTCAGCGGCTGGGGGCAGACCGGACCCAACCGCGAGCAGGGCGGTTATGCGACCATCGCCGAGGCTTTCTCGGGCTTGGCATCGTTCACGGGCCATGCCGACAAGGGGCCGACCGTCTCGGCATTCCCGATGGGCGATTATCTCGCTGGCGTCTTCGGGGCTTTCGGCGCCCTGGCGGCAATCCATCGGCGCGAGAGTAGCGGCCGTGGTCAGGTGGTCGACGTCGCGCTCTATGAGCCGCTGTTGCGCATCATCGAATCCGTGATCGTGCGCTACGACCAGACCGGCCAGAAGAAGCCACTGCTCGGCAACCAGATGGAGGAGGACGTTCCGCGCAATGTCTACGCCACGGCGGATGGCGGCGCGATTGCGATCAGCTGCGGCTCCCAGCGGATTTACGAAGGTTTGGTCGATGCTATGGGACGCTCGGATCTCAAGCACGATCCCCGCTTCGCGACCATGGCCGACCGCGTCACGCATCGCGTTGCGATCGATGGCGAGGTCGCTGCCTGGCTGAAGACACAGCCCACTGCGCTCGCACTGGAGAAGCTCGTCGCTCACAATGTCGTCGCCGGCAAGATCAACGATATCGCCGACGTGCTGGGTGATGCTCATGTCGCCGCTCGGGAAGCTGTCCGCACGCTTGTTGACGAGACATTGGGCCCGATGCGCATGCCGGCGCCGGTGCCAAAGCTCAGCGAGACGCCGGGAGACATCCGCTGGTCGGGGCGTGATCCCGGCGCATCCAATGACGAGGTCTTTGGTGGTTGGCTCGGTCTTTCGCCGGCCGAGATCGAAGACCTCAGGCGCAACCACATCATCTGAGGCGGTCATGACAAGCAGCATCGGAATAACCGGCTACGGCCACACCGCCTACGAGAAGCGGACGACACGCACGCTGTTCTCCTTTCTCGCGGAAGCAGGGGGCAAGGCGCTGGCTTCAGCCGGCCTGTCCTTCAGGGATGTCGACGGACTGGCGATCTGTTCTTTCGAACTGCCGCCTGACAACACGGTGACGGCGGCGGAACAGCTCGGCATCTCCGTCTCCTGGGCCTATCTCGGCACCGCTGGGAGTGCAGGCCCGGTTGCGAGCATCATCAACGCCAAGCACGCCATCGAGAGCGGCCAGGCCACGACAGTGCTGTGCATCGCCGGCGACAATTATGATGTCGGCGGCCACTTCAAGCTGATGGACAATTTTAGCCGGGGCCTGCGCAACTATGGCACGCCGCTCGGCTTCGGCGGCGCCAACGGCCTATTCGGCATCATCCAGCGCAAGCACGCGGAGACCTATGGTACGCGGCGCGAGGATCTCGGCCGCATCTCTGTCGACCAGCGCCGCAGCGCGCAGCGCAACGAGCACGCTCTCCTGCGCGGCCCGATGACGATCGACGACTACTTGAACGCCCGCGTCATCGCAGACCCGATCTGCCTCTATGACTGCGTACTGCCCTGCGCTGGCGCCGAGGCGGTCGTTGTCACCACGCTGGACCGCGCGCCGGCCGGGAAGGCCGTTCGCATCCTCTCCGGCTTCGAGCGCCATAATCATCCGCCGATGGAAATCGCTCCGCTGCGCGGCGGTTGGGAGACGTTTGCCGGAAAGCTCTATGACAAGGCGGGTTTCGGTCCGAGGGACATGGATTTCATCCAGCTCTATGACGACTACCCAATCATGGTGGCGATCCAGCTGGAGGATCTCGGCTTCTGCAAGAAGGGCGAGGTGAGCGCCTTCCTGGCCGCCAACAGCTTCTCCTGGGACGGTAGCCTGCCGCTGAATACCGGCGGCGGCCAATTGTCCTGCGGGCAGGCCGGCATCGCGGGCGGTCTGCTCAGCGTCACCGAAGCGGTGCGGCAGTTGCGTGGCGAGGCCGGCGACCGGCAGGTCGCCAATGCCAAACGCGGCCTCGTCGCGGGTTACGGCATGGTCGGCTACGGCCATGGTCTTTCCGCCAGCAGCATTATCCTGGAGGCTGTACAATGAGCTCTGAGATCGCCTACCCCCAACCCTACGAAGACGAGGATAATGCGCCGCTCCTGGCGGGCTGGCGCGAGGGCCGGCTGCTGCTGCAGCAGAGCCGCGACGGTGGGCCCCTGTTCTTCTATCCCCGGCCGATCTGCCCCTATACCGGCTCGACCGACCTAATCTGGACGGAGGTGACCGGCTGCGGCCGGATCGTGTCCTTCTCGCTGATCACCCGCCCCAACCATCCTTCCTTTAACGAGGAGGTTCCGATCGTCCTCGCCGAAATCGCGCTGGATGAAGGCGCGAGCCTGCTGGGCCGGATCATCGGCGCCGATGCGGCATCGATCGCGAGCGGAGCCAGGCTGGAGCTGCTGCCGCCCGACGAGGCACGCCGCTACCCGCTGCCGGCTTTCCGATTAGCGGCCTGAGGCCGAACGATACTCCACCTCGACGACGAGGCTGTCGTCGCGGCGCTGGACTGGCCGTCGCTCATCGGTGCGCTCCGGATTGGATTCCGGAAGAGGGGCCTAAACCCCCTCGTCCGCATTACACCGTGTCGGTGCGGAGCCTCGCGATTATTCTTGTACACGCGAATGGGCAGAGGCGCGCGACGGTAATCCCGTTCACTCAAGGCGTTAGAGTTGCGTCTAAATCGGGGTCGTCCGGAAGCGGCGTGAACGGATCGACTTCGGGAAAGAGTTTCTTCTCCCGCAACCAATCGCCAAAGCTGGCAGGGTTCACGGCGCGCTCGATGGCAGCCAAACGTTTGCGTGCCCATTCCAACATGCGCTTCGTTTCAGGATCGCCGATCGGCGCGGCCCAATCGATCCAGGCGGAGAGGTCGCGGGCTTTGGCCTGAAGCTCGACAATCTCCCCTATGAGAGCATCGCGTTCGTCCTCGCGCTTGCGGCGCGATTCGGCCAATCGTCGATTTTCGCCGGCACGGATGGAAAGCCGACGTTCCCGTTCGCGTTCGATCTTCCGTAACCGGTCGGCTTCTAGGCGTTCCTCGAACGCGATGACGATGTCATCGATCTGATCTTCCAGAGAGAATGTCTTCCGGTCTTGCCAGTCGAGGCGGCTGCCGTGGCTGCCCCACAGCGACATTGATAGCTTGAGCGTGCCAGTCAGCAGGTAGTCGAACTCGGGATACGCCTTGCTCCAATACCAGCTGTAATTCTCACCTCCCGAGCGGAGTCGACGTGCCTCCTGCTGCAATTCGTAATCAGTTGGAGTGTGCTTCACCTTGGCAATTTTCTCCGAGAGCTTGAAGTCGACCGCCTCGTCACCACGGGTGGCCGTGAACCATTGCCGCGAGAGTTTGATGCCGATGCCGCGCGTCTCGAGGTCACGGAAAATCCTGTCGAGAACGAAAATGGCGCGTTCGACCGAAGGAAAGCCGACTGACGTGTACGGGGTCGTATCGCCGCTGATGATGACTACGCCATGATCGTCAGGCTTCTTTGCCCGAAGCTCTTTCGCCACGGCTAGCAGAGCGAGATGCGGCTGGGCGACCCTCACCCACTCGATACCTTTTGACCGGGTCTTTTTTGGAAGTTCGCGCTTCGGCGTAGGTGGCGGGCTAACCAGCGCCGGCTCAGCGATGGGAAGGGATGCTATCGGCGTGCTGCCGCTGAAGGCGATCACCTCAAGCATCGCGTCCATCGTCGTTGTGAAGATGGCCTGCTTCCCTCGTTTTCCCGCAGCTCTGTCACGCCAGAAGGCGGCCGTCGGTAAAGGAACGCGGTGATTTTCGCAGATCTGCCGAATCTGCCATTCAGAGATACCGAGATGCGCGGCAACCTGCGGCATCTCGTGCGACCAGATGAGGTCATACAACTGACGGCGGGTCAGGTGAGAAGACATAGGTGCACCGAATGGCAGCAGACGATTCGCTGCCAGCGTGCCGCCTCAATCGGACTTTCGCGAGACCGGAAAACTCCGCGGTTACCGCGCGGTTGCAGTCTCGCGTGTCCACGCTATTCGATTGCCGTTCGGTGGTTCCACGCTAGTTCATTTAATGTGATTTGCACCGGAGCGACGTGCGCGCATTCCAATTGACAGGTGCGAACGGCAGTGGAATACAAGAACAGCATAGTAAATCGCTTGCCAAGGTTGGGGTCGAGGGTTCGAATCCCTTCGCCCGCTCCAGACAATCTCAGGACTTGAGAATCATGCAAGCGTCGGATCTTCCGGCGCTTTTTGCTTTTTGGGCTCGGATAATCCGACGCCATTTTCGAGACACTCCGAAAGTCCGTGGTTACCTCGCGGTTACAAGTACGCCTTGGCGCCCATTTGCCGAAGCTCATTGTTTGAAGCAATTTTCCCGATGCCACTGCAGAAAACGCGGATGCGGACGATCGTGGGCTCGTAACGGCGGTAGTGCTCGACCTGTCTTGTTAATGAAGCTGCGTATCCCGTCCGCATCATTGGCCTGCCGGGAGATGAGGATATCGAGGTCGTCGGACAGGCCGATCAAACCTCGATCGAACATCCAGTGAGCGGTGCCTGACAGGGCGAGGCCGTTGCTGACGATGTCCGGCCCATTCGCTTCGACGGGACGAATGTGAGCCGCGGCGACCTCAGCTCTGCCACCACCGTTGATCAATTTGAGACCTGTGATCGCGCAGCGCTCGTCGTAAGCGCGCAGCACGATGCGGCGGAAGACGCGATCGCGGACGATCCGCGAGGCAAGGAACGTCGCCCGCTCGCGGGCCTGCTCAAACACAAATGGAGCCTGTTCCTCCGCGAAACCATCCGATGCCGCAGTCTCATCGAGCCGCGGTAGCAGCGGAGCCAGGTCTTCCAAGCCGAGGCTGGTGATTCGATCGAAGTCTGCTGGCGAGAGCGAGCGCACTGCCGCCTGGGCGCGACCAGAGATGCGCCCTTCCCCATTCAGGACGCCACGCTCGATCACGCCTTGAGCATTGGCGAAGGGAACGGGATTGGCGAAGTCGAGATAGCTACCCGGCTCGATGATGGCGATGTACATGCCCGGCGCGGCCGGATCGGGAATCACCTGCTGGACCTTGGCCATCGCGAAGTAGCCGCGCGTCCCGGTAACCTTCCGCGGCTCGTAATAGATGATCCAATCGCCGACGCAGGCTTGAACACGGCCGAGATACTGGCGCGGGAACTGATACTGCTCAGCCGGGCTGTCGTCGTAGATCGAATCCTGACGATGAATAAAGACGCCGAAGGCCATACCCGCTCTGATCTCGTCGAAGCAGGCAACTGAGCAAGGTCGGATGCCGAGGTCAATAATTCAGTAGCGCGCCAGAGGACTAAGCCGCTCTCGCGGCAGTGCGCTGCGGCTCGGTAATTGCT